>NZ_CP009528.1:3923720-4228464 GCF_000970025.1 Methanosarcina barkeri MS
GGAAAACAAAAAGCTATGGTGGAAATTTTGGAATATTTTTTAAGCAATGCTGATATTATTTCAAATAGAACAGTTATAAAAATAGATATTTCTGAGTGATATTGATGAAAATACGCAAAAAAAGGCCAGAAGAAAATTCAGGAATTATATTTGGAGGCGTACTTTTTTTTATTGTAATGGCTTTAATTCTTAAGACGAGTACTTTGTTAAATATTTCTAATCAAATAATTGTTTGGGTTACTGTTGGTCTTGCCGCTCTAATGGTAACCACAGGACATTATATAGTCTCAAGAAAAGTAATTGACGAAAAAACGAGAAATGAAGACATAATAGCTATAAAAGGAAATCTGATAGGTTATTTTTTATGGATCATTGTATTAATAATTGCGGACTTATTAAAAATTGGAATTAGTACATTTGTAATGTTAGTAGGAGGTTACGCTACAATACTTTTGGTTTTAGTATATATGGATAAGAGAGTCATTAAGGAGCAAAAATAGTTTCACAGTGGATATTTTTGCCCAATCCCTCCAAAAGTTGAATTAAGAGTATTCCACTCATTCAAAGAAGAGTTTTAAGCGTAGGGGTCCCATAACGCCTTGTTGACTCTAAAAGAGTTGCCAAATTCCTTTTTAGAATTTATCTGAAAACTTCCCTCCACGCCCGCATGCTCACAAAGTGAGCAGATATCGGGCGGCCACTGGCAGAAAAAGAAGAAAAAGGATATAGTCATGCATAGAGTATTTTTCTACAGCGATATATAAGATCATACGGATATGTTGTATTATAAAAAGGAGAACACTACAGAACAAAAAAGTTTACTGTTGTCATCGAAAAGGATAAGGATGGAATTTACATAGCTTCTGTTCCGGAACTCCCTGGATGCCATACTCAGGCTGAAACGCTTGACGAGTTAAGCAGAAGGATAAAAGAGGCGATTGAACTCTACATTGAAGTTGAAGCCGAGAAAGGACAAGAAAAGCATCTTGATTTTTAATTTTTGCAGTGAAACTATTCAATTAGAGCCATCATTATTTTTAGTCTTCAGAATATCGAGTATCACAAGAATCTCATCTTTTAAAGCAGGAATATCGACTTTAACAGTATGCCAAACATCTTCCAAATTAATTCCAAAATAATGATGAATCAATCGATCTCTCATTCCAGCAATGTCCCTCCAGGGAACTTGAGGATACTTTTCGCGGAGATCTTTGGATAAGTTTTTAGTGGCTTCACCTATAATCTCAATTTGCCTGATAGTCCCATCTTGAACTAGATTGCTAGACGAAAAATCTTTTTTTTCCATACCTCTAGTATATTCTTCAATACGTTCAATTGAATCGAGGATGTGGCGAAGATAAATCGAGTCATTTTTTCTCATGCAGAGATCACTTTTGCTTCTTTTTTAATTTCTTCAATAAGGTATGGGCTTATCGACCCTTCGGTTAGTAAATCGACTTTTACTCCAAGAAACTCTGATAGCTCTCTCTCAATTCTAACCATAGTGAGCAGACCTTTCGTTTCAGAAAACTCTACAAGAACGTCGATATCACTTTCTGGTCTTTCTTCTCCTCTTGCATAAGACCCAAAAATAGCTACCTTTGTTGCTCCTTCTTTCTTGAGGAATGAAGATATTTTTTCGAATAACTCTTTATTTTGGGAAGCACTCTCCATATCAGCATAATTTCGTTTGTTACAATTTAAACATATCCTGATGAAAGAGAGCCACTTGTTTTGTCTTAGAATAATTTTGTTTTGTCAATTATAATCTCTATTCGGCAGGTCGACATAAGATATTTTAATATTTTTCTTGATATCGTTTTTGAATATTTGATAAATATACATTAGATTTAAAGCTGGTTAACGTGTGGCTCAACTCCCACGACACATATAAACACTAAATCATTTTTCCATTAAAGTTTAGTATGAGATTTTATGTTTGGATCAGATGTAAACCTCACAATTGCATATAGTAAAGGATCATCATATCAAAATCACCATCATTAAAAATCATCGAAAATGAAATGTCGACCTGCCGAATATAGGGTAATCCTTTCGTTTTATTCAATCACAAAAGAAGGCAGGCGAGCATCTGGTCTGTGTGGCAAACGCCCTAGTAAAGGAAAATCTACTAGAGATAGGCCAGATCCGCCTGATAAGCTATTACCTTTGACGCAGAATAATCCTGTAGAAAATCAGATAATGAGCTACCAGAGAGCAGGCAAGAAAATGCAGCAAGTTTCCTAAACTACTGTGTTCTTTCTCTTATCTTGATAAATAGTTCTTAAAAAATACTTTATTTGAATATCAATAAAGTATTTTTAGGAAAACAACTGCATAATAAGATAATAGCAACATAATCTCAAAAGGTGGCTGTTTTTAGCTCTTAAATTAGTTATTTGCCTGAAAAACTATCTATAAATCAAAGAATCAAAGGAATAGCAACGTTATATGTTAAAAAGTCGCTGTACTTTCCATCCAGAGATTTCCAGCCCATAATACACTTTTTTTCATAAAGTACTTTGTTTTTATTATAATATGGCTAGAATTGACTCTGTTCCAAAATCTAGTGATTTTCGCTTTTTTGATTGAAAATATGAATTAGCAAGAAGAATCCGATTATCATCAAAATCAATATTCGACGTCTAAAGACTTCAATTTTTAAGTTGTATCACAAGGATTGTGACTAATTACAAAATCTAGTGATTTTGAACTTTACATTCATCACTAGATTTTGGTACTGAGTCCTAGAATTGTAAAACAAAAGTTAAGATTCACTACAAAATGCAGTTGTTTTGGTGAAAACTATTGTATTCTTGAAGCCTAATATCTCAATCCTGTATGCCTTTAGAATGAACGCCGAGCCAGAGCTGTTATAAAACTATGTGCTTTCACTCTAGTGTTTCATCTTCATCTCTGTAACGGCGCGTTTTTAGTATTATTTTTCCGTCATCATCTCTCTCATAATAGAATTCTTGTATTTCTCCGTTTTTGTCCCATATTCTGAATCGCATATTGCTTTTGTCGCAATTGATCATTTCTCCACCAAATGGACATTCTACTCTGTTTCCTTGTGTAACAACCATTTCGAAAAGCTGCTGTGTGCCAAAAAATATGGGTGAATTGAACCATCCTATGTGCTTGTTACATCTGACTTCGCAAGTGACTTTCATATTATTACTTTCACAGCTAATGTTAACGTCTCCTTTTGGTTTTTATCGTAATTGTTCGGCTTTTATTATATCTTTTAGTCTTTTTGTTCTCATATTTGTTTTTCGCTCCGTAACTTCGACTTTCAACTTGTCGATTTTTATAAAAGATATGTATTTTAGCCAGTTTTGTGCTAATTTTAATTACAAATTTCTTTACGATTTATAAAAGACTCATTTCATGAGCTAAAAAACTGTGGAGTGTAAAGAACTCTAAACCTTACAAAATTCACTTGAGTCGTATCATTTTCATAAAAATGTGGTTCAAAACCGAATATTTTATAAATGTATACCAGTAAATTACTAGCACTTTTGAATAAAAACAAAAAAAGACAAAGGAGAAAAAACCATTTCTTTTATTATTGCTGTTTATGTTGGAGAAGGTATTGTATTAGCAAGTGATAGCCGGACAACCTATTCATATACGGAAACTTTGCCAAATAAGAAAGTCATTGAACATATTGGAATACATTCTACAAATACTACGGACAAGACCTTTATCTGTCCAAACAGATGTGGTATTTCGGTTTGTGGTGATGCTTCAATTTTTGGTATGCCAATAACAAGTTATATACAATCATTTATTAGAGAAAAAATAAATACTAAAAAGAAAGTTGATGAAATACCAGACATGCTGATAAAATATTTCAGAAGTTTTGATCCCATACCTGATGCAACTTTTTTAGTAGCTGGTTATAACAAAATAGAAGGTACTTTTAAACAATCCTTATATAATGTAAGAATTATTGATAGCATTAAAGAAAAAATAGATACTAATACTCAAGGCGCGAGTTGGGCTGGAGAAGCTCTGGTTCTATCAAGACTTTTGCAACCTGTGAGCCTAAAGAATAACGATGGTTCTTATACAGATTTGCCAGCTCAAACAATATTATGGAATTTTTTCACATTGCAAGACGCAATTGATTTTGCTAAATACGCGGTTGAAACTACAATCAATACGATGCGTTTTCAAAATGTAGTTGAAACCGTTGGAAACCCAATTGATATTTTAGTCATCCAACCTGAAAAAGATCCATTTTGGATAAGTAAAAAAGGATTAGGCATTGGCGTTTGATTAAAGGAGATAGAGAATATAAACAAAGTATGGAGTTGAATTTAAGAAATAAGTCACTAGTGTCGCGTCAATTCTCAAGGATTCAATAATTACGAATAATTTCAATCGATTTTATACGACATTTTGCTTTGACTCGACACTAGTCTGAAAAGGTAACCAATTGTAACTTGGCTACATACAATTAACAAAAATCTCAGCTTAATCTTTTTTTAATTGACTTATTACTAATTTCTTTTATATAGTTAAGTAGTGTGTCGACAGTTTTGTAAATTCTAAATATCAGTACCTAAATACAACCCACATTCCGCAGTATTTTTTCGAAAATCAATATTTTTCCTGATAGTGTTTTTGGGACAGGTACAAATAATTTGGATTTTTAGTGGCATTTGGTGAAAATTGAATGATATCGTTTTTTGCCTTTAAATACACCACATAGTTGCTTTTACCTACTACATAAAAATCCATTGGTCATCGGTTAAGGATTTATTTCCTTCTTCTGTTACTCTTTTTGAATCCAATTTTTCATTTATTACTCAAACCATTCATCTCTAAACCTTTCTCTGTTTACATGAGGATCTAATGCTTGACTTTCATATACACTCATTATCGTTTCAAAAGTTCTTTGAATTCCACATCTATGCAGAATTACTGTCAATAAATCTGATGCATTCTCTGCAAATATTGTACTCCAACGTAACTGCGTATATCTAGCCATTTTTTCAGGATGAGTTGTTGATTTTCTTACAAGAGAATATATTCTTCTGCTAACGATTAGTGTCAATATTGCTGTCCAGATTAGAGCTTCAATTACCTGCACATTCTTTGTTTCAAGAACGTCCAGCGAGTATTTGCTTTTCAATTCCTTAAACAACAGTTCTATGTCCCATCTTGCCTCATATAAGTTTGCAATGTCTTTTGCATTCAAAATATCTTTCTGAATATTTGTGATGTAAATGTGGTATTTTTCATCCTCATCGTTATATACGGCAACAAGACGTACATTTATCTCGTCCTGTTTTTGCTTGCCTTTATACTCTCTTCTTTTGAATTCTATTTTTACAACTGCATCAATATCTTTTCCAGAAAGTTGCTTAATACATTCACTAACAGGTTTTCCAGCGAACTCTTTGCTTTTTGTCTTAGAAAGTCCCTCTTCAATAGAAACAAGAATAGGGTCTATATTCTTCCTAATCCTTGAGACAAAATATCCCCCATTTTCTTCAACTCTTGCAACATTTGAGTTTTGTAGAACCAAGATCAACAAGGAGAATACGGTCTTTGATCCAGGGACCTATTTTTAATGTCTTTATTTCAGCTGTTTTTTCAGAGTACAGAGCAACGGTTCTAGGTCCGTTAGCAACTGCACTTACCATAACTCCAACTTTTACTCCTGCAGCTACTGTTCTTGATCTTGCTGCAGGAAACTTGTCTGCTAACGAGGAATGGAGACGAACAATTGTGCTGTCCTGAATGACAACATCTTGGAAGGTTTCGAGTTTCTTGCTAAGTTTCCTACCAGGTTCTTTTGCAAGCTCTCCCATGCCATGAATTACACACTGGTGAAGAAACTCAACAAGTTCTGGAGTGAAACGATAGTACCAGCTGCTATCGCTTATGGTTTTTTGTGACTCAGTTTCATATTCGCGTTTCAAACTGGCAAGTGTACGCTGTAAGCGTACACCAAAACTGAGAGTTAAAACCCAAAAGATAATGACAGGGTCAATTTTACGTTCACGTACTATAAGACCAGTTTCTTTGGCAGTTTGCCTTAACCACTCTTCGGGAAACATTTCCCGAAGAGAGTCTTCAAGAGTAAGTGGGGGACAAGGAGACATAGATACAGAGATATTTATATTACTAATATAAAAAACACATACAAGAGAGGGAATTTAATGCTTAACCGATGACGCATGCATAAAAATCTAATAAATCCACGTTTGATTGAAAATCGATAGCAGTAAAAATATGAATCTACGAAAATTTACTGCGGAAAGTGGGTACAACCTAATACTTTAAACAAAGTGTTAGATTTTTAAGGCACCGTCGCGAATTTGCTGTAAATTCAAAGCTAAGTTTTCGTATACTGTGTGGATTTTTATTTTCCTGATATGGAATTTTTTACTCAATAACCTATTGAAATTTTTGATTTTACAGAAATATCGGCACACTGCCTGCTCTATAATGGCTTAAAACGGCTTAGAATCAAAGGTATTGCAACTACACAAAGAGTGAAGATTGAAGTGTATCAACGGAACCTGCTAGATCATAATTTTTAGTGTAGCAGTTGATATGCTCTCGTGTATCTGCATTTCGTGCATAATTTTTTATATAATTTGTGATATATTTTTTGATGTAACTTCATCTCGTCTATAGTTGGTTTAATTGTCGTTCGTATCTGTTGTGCATGAGATATCGCATTACGATATTCCTGGAGCATGCATCTGGTTTAGCTATCTGATAGCTGAACATAGAGCTGAGCACAAAGGAGGTTGATACGCATTGACTACAGTAATTAGTCCTGTGGATCTCTGGTTTATCCTGAGTTTCATTGTCGCTTTCACCAGGAAGTGATAAGCTATGAGATTAGATTAGAAGAAGTTACATCACCTAGTCTAAGTATAATAATAAAGAAATAGATAAAGGAAATTATCTGTAATATAAAATCAGGAGTGCAAATAGTGAATAGAAAAGTTACATTACTTCTGATTATAGCGGCAGTAATATTTGTTTCTGGTTGCGGAAGCACAAAAAATGATGAAGACCAAGCATGGTTGCGTTCTACTAAATTAGATATGGAGATGATGAGGCTAGACAAGCTTGATATGTTAAATGATCAAGAAATGCATTTAGATAATTTAAATGCTTGCGATAAAGTCGTAAAAGACGCACAGACTGCGTTACGAAATAATCATATGTATGATCCTACGTCTTCGAAATTTCAAAAGGCGCAAAATGAATGGGATATAATTTTAAATGATTATATCAGTGCAGCAGAATTTAGATATGTAGCAGTACAGAAATGGAATTTAGATATGTCACAAGATTCCTCTGTGTATGACGCTATGTATGAAGCTAAAAATAATTCAAATAACAAACTGTTAGATGCACAAGATCATTATTATAGATTAGACAATTACATACGTGGTGAGTAAATAAGGAGTAACAGTAATGCGTAAAGCAAAAGTATTTTCAATGGTAGTGTGTTGATTTTCTGTGAAATCACAATTCCCAAGAAGTTAGTAGTTTGAATATTCAATGTTGAAAGATGGAATTATACTCAGTACACAAAAAATTAACTTTGGATTCACAGGAATTCTCGACACCCTCGTAGATATTAGATACGTAGATTATGTTCCCTCACCTAAAAATTACAAATTATGTTAAGCTCTGAATATATTCGCCAAAATCAGGTATTTTTTCAATTTTAACTGTATCTCTGTCTGAAGTTTCTATCGATTTATATAATTCTATAGTAGTCTCATAATTTTTTTGTATAGTTTTGTAGACTAATTCCGCATTTTTACGGGTTATCCTCGAACCAAAAATGATTCCTTTTAGATCACTTTCAAAATAATTAAGTATATCATTTTCAAGTACGTCCCTGCTATAGATTATTCTGCATTCCTCTTCGAATATATAATCGATTTTTTTTGTACGTCCACGCTCAGATGCTTGGGTGTGTCTATAACTATTTGACATATCTATTGCATCTGGATCATTAAATGAAGGCACGTATATTACTTCATAAAGTGGACATATTACTCCCTGCTGCGTAAATATATGCTTATTGTAGTCTCTTGCATTCGTTTCCTCAGTATACTGAAAACAAAGGCAAATACCTTGGTGATTATCAGCATGTTTCTCCCACATTTTACGACTATTACATGTTTTACTAAAACAGCAAACTCTAGGCAATTTTTTTACTTTTTGATAGTAGGTATACATATTCCCTTCTTTTTTAACAGTACCATTGTTTACATAATCGTTTAGTATCTCATTTGCTTTAGAAGGATCACACTTCCTCCTCAAAGCAATCAAATCTATAATTTTTTCTTCCGTCATAGTCTCATATATCATGATATTGAAATCAGCACTATCTTCAAATGCAGCTGGATCACTAAAATATAATTGTTTACGAGACAAGTTATCTATGGTGTGATTATCATCGTGTTTCAAAATATGCTTGTACTGAAAAACTAAATTTTTATTTGTCATATAAACCACTGAGTAAATACTGTATTTCTAACACAAATACTTTTTAAATAAAACAACATTGATTTACTGGAAATACTTAAATGTTTTACTTTGTCTGTTTTACCTATGCTTTTCTGAACTCAGTAATTCTATGGGCTATAGGAATATGCGAATTTCTGCCGATCAACCTATCAAATGCAAAAATAATGCAAGAAACATATAGGTACTTTTTTCAGCGTCTATTGAAGTTAGTTTTAGTTTAAAATAAAGATACATAAATTAAAAAACAGTTTCTTAAAAAGATACTATATTTTGATAGTAAAAAGGACTACAAAATCAATTAAAATTCAACAGAAATTTCAATACACTTTCATTGAAATCAAAAACAGGGATGAGAACCAATCATCCCATCCCCGTATTCAGCGTAGCTAACACAATAGCTTCGCTGACAAAAAAAGAGGAGTTTTAGGCGTAAGGGTTCCGTAGCCCCTTGTTGATGCCGAAAGTCTTGCGCTCCTCAACTGTTTTCTGGTTCTTGTCGATCTTTTCTTTCGCGAGTTTCCTGAGGAGATCGAGACCGGGTTTGACTTCCTCAATTGGTTTTGTCTCGAACATGCCGTCTGCAACAGCCTTTGACCAGATCTCGTTTCCGACTTTGGTGCGGATGAAAACCGTAGACCAGCCGTCTGGGCTTCCGACCGAGCCGGTTGAAATGTCGGCAAGGTTAGAAACATAGTCAAGACAAACATGGCAGCCTGGCTGCTCGTACTTGTGGGTTGCCTTGAGTGGAACAGTAGCGACGTTTCCGCGTTCGGTATAGACCCAGAACTTGCCCTTCGTGATCTCCATCTTCTTCACGGAGCCAAGGCTCTGGTTTGCGTGGTCCTCGACAATGCTCTGCAAGGACTTGTACGAGAAGTTCTCCATGCAGAAAAGCCCCACTGTAAAAGCAACCTTGCCCGGGACATCTCGCATATTGATAGGATAAAGTTGAGCCTTCCTCACTGCCTGCATCTGGCAGCAAACGCCGGTGACCCCTACCTTATCAAGGCCAAAGGACCGTGTAGCCTCCTTGAGCCAGGAAATCTGGGGGCTGATGTTGTATCTTGTTCCTCGTGCCTTAAGGATGTCCTCGCGGGTCATCGCGACTACCGGTTTTGGCTGCCAGGGTTTGTCGCCCTCGCCTGCCACAATAGTTCCGTCGATGAACCCTTCTTCAAGGGCATAGACCATGAGAGCGGTGGCGATTCCGCCGTCCTGAGCTTTCTTGAGGATCTCCTTGTCCGTGCTCCGCGCCGAAACGCATGTCACGTATTTGCCGAGATACGGATCTTCAATCATCACTCTCACCATCCTTAAGCGCTTTAGCAATTATCTCGCTGATGTTCTCAAATTCAGAAATCACGTCTAAATTGAAGAAAGACCTCGGGCAGGCGCCGTAGCAGGAGCCGCACTTAATGCATAGGTCACGTTCACCCTGTGGTTTCCCGAACTCAAGAGTAATCGCATGCACTGGACAGGATGCAGCGCAAGTGCCACAGCCCATGCAGAGGCCCTGGTTGATCACATCGTACATAAGGTCGCAGAAACATCCGGAAGTGCCGCGCTTCGCAAGGTCCATGAGGGGCTTTAAGTACTTGCCTGCAAGCTCCTTCTGTTCCTCGTTCCCTTCAAGGAGCAGGTACGCCATGACAGCGACGTTCCTTATAAGCTCCGGGCTCGGGGGGCATCCTGGGATGTAAACATCCACGTCGATGAGATCTCCTATTGGGAGATAAGACTCGTGCTGTGGCTGGTTGTGCTGCCCGCCGCGGCTGAACCTGGTGATATTCCCGTAGCATGCGCAGGAACCGAGAGCCACCACGATCTTGGACTTCTTCCGCGTCTCTTTTATGTCCTCTACTGATTCATGGTCCTGGAGGCAGACCGATCCCTCAACGAGCGCCACGTCCATCTCCGGGATATGCCGGACGTCAGCAAGAGTGAGACAGTATACGAGGTCGGCATAGTCGTCCAGGATCTTGATGAGTCCTAAGTTGTTGTCGGCCAGAGACACAAGGCAGCCGGTACAGCCGCTCATGTGTACATGACCGATCTTAATCTTATTTGTCACTGGTTTTTTCTCCTTTGTAGCTTCCGCCTTGTTCTCCATCACAACCATAAAGGGCTCCCTTGCCCATGGTTTTCTCGATGAAGTTAAGCAGTCCCATAGTTCACTCCGATTTCCTTTAGTATCTCGGATACAGCGTCTGGAATGGCTCTCTGTACCTCGTCTGTAATCCCGATGACCATCTCGGGAGAAGAAACGTATTTCTTCTGGCATGCAAGGACACGGACCCGGATATCGTCCTTGATGTACTGGAGCGGCTCGGTCAGGTCCCATGAGTGGGCGTCCCGGTAACTCCCCACAGGAAGCTCGTCAACAGAGAGCCACCTGAGCTCGCCGGGTTCCCCACCAAAGTCCGCAATGTCCACAATGATAAGAGTCTTTGTGGACTCAGGGTTGAGAAGAGTAAAAACAAAATGTGGACCTCCAAGCCCTGCGTCAACAACCGTGACGTTCTCTGGAAGTTCGAGATCCTTGAGTTTTTCCACAACTGCAGGTCCGAACCCATCATCCGCAAAGAGCGGGTTGCCGCAGCCTGCCACCACGATCTCGGAGTACAGCGATTCCATTACCTTCACCACTGCATGAGCTTCTGGGCGACTATTTTTTCCTTCTCGTTCACCACGATCATGTGGGTTGCACACGAAACGCACGGGTCATAAGCCCGAACGACCATTTCGGCAATCTGCCAGGGCGCTCCAGTCAGAGCACGGCTACAGGTAGGGAAGTTCCAGGTAGTGGGCACAAGCATGTCATACCACCGCACCTTTCCGTCCTTCACCCGTGCAAGATGGATATTGCTCCCACGCGGAGCCTCGTTCGCAGCCCAGCCCATGGACCCATCTCCCTGAGGGATATGATCGGCAAGGACCTTACCCGAGGTATTCAGGTTGTCAAGGCAGTTGAGGATGGTGTAGCAGCAGTCTGGGTATTCCATCTGCCTGGCGATGTGCTGGGCAAAAGTGCCCTTCTCATCGAAGTTCTTGAATGTAGCAAGCCTTGCCCTCGGACCAACCTCAACAGGCTGTCCGTCGTAGGTCGGGACACCTGTGCAAGACTCCATCTGGGGGTTGGCTTTGGTGCCGACCTTCGTGGTGCCTCCGATCGGATAGCTTGGATCCTCAAGATCAATTGTTACCTCACCCATATACCAGTCCCATGGACGGGTTTCTTTCCAACGAGTGAAATCCCATGTGGGATTATCATCCAGACTGGATGACCCGTACATCGGGGCTGTGGCCATAACTCCCTGGTTATGGTACCCGAGTTTCTTAGGCAGTGGGATCTGCTTGCCTCCAACTTCGACAAACTCCCGGTTCTGCATGTTCCTGATAACATCAAGCATGAATTCCATCTGCTCGTGAACAAGGACAAGACATTCTTTCGCCAAATCGGCCATTTTCTGCTTTGCCCTGGGACTCACATTGTGGTACATTCCGCCGATCCTCGGATTGGATGGATGGATCGCCTCGCCACCTGCGATGGCTGCAATTGTCTGTGCAATCTCGCGGATGCGGACAATTCTTGCCATAACGCTCCTGGCAGGCTGCTCGTTGGCGAACAGGTTAAACTTCTTTTCCGTCCCAGGAATATAAAAGTCCGGGAGGATCAGGATGTTGTGCAGAGCATGGCTGTGGATACGGTTCGCGGCATGGAGAATGATCCGCAGGAGCTTTGCGTCCGTGGGGATCTCGCAGCCAATCGAAGCCTCCATAGCCTCGGTGCTTGCCAGTGTGTGGGCAATAGGACAGATACCGCAAACCCTAGAAGCAATCTTCGGGACCTGTTCCATTGTCTTACCTATAGCGAGCTTTTCAATACCCCTTACAGGGGTGATAGAAAGCCAGTCTCCTCGCTCAACAATACCCTGGTCATCTACCTTCAGGGTGAGCTTGGAGTGGCCTTCAAGTCTTGTGGTTGGAGAGATTTCTACAACTTTCGTCAATGGTATGCCTCGTTTTAGATTCGTTGTTATTTAGGCTGTACCGTGGTTAAGGCACTCTCTGTGCGATAATTCTAAGAAAGTTACTCGTACATGAAGTACGTTAACATCTTGATTTCTCCAGCGCGTAGTACCTCAGTATATTAAATATTTAATTTATAACGATAAATGGTTGAAAACGCGATATTACATAAATCCTTCTATCAATATAAAGAAGGTTAATAAAATAATAAGCATATTTATTCCAATCTATAAATCGAGTTTTATATTAAGTCAATTCTTTTCTATGACAAAGAAAACATTGAAATTAAAAGAATATTAGACACATAAATATGTGCAAAGATCACTTATTGCAGTTTATACTTTGCCCAATCATAAGGTCATTGAAGAACTAGAAACAAAAAGTGGCATATATTTTGGGAGCTGCGTCTTTATAGATTTGAAAAATTCACCACTACTTTTTAGCCCTGATCTTCGTATCATTTTATCAATTTGAAAGGTTTTTTTGTTTTCAGAGTATAAATGGTCTTGTACCGATCGTTAGTTTTATGTAGTTTGTTTTAGTTGCAGCAATACTATTTGTATTATGTGATATAGTGAATTGGCAGCAAACTCCCTTTTGAAAATGGAAGTTTTTTGATTCAAGAACCTTTAATGTAGTTATTTTCGGAGTACTCTCTAGATCAAGCCAGATACGATATAGCTAAATTTAAAATTTTGAAGACATTCATGGAAAAAGCTCCAAAAATACTTTTGAGATATCTGAGGAAACAGATACAAAGCAATATAATACTGTAAGGTGTTTGTTCTGGTATCAGAGGACAGTCTTACCTAAGCAGAGATTTCTTTAAACTAGTGAGACGTATTTTAATTCCTCTATGTCCCATCAACAGACCAGGTTTGGCTCCCTGTTTAGCTTCCAGAATAAGTTCATCAGGCGCTTATCCATGAATTCGCAAAATGCTTTTATAGCTTGAAAGTAATTACGCTGAATGTTCGCACTTGCGTCAATTGACAAAAGTTAACTCAATACAATTAGATCGTTTTTCAGTTTGAAATTTTTCATACTATATTTCACCTGATCGATTGTATATGAATGCCTGAACACAGTAATTGATAAATATATCAACCTCCTTCCAGTTAAAACTAAAAATCACATTTACCGGCTTATCGGGCCTGAAAGCCCAAACCACAAGAGTCCATAAATCCAGCTACAAGGATAAGAAAGGACCTCTCGAAAGAGAATGAGTTACCTCGTTTCGGGAAAAAGTAGATTTCTGGCAGCCAGGGGAGTAGAATCGGCACTATCTCTCAGGACCTGCAAAGACAACCTAATTTAGAAAAGGTGGCATGCATGACAACAGTGTTTGATGTCCCTGCAATGGAACTCATCGAGAAGGTTGCAGGCATACTTAAAGAAAATGAAAATGTCGTTCCCCCTGAGTGGGCAAAGAACGTAAAGACCGGAGTTCACAAAGAACTCCCTCCAAACAACGATGACTGGTGGTATATCAGAACCGCAGCGATCCTGAGGAAAATCTATACTGACGGGCCTGTAGGAATTGAAAGGCTCAGATCAATATACGGTGGAAGGAAAGACAACGGATCACAGCCATACCACAAAGCAAAAGGCAGCGGTTCGATTGCCAGAAAGGCAGTACAGCAGCTTGAAGCTGCAGGTTACCTGCAAAAAGTAAAGGATGGAAGAACAGTATCTGCAAAGGGACGCTCTATGCTTGATAATGCAGCCAATGAGCTCAAGCAGGAACTTCTTGAGAAGATCCCTGAACTTGCAAAATACTGAGAAAAATTCCATCCGAAGGGGACCTGACAAATCCATAGGATTCCCTTTCAAATATTATTAATCTTAACCCAGATATTATTAATCTTAATCTAGATTGCTCCGGAAAACCGGTTTTTTAGATGATTGCCATGTCTACAATGGATGACGAACTCAACGAAATCCGAAAGAGACGGCTTGCAGAAATTCAGAGGCAGCAGGCACAGAACCAACAGTCTGACGTTCAGGCAGCTTATCAGCAGGAACAGGCAAAAGCTGAGATGGAAGCTCAGAAGCAGGCCATCATGAGGCAGATCCTGACTCCTGAAGCCAGAGAGCGCCTTACAACCTTAAAGATGTCAAGACCTGCTCTTGTGGAACAGCTCGAAATGCAGCTGATCTCGCTTGCTCAGAGTGGAAGGCTCCCGTCTCAAATCAGTGATGAACAGCTTAAAACACTTCTCATGAAGATGCAGCCAAAAAAGCGTAAGACATCTATAACCAGAGTTTAAAAACAATGAGAATTTCGGTCCTGTTTAGCGGAGGCAAGGACAGTTCGCTCTCTGCCCTTTTGATGGAACCGTTTTTTGAAATAGAACTCGTAACCTGCAGCTTCGGCCTGCTTCCCAATGGTGAGCTGGCAGCAAAAACTGCAAAAAAGTTAGGGTTTCCTCACAGGGTTCTTTTTCTGGAAAGAGAAATCCTTGAAAAGGCTTACGAAGAAATAATGAAGAACGGTTTCCCGAAAAGTGCTATAAATTATATCCACGAAAAAGCCGTAGAGACTCTTGCTTCAGATCCGGAAGTTGAACTCATTGCTGATGGAACCAGAAGGGATGACAGAGTTCCTGTACTCTCAATCTCACAGATACGAAGTATCGAAGATCGATTGGGAGTTCAGTATATTTGCCCTTTGAAGGGGTATGGCAAAAAAACCGTGAGTATTCTTGTAGAGCGTTACCTTAGAATTGAAGAAGGGCCGAGTGAGAGTACTCAGAAAGCTGATTACGAAGCCGAGCTCAGGGAGTTAATCAGGCAAAGAGACGGTGAGGAGAAAATAAAGGAACTATTTCCTTCCCATATTCAGTCCCATGTGCTTTCAAGAAAAAACTACCCTGAAGAAAGCATGCCTTAAAATAAGGAAGTCTTCCGGAAGGGGAAAATTCTGGAATAAAGATTTATACAATAATCGAGTTATATTCAACCCTTATACTGCTGCAGATTAAACAAGACCCTCATAGAATTTACCGGATATGGTTTTCATAGAATTTACCGGATATGGTTTTAAAAAGCCGGTTCTACCTGGCAGAAAAAAACCTCGATTATTTAAGGGTTAAAATCACAATCAGCTAATTATCGGATATAACCAGAAGTTAACGAAATTAAGTTATTTACAGGTCAACAGGTGTGATCCACTTGAGTCATAACATGAAAGGACAGAAGATACGTCTTGCAAAGGCGCACAAACAGAACACACGCGTTCCAGTGTGGGTTATTGTGAAAACTAACAGGAAGGTCGTGAGCCATCCCAGACGCAGGCACTGGAGAAGAAGAAGCCTGGATGTAAAGTAAGCGAGGAAGGTGGAAAAAATGGCTGACGACATGGTAAAAGAACAGGTATATACTATCCCTCTCAGAAAGGTAAAGAACGTACCTTCATGGAAAAGAGCAAACAGAGCAGTTACTGAAGTAAGAGGTTTTCTTGTAAGGCACATGAAGGTTGATTCTGTGCAGGTCAAAATGGACAAATCAATTAATGAGCGCCTCTGGGAAAAAGGCTGTGAAAAGCCTCCTCTTTCCATCCGGGTCAGAGCTGTAAAATTCGCAGATGGCGAGGTACAGGCAGAACTCGCCCAGTAAAATATACCAGAAGACTCGAAGCTTCAAAGAATATGATTAGAACAGTGGATATATACGACACCTCAATGATTGGTGTCTTTGCAACCTGCACAGAAGATGTCGTTCTTGTTCCTACCGGAACAAAGCCCGAAACCTGTGCTATACTTGAGGATTCCCTGGATGCAAGGGTCGTTGAGACTCTTGTAAACGGAAGTGTTGTTATCGGAGCCCTTTCCAGAGGAAACTCAAACGGTTTCCTTTTTTCATATGGGACCGATGCCAGGGAGATGAAAGAACTGACCGGAGTTGAAGCTGAGATCCTCCCGGGCAAGCTGAATGCAGTAGGAAACATCGTGCTTGCAAACGATTCCGCAGCCCTTGTCCATCCAGAACTGTCAGACAGAGCTATTGAAACAATTGCCAATACCCTCAAAGTAGAAGTTTACAGGGGAACTATTGCCGGAATAAAGAATGTAGGAATGGCTGGAGTTGTCACCAACAAAGGACTTTTAGTGCACCCGAAAGTGACAGCTTCGGAAATAGAAACTCTGGAAAAGATCTTCGAGCTTCCGGTAAATATAGGGACTACGAACTTTGGGACTCAGATGCTCGGCTCAGGCCTGCTTGCGAACTCAAAGAACTATCTGGCAGGTTCAGACACTACAGGCCCCGAACTTGGAAGAATCGAGGAAGCCCTCGGGTTCTTAGAGTAATATTATAATCCACCTGTTTCGTAAAAAGTTGCAG
Source organism: Methanosarcina barkeri MS (assembly GCF_000970025.1). GTDB lineage: Archaea > Halobacteriota > Methanosarcinia > Methanosarcinales > Methanosarcinaceae > Methanosarcina > Methanosarcina barkeri. The sequence continues at coordinate 3,940,614 of NZ_CP009528.1, forward strand.
CAAGAGTGGTGACCAAGATGAAGAGTTTTATTGTTAAAGGCAAATTTAAAGCAGGAAATTCCTGGGAAAAATTCACAAAGCAAGTCGAAAGTCAGAATGAAAAGAACGCAACTGATAAGGTCTATTCTGTCTTCGGAAGCAAACATGGGATTAAAAGAAGCCAGATCCAGATCGAAAGCATTGCTGAGGAGTGAAGGATATGGTAGAAGTCAGTGAAGAAGATATCAGAAATCTGGCAGCCAGGCATCAGGAGTTCCAGCGACAGGCAGAAAGCTTAAGGCAGCAGATGAATATGGTCCAGGCTTCTATTACAAGCTGCGACCAGGCAACTGTAACCATCAACGAGCTTAAAACCGTTTCAGCGGAAGGTAAGACTGCCGAAACGATGGTACCGATTGGATTTGGCTCATTCGTTTACGCCGAAATAAAAAATGCAGAGAAGGTTATTGTGGACCTTGGAGCAGGCTTTAGTGCGGAAAAGAACGCTGATGAAGCTATTGAAACCCTGAAACGCCGCAAAGAGCAGCTTACGAAAATTCTTGAACAAATGAGTGCTTCACTGACTAAATATATACAGGGTATGCAGGCCCTGGAAGCTGAAGCTGCAAAGCTTCAACAACCCAGCCAGGCCTAAAAAACCTGGCTTAGAAACAAAAGGATTGAACTCAAAGCCCGCATTTGAGAAAGAACTTTTTATTTTGACTTAACTACTATTTTTTATTGGCTTTTTTGGGATGGGATCCTGTGTTCAACAAATTCAAAGAAAAACTAGGGAATTTTAAAAAGGCGCTCAGCAGAACTATTGACGATAAAGCAGTAGATATTGAACCTGTGGTTGAGTCTGTGCCTGAGGCCGAAGAAGGTTTTGAAGAGGACATTGAGCCCATTCCTGAGGAAGAAGCTCTTGAAACGCTGACAGAAGAGGAAAGTTATGAAGCCGAACCTGTAACGGCTGCTCCTGCAACTGCCGGGATAGAAGACAGAAAAAAGGCTGAGTACAGGAAAAAACTGGAAAACAGAAAAAAGGCGATCGAGAGCAAAACTGAAGAAGAAAACGTACCTGAAAACATAACTGAAGAAAAAAAGTCATTTTTCAAAAAATTCTCGAAAATAGGATTTACAAAGAAAGCAAAAGCTCTGGTCCTTAATAGGGAAGTCTATCTGGATAGTAATGACCTCGAAGAGCCTCTCTGGGAACTTGAAATGGGGCTTCTTGAAAGTGACCTCGCCCTCTCGGTTTCCGAGGCAATTGTGGAATCAGTGAAAAAACAACTCACGGGCACAACAAAACGCATTGGCAGCAATACCGGAGAAATTGTAGAGGAAGCCCTGAAAAAAGCCATCCTTGAGGTAGTATCTGCGAATACTTTTGATTTTGATAAGTACGTAAGAGACAAGGAAAAGCCTGTTCACATTGTCTTTGTAGGAATTAACGGGACAGGAAAAACGACATCCATTGCAAAGATAACGCACAGACTGCTCAAATCGGATTATTCGGTAGTCCTTGCTGCAGGAGATACTTTCAGGGCAGGTGCCATCGACCAGCTTGGAATCCACGCCGACAGGCTTGGAGTAAAGATGATAAAACATCAACCTGGTGCCGATCCTGCTGCAGTTATTTACGATGCCGTGCAGTACGCAAAAGGCCATAAAATCGATATTGTGCTTTCCGACACCGCAGGCCGAATGCATACCAACCTTAATCTGATGTCACAGATGGAAAAGATCTGCAGGGTAAGCACTCCGGACCTTATAATTTTTGTAGATGAAGCCGTCGCAGGAAACGATGCCGTTGAAAGGGCTGCACAGTTTAATGAAGCTGTACCAATCGATGGGTCCATTCTGACAAAAATCGATGCGGATTCCAAAGGAGGAGCTGCAATATCCATTGCCTATATCACAGGCAAACCCATTCTCTTTTTCGGGATAGGGCAGGGCTATGAAGATTTAAAAAAGTTCGACCCAGAATGGTTTATAGACCAGCTTTTTAACCAGTAAATTACTTCAACGTTGAGCTATTGACTAATAACAAATTTCCGAGATCAAAGTTGTTTTCAAAATCAAAGTTGTGCTGACGCATATCGCTGTAAGCAACGGGATATTCGCGTCAGCGAAACTTTATTGTCCTGAAATATCTTTCAGACCATAGATCATATAATATTCATATTCGTAGGCAATTTTATATCTGGGCGGCATGTGTTTTTTCTGGATTCGCATAAGATCGTCCAGTCCTATTGATCGCACGTCTTTAAACCTGGCTTTTTCCATATATTCTCGAGCCTTACCCAGGGGCACACCTTTCGCGTTGGGCAGTATAGCATTCACTTCCGCAGTATAACTGTCTTTGGATATATCGTTCCTTTCGACTATATGTATCATAGTCTCACCTATATTTCTTTTCAGGTGTGTTTCTAGACGGCTGTCATCCCATACGCCGTCTATTATGACTACTTTTCCCCCTGGCTTCAGTACATTTCGCCAGTCATTAAGGGCTTTTTCAGGATTCGGTAGCGTCCAGAGCACATGGCGGAGTCAAGACGGCATCAAACTTTCCTTAATCAAAAGGGGGATTCTCTGCGTCGCCGATCCTGAATTTAATACTGCTAGGAGACTTAGACTTCGCCACCGAAAGCATTTTTTCGGACAGGTCGATACCTGTCACCTTATACCCCATATCCGCCAGCATCTTGCTCATTTCGCCCGTACCGCAGCCGACATCAAGAACGCTTAGCCTTTCCCCAGGGATTACCTGCCTGAAAAGAGCCTTCCAGGCTGCTTCTTCTTCCTCACTCTTTACCCCATGGCCGTGATATGCATCATAGCGCTGCGATGAATAGTCCCATCGTTTCGTGATCTCTTCCTTGATCTTGTTTTCATTAATTGACATACAATACCTCGAAGCTTACCTATTTTTAACCGCGATACCATGAACCATAAAAATAGGGTGATCATTGGCATATTTTAAATACCAGGGTAATTGCTTTCGCTGTATATCTCGAATTCTTTTCAAGTCAGTAACAGCGATATCTGCTAAGCCAGCCTTAGAAACATATTCCACGACCTGTTCTTTATCGACCCCATGAGGGTTGGGAAGGCTAACATTGATGTCCTTCTTATAATCGTAAGTAAAGGGGTTTTTTCCATACTTTATAAATCGGTAAATGTGGAAATTCACCGAGGATATAAGAGGAAGTAGGCCTTTTGTAATCCACTTGCCGTCAATAATGACGACACTGCCGCCTGGCTTCACAACTCTGATCCATTCTTTTACCGCCTTTTCCGGGTGAGACATAGTCCAGAGTACATACCGAGCAGTAACGCAATCAAAAGTTTCGTCCTCGAAGTTAAGGTTCTCAACGTTCATTTCCATGAACCGAATATTCGCTCCCTTTTCCCGGGCTTTCTTTCGGGCTACATCCATCATTCCTTCACTAAAGTCTACTGCAGTCACGCTATGGCCCAGCTCTGTCAGATACATAGCAATTATTCCGGTACCACTGCCAACGTCCAGGATATTTTTAGGGCTCGAACCGATCGTTTTTGATAATAGCTCTTTCCAAATCTGACTTTCCTCGATCCCTCCGTTCCCCGGCGCCGTATCGTAGAACTTGCTCCCATAATCCCAGTATTTCTTTACTCCTTCCTTAGTCCTGTCGAGTTCCAGCTTTCCAGATTCCGTCATGTTCACCCCATTATGACCTTTTTGATCCCACATTTTCGCATCGAATTAACTGGTATGATTTGTGGTATACCTTCACCGTCAAGTGTTACCCTTGCGTTGACCCCATAGACTTTTCGAATCATCGCTTCGGTTATCACGGAAGCCGGACTTCCAGCAGCCACGATTTTACCGCCATTCATCAATACGACATTGCCCGCATACCGAGACGCCAGGTTGAGGTCGTGTAATGCCACTATCGTCGTCATTCCGTTCTCTTCCGTGATGTTCTGGATCACGTCAAAAAGCTCAAGCTGCTTCTGAAGGTCCAGCGAGTTCGTAGGCTCGTCCATGAGAAGCACTTTGGGTTTTCGGATGATCGATTGGGCGATAGACACCATTTGCTTCTGCCCACCGCTGAGCTCGTTCATTGGCCGCATCGCCAGGTCTCCAATCCCGAGCTTTTCAAGCGTATCCATCGATGCAGACAGATCCTCATCCTTGATCCTCCAGCCAAGCGAATTTATCTTTCCCAACAATGTTGCCTCTAGCACCGTCATAACCGTACTTGTAGAGGATTCCTGAGGAAGGTAGCTAATAGCTTTTATGACCTCGTCTTTTCGATATGCCTTCAGGTCTTTTCCATTGAAGATTATTGACCCTTCGGCCTTGAGTATCCCGCATATGCATTTTAGCAAGGTGGATTTTCCGACCGCATTCGGGCCTATGATCGCAGTGACCATCGGCTCAGCAACCATATTTACGCTTTTTAACACCGGATTGGAATTATATCCGAACCTGAGATTTTGGATTTCCAGCTTCACCAATATCCCCTCTTTTTAGATAGAAGGAGCCAGACAAAAAACGGTATGCCAATCAGTGACGTGAGTATCCCTATTGGAAATACGATTCCCGGAACAACGGCCTTGCTGAGAACCGAAGCGGTGGAGAGTATAAACGCCCCGGACAACGCTGAAAAAGGTAAAAAGTATCGATGGTCCTCCCCCACGAGCATCCGTGCTATATGCGGTGCCACGAGGCCAATGAACCCTATGGTGCCTACGAATGCAACTGCCGTGGACGTAAGAATCGAAACCAGGATCAATCCCTTTAGTCTCATCTTTTCAACGTTCACTCCAAGACTTTTTGCCTTATCATCACCCAGCCTGAGAGCGGTGAGTTTCCAGACGTCCATGGCTAGCAGTGGTATGACCATCAAAACAATTCCCACCGTGATACCCAGAGTGGTCCAGGTTGTCTTGGTCAGGCTGCCGAAAAGCCAGAAAACTATGGCCTGGACCTGCTCCGGGTTTGCTGTATATTCAAGGAGCGCCAGCAAAGAGTTAAACAAGAACAGAACGGCAATGCCGGTAAGCACGATGGTTTCGGAGGTGGCTCGCTTGAAACTGGCAATGCCATATATTGCCATGCAGCTGATTAACGAGAACACGAATGCATTAACCGGCACGAATAAAGTATCAGTGAACGGCAGCACTCTAACGCCAAACACGATAGCCAGCGCGGCGCCGAAACCGGCGGCTGCGGATATTCCAAGTGTATAAGGGCTAGCCAGGGGGTTATCGAGGATAGTTTGCATGTTCGCGCCGGCGAGACCCAAAGTTATTCCGGTCACGATTGCCATGAGGGCGACTGGCAGGCGGAAGGTCCAAACAATTACCTGGACAGATCGCTCGCTAGATGCAGGAAAGAATATCGTTGAAATGACCTCGCTCGCCGATAAAGACGCCGGTCCTGTCATAATGTCAAGGATAAAAGTGAGGAAGATTACTACAGAAATAGAGAGGAGATAAAGATATTTCCTCCCTGTCATTTTCTTGTATGCTTCTTTTGCTTTAACGTTCATCCCAAGTGCTACTCCTCAAGTCTGCATTTGTTAATAATATCTGTACACCAGCGTACCGCTATAATCTATGGGCATGAACTTTCTGTGATATTCCTTGAGCGTATCAACAGGATCCACGTCCTTGAACTCTTCTGGATAGAACCATTTCGCGAATGTTTCCAGTGCAACGAAGTTAAATACGTCCGAGCAATAGCCGTGATATATGCCATAGACCTTCCGATTCTCTACTGCATTGATCGTATCCCACCCTGGACGGTTGACGAATGGCGTCATCGTGCTCTTCGTTACGTTCGATGTAAAAGTATAGCCCATCTTGAGCGATCCGGGAGTAGACCAGTTCCTTCCAGTTAATATGATGATGTCCGGACTCTGATTGACCAGATATTCGGCACTGAGAGCCTTACTTTTGTTGAGTAAAACCGGTTCTGCAATGTTGTCTCCACCCGCTTTCTTAACGATATCTCCCCATGCTACGTCCCCATAAGATATGCCGTAAGTATCCGGGCCGTTATATGCACATTCGACGTAAACGGTGGGTTTCTTTCCCTGTATTTTCTCCAGGCGGGAATATACGCTGTTGACCTTTTCCTCATAATAATCAACTATATCCTGAGCCCTCTGTTCCTTACCCGTGATCTTCCCAAGTAACTGAATACTCTTCGTTGAATTTTCCAAGGGTTCCATGTAGAAGTCTAAAAATACTACTGGAATACCGGCCTGATCCATCCTGGCCAGCGCCTCTTTTGTTGCTTCTCCGTTCCACATGAATTCCCAGTTGGGCATGATGACGACGTCAGGATTCAATGCTATCACTTTTTCAGCATTAAAAGTATTATCGTCCAGGGAGCCTACATCTGGTATTTCGGCCATTGTCGGGAATTTTTCCACGTATTTCTCATACATATCGCCGGAATTCTCTCTGAGATAGTTATCCCAACCAACGATTTTGCTATCAAACCCCTCTCCATAGACCGATGAAAATTCGGCCGTGCACGTCGAGTCCATCAGTACAAAGCGCTCCACCGGATATTTTAATGTCACTGATCGTCCCTCCATATCGGTTACAGTAATCGTCTTCACTTGGTCATCTGTGCTGCCGTTCGTGATACAGCCCGAAACTAAAAAAGTCAAAAAAACGATCAATATAATCGCAAGGATAGGGGGTGTTGTTAATTTATTGCGCATGTTGACCTCTAACTACTCAAATTATACCGGAACTGGACCACTTTTATATCATCCAAAAACGAGGCTCTGCCATCAGGATCCATCATCCAGTTTCATAGTCATCGATAATTTAGTAATGATATTATTCAACAGGTTTTTAATGTATTAATAATTTATTAAATAGTATTATTTTATACACTGTGATAAATATTTTGTAACAATGTGTATTGAAATTTTTAAGCTTCACATTTTTCTATAATTTTAAGAATACAGCAGGTATGAAATGCCAGATGATCAGATGCTAATTATTAACCTTAAAAAATCAAATCGCAACATAGGCATCATGTACTTGGGCAAGATTTTGTAAGTGGAGATGTGAAAGAAGTCCCACTGCAGTCCAGAGAAATCCATGTTTATCTTAAAGTCAGGTTACCTGTGCAGCCATTAACTGGCCGAAAGAGCCTTTAGCAGTGACAAGTTTGTCGAATGTGCCACTCTTCTCAACTTTCCCATTTGCTAGCATTATCACCCGGTCTGCCGACCGGATCGTCGAAAACCTATGTGCTACGATCAGAGTTGTGCGTCCTGTCGATATCTCCTTGACCGCTCTCACAATATATGCGCCACCGTAGAGACATGAAGATGCTGCTAGCAGTTTTGGCTGCGATACGATCTTTTTCTCGTCTCATAGCCCATTGCAGGACGAGGAGAAGCGCCACCGTGACAAAGTACAATTCGGACTTACGACGTGGGGACCCAGCGAACACTCTAGTGAGTATGATCAATGAGCAGTCCCTGGACTATATAAATTAGGACTTACGAACTGAGGAACAGAATCAATCACTTCAGAGACTGTGGATTAAAGTTGTGTTTTAGACAATTTTGAGAGCCCACTCTTTGACTCAATCCGGGTATATTCTTTAACGATATCGTTTTTTTGATATATGATCTCTCTGTTAACAACTGCAATTTGTTATCAGTTGAGAGGGTTTTAGCTGGTTCCTGGGTTATTGCTTACTTGAGAGAAATCAATTTCAACTAATTTTTTAATATATTCGTTATAAAAAATACATAAATAACTTATTAATTAACATTAAGAACAATATTTATAACATATTAATTTCCATTAAATGGAAATAGTAATTAAAAGTAATAATAAAAACATAATTTTTAAGAAAGGTAACATTTGTTAGCCAAATCCTAAGATATATATCATGTTGAATTATATTAAAGAGAATTAATAATAAAAATTAATAAAAGTGTGATATTTTTAATAAATGTGCCAGTCAAGTGGTTAAAACACTAGTAATTGGTTGAAAAATTGTAATAGGTTATGTGAAAAAATACAGAATTTTCTAAGACATTGTCTGAAAATAGCAATTATATTAAGATTATCATGAATTTAGCCAAAAAATATTGTACATTAGAGGAACAGAAAAATGAATTTAAACACCCGCATTAAAAATTATTGGGAAGGCGAGGCGCAGGGTTACAGTGAAGCAATTGAGGATGAACTAAACGGCTTTGAGAGAAAAGCATGGTCTGATTTGATACTGGAATATGCACCCTCCAAAGATTGTCTTGATATACTGGATATTGGCACTGGACCGGGATTCTTTCCAATCGTATTATCACAGGGCGGACATAATGTTACTGGTATAGACTTAACCGAAAACATGATCGAATTTGCACGTTTTAACCTTGGACGTGAAGGTGCTAGTGCAAAGCTGATGACTATGGATTGTCAGAGTTTGAAATTCCCAGATAATAGTTTTGATCTGTTAATTTGCCGTAATCTCACATGGACACTTGATGACCCTGCCAAAGCATATAAAGAATGGCATCGCGTCCTGAGATCAGGCGGAAGGATTCTTGTTTTTGATGCTTGCTGGTATCTGCACCTGTTTGATGAGAATATGAAAATAGTCTATGAAAAAAAGGAGAAAGAGATCCTTATGAAATACGGGCACCCAATGCACCAGCACAAAGATCAAGCTGAGGGTGATGCACTCAGCCGGAAGCTGTTTATGAGTGACAAAGTCAGACCGCAGTGGGATTTGGATATGATGCTTAAACTCGGATTTTCAAAGGTATTTGCAGATACTTCAGTGGGTGAACGGATACTCAATGAACAGCAGCAGGATAGAAACAGTATGCATCCTCCGTTTTTGGTAGGAGGAGAAAAATAAAAGGGACACACTATTTTGCGTCTTATGGCAAAATATTTCATTATACAGTTTCTGCGTGGATTCAAAAAAGATGAAGCAGGTAAATAACAATTGGTCTCTTATATACATCGTGCGATTTTTAAAAATGTCGGCTTTGTATTAGTCGGTACCGTGACTAATTAATAAAACAGCCCGGCTTTTACAGAGCTCTTATTGGGAAACAGTTCTTGTGGGAAAACAGTTATGGAAATTATATACGGTTGATGCGGCGAGTAACATCACAGGTCACGGGAGGTGAAATAGTGCTTAAAAGCATAGGAGAACGGTTATTCACACTGATTCCTGTACTGCTAGCCATTTCATTAATAACCTTCATCCTTGGCAGCATGTCTTCCGGTGACACTGCACGTACGCTAGCTGAAAAACAATATGACAGACCAACATATGAGCAGATTGAGAAAATAAGAACCGAGATGGGATTTGACAGACCGGTGCTGGTCCAGTACGTCAGTTGGCTTAAAAATGCGGTGAGAGGTGATTTGGGCTATTCTTATTCAAATGACAAGCCGGTGGTTGACGAGATTGTTCAATATTTTCCAAAAACATTACAGTTGGCACTTCTCGCACTATTGTTTTTAATTATAATTTCATTTACTCTTGGAATTTTATCGGCGGTGTTTTCCGACTCGTGGATCGACAAGATTTCCAGAATATACTGTTTCTGGAGTGTATCAATGCCCGAATTCTGGTTTGGACTCATTCTGCTGTATATTTTCGGCGCTCGTCTTGGACTAATATCAGTGCTTGGTGGAAGTTCAACGAAATTTCCAATAATACCTGCTCTTACAATGTCTATATGCAGTGGAGGGATTTATGTCCGACTAATTCGTACAAATATGGAGGAAGTACTGAACAAGGGATATATCCGTGCAGCCAGAGCAAAAGGAGTGAGTGAATATAAAATAATAACAAAACATGCTCTAAAAAACGCAACGCTTCCTGTACTCAACAAGCTTGGGATCGGATTCGGCTCTTTGTTAGCTGGATCTGCCATTATTGAATCAATATTTTCATGGAACGGGCTTGGAAATCTGGCACTCGAATCAGTTAAGCTGAAAGACTACCCAGTAGTCCAGGGATATGTGCTGTTTATGGCTTTTTTGATGGTGTTAATTAACCTGACTGTAGATATTATATGTGGCATCATTGATCCGCGCCTTAAAAATGAATGAGAGGGACATATGATGCAGGTCAAAACTCAAGCAATAAAGAGATCGAGCTCATGGTTTAGTTCATACGATGGCATTATAAATCGTATACTTACACAAAAAGCAGCAGTCTTCGGTTTTGTAATAGTAGCCTTGATTATCTTCATTGCCATAGCTGCATCTGTAATAGCGCCAAATGACCCACTTAAGGTAAATATGTCAATGCGTTTAAAAGGCCCAAGCTCGTTATATTGGCTTGGCACCGATAATCTGGGGCGATGCATTGCATCCCGTCTGATTTGGGGAGCACGGATGTCACTAATATACAGCATGTGCGTGCTGGGCCTTATGATGGTAATTAGTATTCCGATAGGGCTCCTGTCCGGATATGCAGGCGGTCGCATAGACACATTTATTATGCGGATTATTGACATATTTTTATCACTCCCGACTTTTCTGATGGCATTAGCCATCGCCGGTATGTTAGAACCCAGTGCGAGAAATATGATTATTGCCATCGCCAGCGTGTGGTGGGCACCTTATGCAAGAATAATACGTGGTATGGCAATGCAGATAAAGCAACAGGACTTTATTCTTGCAGCAAAAGCAGCCGCCTGTACTCATAGTCAGATTATTTTTCGGCATATACTTCGAAATATTGCTCCAACAATTATTGTAATGGCCACACTTGAAATTGGTTCTATTATACTGGCCATCGCATCATTTTCTTTTATCGGGTTGGGTGCGCAGCCGCCTACGCCCGAGTGGGGCATTATGCTCAGCGACAGCAAAGAATTTATGCAGACACAGCCGCAGCTGATGATTTATCCGGGAATTGCAATTATGATTACAGTCATGGCGTTTAATCTTCTGGGGGAAGGACTGAAAAATGCAATACAAAACTGACCAGGAAATTCAGAGTGAAAACGCTACATTAGATATCCGGGGCCTTTCTCTGGACTACATTATGCAGGATCAAAACATCCACGCCGTGGTAGACTTGAACCTTGTTGCAAGAATGGGAAAAATCACCGCACTTGTTGGAGAAAGCGGCAGTGGAAAATCTACTGTCGCACTTGCAGTAATGGGTATTCAGGGTAAAAATGCTGTAGTCTCAAGTGGTGAGATTTACCTGGGAGGGACAGATATACTCTCTATGCCTAAAAAAGATATGCGGTCTTACATATCGAACCATGCCAGCATTATCTTCCAGGATCCAATTGATTCTCTGAATCCGTTATTAACTGTTGGAGAGCAGTTGGTAGAGGCAATCCTGATACATGAAAAAATAACAAAAAATCAAGCTCGTACCATTGCGCTCAATCAACTTCTGGCGGTCAGCCTGCCACAGCCAGAGAAATTGATGAAAAAGTACCCGTTTATGTTGAGCGGAGGAATGTGTCAGCGTGTAATGATTGCCATCGCCAGCGTTTTCCACCCACCGCTTCTCATTGCAGATGAGCCAACAACAGCTCTTGATGTAACGATTCAGGCTCAAATCCTGCATCAATTGGATTCGATGAGGAAAAGAGACGGAACTGCAATTCTGCTTATTACACACGATTTGGGAGTCGTCGCAGAAATAGCAGACGACGTGTGTATCATGAAGGACGGACATATTGTGGAAAGCGGCACGGTAGACGACATATTCTGTAATCCTCAACATACGTATACACGCCAATTACTAGCAGCGGCGCTCTAAGAGGTTTGGCCATGGAAGTGTTGGCGGAAACCCAAAACATACGAAAATCCTACGAAAAACAAAATTTGTTTACAAAAAAGAGAGAGCAGGTATCTGCCGTAAACGGCGTGTCTCTCAGAATTCGGAAGGGATGTTCAGTAGGACTTATTGGAGAGAGCGGAAGCGGAAAAAGCACGCTTGGCAGAATGATGGCCGGACTGGAAACGCCGACCGAAGGACAGGCACTGTTCCGAGGGCGATCAATATCGAATATTTCCCTTCGAAAAATGCGCCCGTTACGACGTAATATCCAGATGATCTTTCAAAATAGCAGCAGCATTTTTGATACGTCCTATACTATAGGAGAAAGTATTGCTGAGGTTATTGAAAACAGCGAGAAAGTATCAAAAAAAGAATGCTCAGAAAAAATAGAGACAATATTGGAACAAGTGGAGCTAGATGCTTTATACGCTCAGCGGTATCCAAAAGAATTGAGCGGAGGGCAACGCCAGCGAGCCAATATTGCACGTGCGCTTGTTCTTCACCCGGAGTTTGTTGTTTGCGACGAGCCTGTTTCCAGCCTTGATTATTCATTGCGCAAACAAATTCTGACTTTGCTTAATGACTTACGAAATAAATTTGGTTTAACTTATTTATTTATCACCCACGACCTCAACTGCGTGCCTTATGTCTGCGATATGATGGCCATTATGTATGCTGGTAAGATAGTGGAGCAAATCGATTTAAAGAAAAACACGATGCAGAACGCGCTCCATCCGTACACCAACTTACTTCTTTCGTGTATACCAGCAAAGATGCCTGCAGAACGAAAAAAACGAATGATGGAGAGTATAATTGATACAACAGTTATACCTGATTCAAAACACTGTTGTCGGTTTTTTCCACGCTGTCCTTTCTGTACGGAACGTTGCATAAATGAAGAGCCATTGCTAAAGGAGGTCACAAGCGGTCATTTGATAGCATGTCACATTATACCATGACACATTGTAGCATGCTACATTATATGAGCCATTAAAGAAAGGGAGAATGAAAAATGAAGAAAAAATATATCTGGGTAATTATCGCGTCGGTACTATCATTGGTGCTGTTGCTGAGTGGATGCATCTCGAATCAAGCGTCAAACAATACGCAAAACGGAATTGCTGGTTCTTCAGATGCCAACACCACAGCCGTTAGTAATCAGGCAGATTCCATTACAATTATGGTATCCGATGAGCTGAATCCAGAAGATGCAAGCCCAATAAACTCCAGCACGGAAATGTGCCTTTATGAAATGGTGTACGAACCGCTGGTTAAATACGGAATAGACGGCGTGATTGAGCCGGCACTTGCTAAAAGCTGGGAAATCAGCGATGATGGAACACAGTATACTTTTTACTTGCGTAAAGATGTCAAATTTTCAGATGGTACTAGCTTTAACGCAGACAGCGTGGTAAGCAGTGCGAAGCACTGGGACCCAACGAGTTTTACCACACCGCTTACAAATGTGGAGAAATTAGACGACTACACAGTCAGGCTGACATTTAAGGAAAAATGCTACCCAGTATTAATCGAACTAACCTATCCCCGACCTTTCCGCATCGCATCTGAAAATTCATTTGATGCAAACGGCAACTTTGTAAAAATGATCGGCACAGGTGAGTGGATGGTGGAGAGTTATGTTCCCGAGAAAGAGGTGGTTATGGTACCCAACCCGTATTATTACGGAACAAAACCGAATATTAAAAAGATAACCATCAGAAAAGTTACTGATGGCGAATCAAGAATTATGGCGCTTCAGAGTGGAGAAGCTGATCTTTCTCTGGCCGATCTGCCTTCCGAAAGCAAATCGATCATTGAGTCATCAAAAAATCTTGCTGTTAAAAACACTGAAGGCACATTGGGATTTTTCCTCATGCTAAATCAAGAAAATACCGCACTGCAGGATGAAAATGTCCGTCTTGCGTTAAATTACGTAATAGACAAAGACAGCATCGTGGAAAATATATTTGGAGGCGACGCTATTGCCGCAAAGGGCATTTTACCTGATACGGTACCATACGTCACTGATGAAAACAGCAAGGGATACTCATATAACCCCGAAAAAGCAAAAGAACTGCTGGCCAAATCGGGATATACGGACAGTGATGGGGATGGAATCGTTGACAAGAACGGTGTGCCGCTGTCCCTTAAGCTTGTATTTCAGTCTGAGGAATATTCAAGCTGGAAATCTATGTGTGAATATCTCCAGGCGGCAGCCAAAGAGGTCGGAATTGACGTTCAGCTTAAGCAACTGGACACTTCGGCATACTATGATGCAATCTGGAAAAACCGTGATTTTGACATGATTATTTACCGCACATATGAGGATTCGTGGAATCCACACGGATTTTTGCGCTCCATGTTTTATCAGCCCGAGGGCAGCAAGTCCGTGTGCTGGTATGACCCACAGTTAAATACGTATCTTGACGAGGTCATTAAAACACAGGACGAGGCAACGCGTCAGGCAAAGTATGACCAGATATTTAAGCTGATCAATGACAAGGCCCTTGTTGTTCCTCTGTGCTATCCCAATAAACAATATGTATATAATACCCACCTGCAAAACGTGACAGTTGCACCGACGAGCTATGAAGGCATAGAGTGGCAGTTGATCACTATAGCAAAGTAAGAGGTCAAAGCATGTTGGGAACTGTATTTGAACAGATTGAAAAAGCCTGGTCTGCCGATTCCGGAGGCTATGACCAGGTGATTCAAAAACAGCTAAGTAATGAAGAAGACGTAAAACATTGGCAGGATGAACTTCGACTGGTACTTGGTGAGAAACCATTGCATGTACTTGATGTTGGGTGCGGGCCTGGATTTTTTACAATTATGCTTGCCAGGCTAAAACATAATGTGACATCTGTTGATGGTGCTGAGGGAATGGTAGAGCATGCAAGAATCAATATCAAAAAGGAGGCGTTAAATGCAAAAATATATAAAAGCGACGCCGTGCTTTTGGATAACGAGAAGGAAGGAAGCCTTGATGCCATAGTATCACGTGATGTTGTTTGGACTCTCTATGACCCGGAGAAAGCTTTCATTAGATGGAAATATCTGCTGAAAGCGGATGGTAAAATCGTTATCTATGATGGTGATTACAGGCGAGATCAGTCTTCTTTGCGTTACCATGTATTGAAATTGACCTCAGACCTGATTAATCTCTTCATGGAGGGAAAACATAGGAAAAAGAAACAGCACAATTCCCCAGGCAATGGATTTGAGCAACTGCCAATGATTCGGCATAAGCGACCGCAATATGATCGAGAATTGTTGCTGAAGGCAGGTTTTTCAAAAGTTGAGGTAACAAAGGATTGTTTCCGCAACAGTCCATTACATCTTGAATTCTGGAGATATGGGTATCAGGGGAAAAAGTTCCGTATAATTGCTTACAAGTAAGTGAGATAATAACTGCGAGAGTACAGGCTCTAATTATGAGAATAAAGAAATAATTGTGAGAATACAGGCTCAAATCACATAACTTTAGATAAAACACTAAGTGAGATAAGCTTCATAATCCATAGGACTTATGCACTTGAGAAACAAAATCAAGTGCAGCAAAGATTATGGATTAAAGTCGTGTTTTATACAGTTAATGATCTGATGCTGTTGATTTTTCAGTTCGACTGCGTTAATCCGGTGATTTCACTATTTTTCTTTTCACCGGATTTTACATTTAGATCTCCATCTTTAGTTTTTTTCATTAAATTTCGTTGACTCAGGAATTATTGCCCTTTGAGTGACCATTCTTTTTACAAATATCTAAAAAACTCTCGTTTTTTATTATTATTTCAATCACAACAAAATGTGTTCTGAAGCAGATTCTAATTAAAGCAAAATTCGGACTGGAATGAAGACGATTTCTTAGGTTGTGTTGTCATCTGGAGGAAAAAGGTAATCAAACTGCACAGTATATATATTTTCGTTTTGTTCAAGCTCATTTTTTATCCTTATTGCATCTTCTCTCGGAATCCAATACGTTAGGGGACCATCACTATAAAGAAAACGAATATTACACCAAACAAACCTTTTTACTTCGGCATTATATTTAGTGAGTATTGCAAGAAATTTTCTGTTCCGAGTTGCTTGTTCAGAGACCGAAAGAACGTAATAATCTCCTTTTCTGATAACATGAGGAGAAGATATAGTCCAATCTTTTTTCTCTTCCTTCATCTCAACAAGTTCATCTCTGATGTCACTCCAATTATCTTTATCCACCATTATGTAATATCTTTCATCCGTATGATTAGTATTATATTCCATTCTATAGTTCCGAGTCATGTTATAGTTTTGAAGAATGGATTTTACTTCTGACTCAGAAACTCCATCTTTAAATTGAATAAACAGACCACCTACTTGCGATTCAGAATCCGGCGTTTCTTTATCAACTGGAGGTTCTATAAATAACCCAGCTATCATTATTAGAATAAAAAAAAATAATAAAAAAATTATTTCCTTATTAATTTTGCTCATAATAACACCTAAAAATGAAGAAGGTACGATAAAACTTATAGATTGACTGTTTGTATGGAGAATAATGAGCAACCTTCGTTGGCATCAATCCCTTTGGGAACATCGAATATAGTTTTACCATTTACTTGAAGACCAGGCTGGATCTGCTTCAACCATGGGTAATTAACTTCCTCCTTTTAATCTGAAATTATAAGACAGTCTCTTTGGTTGTAGGGTCATATGGAGGATAAATGTAACTAAAATCTACAGTAAAGATATTTTCGTTTTGTTCAAGCTCATTTTTTATCCTTTTTGCATTTTTTTCTTGAATCACATACCGAGATCCATCAGGATTTTCAAAATGAATCTCGCACCAGGTAAACTTTTTCACCTTAATATTATATTTGTCTAGTATTGCGAGAAATTTTTTGTCTTGGACAGCTTGTTCAGAGACCGTAAAAACGTAATTATCCCCTTCACTGATAACATGAGCAGGAGACGTTGTAATCCATTCTTTTTTCTCTTCTTTCATCCCTTTACTAATTTCACGTCTTATATCCCAGTTATCTTTGTCCACTATTATGTAATATCTTTCATCCGTAGTATTAGTATCATATTCCATGCTATAGTTCAGAGTCATATTAATGTTTTGAAGAATATCTTTTACTTCTGGCTCAGAAATTCCATCTTTAAATTGAATATATATACCAGCTACTTGTGATTCAGGAGCCGAGGTATTAGTATTAACTGGCATTTTTATAAGTAGTCCAGAAACTACTACGAGAGTCAGAAAAGCAATAAAAATAGCAATCTTCCTATTAATTTTGCTCATGCTAACACCGCTAAGATAATATATTTTGGTTTCTCATATCTTCGAGCTTAAATAGATATAATAGCATTATACTTTATGATTTACCTGGAGAGTACATTTTAACTCCATAAACTCCTTTTTTCTAATATTTTATAACTTTTGTGTCCAGGTTCTCTAACAATTCAATTTTCAAGCGGATTTTGAGTCTGAATTACTTTTTAATATTTTTATAGTTTAATGATTTGGTCATAAATTATTTATTTGAGTGTATGCCTTAACTCATATTCAAAAACAAGTATAAAAGAAAATAGTATTCAATCCTGAGGTATAAAAGTTTTATATAAATTAAAAACTAATAAATATAGTCTTATTTTTCTAAAAATTCACTGAATCTGACTATTTGGTATAATCAATTAAAGAGTCAGAAGGATGGAAACTTACTGTTATTGTGCATGCACCTGAGCAAAATTAGCTTAACATATAAAATTAAAATTTTAAATTTGTTGTTTTGTTGAGGTTGACGGGCTGTATCCCGTCATTTTAATGGCGGGAATTAGCCCTTCCTTTTTTTCTAGAAAAATTTTAGAGTTTTTTTATTTAAAAATAAAACCTAAAGCCTTCAGAGCTCTTCAGGAATTATAATCCATGCGATTATGTACGCAACTAAACCGCTTCCTGTACCCACTATAGAAATGAGCAACCATAAAAGCCGTATAAGCGTAGGATCAACTTTAAAGTATTCACCTAGCCCACCACATACTCCTGCAATAATCCTGTTCTTCTTTGACCTATACAATCTATTCATTTGACCACCCCTAAGTACAAAATGCTTTAATAAATTAATAATAGATTGCTTATATTCGATTTATAAGTAACTCCGAAAATAAGAAATTTATTGAGAACTCATACGTTTGCAAATTCTCTATGCTCTTGCAGATATAAGTTAATTGGCATGAAAGTAGCCTTTGTTTTTTATTCTTGACTCTATTCCCAACTTTCAGTTATGCTGCCAATATTGCATTTTTGTCCGGTTGAGTAAAGCTAAGCCTACATTCCACAGTATTTTTTAGAAAATCAATAGTTCTCTTGACAACGTTTTTAAAAAAATTAACTTAATTTAAACTCTTAATGGCATTTAGTGAAAATTGAATAATATCGTTTTTTGCCTCTAAATACACCACATAGTTGCTTTTACCTACTACATAAAAGTCCAATAAATCCACGTTTGATTGAAAATCGATAGCAGTAAAAATATGAATTTACGAAAATTTACTGCGGAAAGTGGGCTAAGGTCCGGAATGTGGACATTAAGATATTTTGTCTTCACGTAATAACAAGCAAATTACTGAGGAAGTTTATAGAATCCTCTTAAAATGTCTGTAGCTTTATAGTAACATTTATCAAATCCTTCACTACTAACTTTTTTTGCTGGAACTCCTGCTATTGTAATACCTTCTTCTTTAAAGGATTTGTTTACTACTGAATTTGCACCTATTGCGATATTATCTGCAATTTCAATATCTCCAAAGATTTTAACGCCGGGACCAATATATACATTATTTCCTATTTTTGGCACAGGCAATACAAAATCCGGTCTTAATTCGTCCTCCATACTATAGGCATTTGTTCCAATATTTACATCAGTATGAATGCGACAATTTTCACCAACTTGTGCATTGCTATTTACAATTAAAGTACCTTTATGAGCAATAGATAATCCAGGCCCGAATACATTTGGAGGTATAGTAAATCCTAATTTCGTGCTTAATCTTTGGAATTTAAAATAAAGGTACAGAGAATATGGTTTATATATAATACCTTTTTTGCAATTTATATAGAATTCTCTTTTCCTGAGTAATCTCTCAAATCTCCAGATATCATCCAAAAGATAATCCCTATAATACTGAACTGTACCTCCTTTTTTTTTAAGTGCAATTTCATCTGCTTTTAAATAAAATATATAATCTTTCTTTGATTGAATCATAAAAACTCGCCTATGAATAATCCGGATCGTCATTGAAAATAATTTTTAGGATATATATTTCTAGTTTTAGAGTTAGGAATTACGCACTTGAAGTACAAAATCAACCACAATCAACGTTGTGAATAAGGCAAGGGTTTAGACAGTTGAGGGTTTGATGCTATTGATTTCTCAGTTCAACCGCGTAAGGTTTAATAATTAGTAAGTTTTAATAGTTGTAGTCATAGTTATATAAATCTGTGTATAAAGCAAGTCACAATTAAATAAACATAAGTAGCTTTTTCTGTTTAAACTATATATACCAGAAATCTACACCTGGAAAAAAGATGTCAGTAAAAAATCTGTATGTTTGTGTTTTTAGATTTATAGGTATTGGCAAGAAAATCTCTTTCACATCGTATTCTGAGCATTATTTCCAAACCTCGCATCATATTGGAAGCCAATATCATATCTTTATCCAGTTAAATTGAAGCCAGGACCCAGAATGTGGGAATGTGAGGAACTTTGTCTTCGTGTAATGTCAGGTTCCTTCTTGCTTACAATCAAGAATAATTTGCTAATTATTAAGATATTATTGTCAACCGAGAAAACCTTACTCTTAACAATTTGTCTCTTTTGAATATTTCCTTTTTTCGAAAGCGTTGTAAAAATTAGGAATCTCTAATAAATTTAGACTTTTACGACGCTCTGTAAGTTAAATTTTTACGTGCAGTTCTTTTTTATATAAACATTTCAGAAGGCCGGATTTTCAGATCATAGCCCACTTACTGGTTATGTTTTCAGGTACGAGGTTTTCTCCAGATGCCTGTACATATACCCTGAATTTATTTCCTGCAGGAACTGTAAGGCCTTTTGCAGTGTAATTGAAAACTCCTTCCGGCTCAATCGTAATTGAAGAACTTTCAATTTCATCCCACAAAGAAAGCTTATCTTCAGCCTGAAGGGCAACGTAAACGGTTGCATTTTCAGCTTTCTCCGAACCCACGTTTCTTACTGTTACGTTAATATCTACAACCCCTTCTTTTTTTGAGTATGCACACTGTGCTTTGAAATCAAGATTAATCATGGGCCTTCTATAAACAGGAACAACATGTACAGGCTGGTCGGAATATTCTCCCGGGACTTCACCTATCTGCCAATCACTCCCTGTAGTCTCCAGATAGTAGTAATTGCTGCCTTCATACTCGAAACTCCTGCCTCTGTACCCATTGTTACATTTTATCCCGAGAGCCATATGTTCAGGAAGCTCCAGAAGGATAGCATCGTAACCCATCTCCTGAAGAATTGCCACAGAGAGAATTGAAGTGTCTTCACAGTCCCCACCGTTCTCATAAAGAGTTTCATAAGGAAAACGGGGGTACTGGTCATAACCCGAGCTTTCAAGGTCCGAGATATAGTTAAGGGATTGGACAAAAGAAATACAAAGTCCTGGAATTTGACTTTTTTCAAGCCCGTGAGCTTTTGAGAGAGAGAGTAAAGCCTCTGCAATGTCCTTAATTAACCAGTCATCGTATGGATCTGAAGCAAACAGATCGTAGTCTCGGTTCCTAGTCCTGGACTTATATTTTTCATACAATTCATTATTAAGAGGCAGAGTAAGCTGCCAGTTGCAGCCCTCGTATTCCCAGGAGTAAGTTTGGGAAAACGTTCCAGGAGTTGTTGACTCCTCTGTTATCGAGGCGCTGTAAGGCTCAGAATTTACAATATCTGCTCCTATCAGACTCTCTCCAGCATCGCCTATGTAGGAATCTATGGAAGTTTCAGAGTTGGACCAGGTTATGAGAAATCCGATCAGAGAAAGGAGTAAAAAGAAATAAAACAAAGCGGTCAAGTGTTTCATAAAATTATCCCCGCCCAGAAGTTCATAGTTTACGAGTTCATTTCCAGAGGTCTTCCCTTAGATGAGAGTCTATAGGGTCCACTTCCATCAGGCCTTCTGGATAGGGTTCAAAAAAGGTCTGATTCGTAAGATACTGGTCTTCAAAGCGCACGGCCCATGACCTGATGATGCTAATTGCAGGGCAAAGAGAGACTTTTCCGTTCCTGTACTTCTGGATCCAGCCAAAAAATAGTGCTTTTTCCTGGTTTGAGAGACGCTCTGAAAAATGTCCGAAGGCATGCATGAGTACATTAATAATTGAAGTATACCTGGGAGGTCTGGAAAGGGCGCGGTAAAGATGCCTCTCGTACTCAGAAACCAGTTCTTGAAAGGTTTCCTGTTCTTTATTTGCAACAATAGCTCCCAGTTTCTTGAGTTCTTCCTGGCTATATACCATGAGCAGATACTTATTTTCGGTATGGAATGCAACAAGGTCCTTCATGCGGCCTTCGGATTTTACTTTTCGGAAAGCGGCAAGCATAAAAATCCTGGTCATGAAATGTTCTTTTATGCGAGCGTTCCTTAGCCTTCCTTCATCCTCAACAGGAAGATAGGAAAACTCTTTCAGGACTGCACTCCCGAAATATCCTGAAGTTTTCCCAATTACCGCTGATTTGAACGATGTAGTCGGGTAAACTTTTACGTCCTTAATGCCGCAAGAAGGAGATCTGTATTTAAGAATAAAACCATCAATCTCTCCCGCAGAACCAAGAAAATCAGTGCAAAATGTCTCCATAGCCTCAGTTACATCCCTGCCACTTGCGGGTTGGACAAGCCGCTGTTCCCCATTTTCAAGAATAATCCTTAACGGGTCTCTTGGGATACCGAGCCCTATCTCCACTTCAGGGCAGACAGGCAGGAAATCAACATACTCCATGAGGTTTGCCACTATCGAACTATTTATGATATTCCCATTGTATCGACAGTGGTCAAACCCAAGGCACCTACTAACCACAACCTTTGGCCGAACAAACTCTCTCATTTAACCCCCATATAACAAAGGAGTTCCAGCATAAATTATTTTCCAAAAGAAAGCCTTATAAGACTTCTTTTTAAAAGATAAGACGTTATAAGGTAGGGATCAGTTAAAAAAGACTTCAAAAAGACTTCAAAACACTTAACACATAAAAACTAAAAGTATTGACAAAAAAGGAATTGAAAATAGGTTCACAGTACTTATTTTGGGAAAAATAAAAACCAAAAGAAAATAAGGTTTTAAAAAAAAGTATTTTTAACAAAGTAAATTTTTTGTCCGTATTTCGGAACAAATATATAAGAACAAAAATAACTATAGATAGTTAGGGGACGGTTGAGGGAAAAAGGGCTTTTAAGTGGTAAGACTCCAAACTCTTTTAAAGGGTAGTAAGACTTCGAACTCTTTTAAGGGAAAGCCTCTGAACTTGAACTCAGTTTTCGGTCCCGAAAGAAAAAGCATGAGCTTGAAAATAGGTGAAAAATATGGTAGAAGCCGAATATGAACAGATACACATGCCTCTGATCGGAGATGATGCACCGTCATTTACAGCAGTAACAACTCAGGGACAAATCAATTTCCCTGATGATTACAAAGGTAAGTGGGTTATTCTTTTCAGTCATCCTGCAGATTTCACACCCGTATGTACTACCGAATTTATGACTTTTGCCAGTATGCAGGAGGAATTTAGAGAGATGAACACTGAGCTGATAGGGCTCTCTATAGACAGCGTGTTCTCTCATATTGCGTGGCTTAAGAGGATAGAGGAAAAAATCGAGTATAAAGGAATGAAAAATGTAGAGGTAAAGTTTCCGGTAATAGCCGACCTGAAAATGGATGTTGCAAAAAAATACGGAATGATCCAGCCAAAAGCATCAACCACACAGGCTGTAAGAGCCGTATTTATCATAGATCCTGAAGCAAAGATAAGAGCAATTCTTTACTACCCGCAATCATCGGGAAGAAATATGCAGGAAATAAAAAGGCTTTTGACCGCCCTGCAGAAAAATGAAGAAGAGAAAGTAGCAACTCCAGCAAACTGGCAGCCTGGAGAGGATGTTATTGTTCCACCTCCCAGTTCGATGGAAGCCGTAAAAGAAAGAACCGGTAAGCCAGAAGAAAATATGTACTGTCTTGACTGGTTTTTGTGCTTTAAAAAAGATAGTAAGAAATAATTCAGAGAATAAAAATTTTTGTGCCTGCTCAGTCTGGGCAAATACTCAGTATGAGCAAAACATGATCAATAACCATGTTTATTAGAACTCATGAGCAAATATTTTTAAGTTTATAATTTTCAATTGCTAGTTATTGATCATGTTTTTTGTATTTCACTGGTTTATTTCACTGGTTTTTATTTGCACTGCTCAATCACATTGGAATTAATATCAATAGACCTATTTTGCAGGGGCTGAACAGTTACCAAATGAAAAAATAGAATAAGATGGAAAAGAGAAATTTATTTCTTTCCAAGTTCTTTTGAACGTTCGGTTGCCCTTATAACTGCATTCATAAACGCAGCCCTGACTCCAGCCTCTTCAAGGGCATGAACACCCTGAATGGTAGTCCCGGCAGGAGAAGTAACCATATCCTTGAGTTCTCCGGGGTGCAAGCCTGTTTCAAGCATCATTTTTGCAGCCCCAAGTACAGTCTGGGCTGAGAGAGTGAGAGCACTTTTCCTATCCATTCCTTCAAGAACAGCCCCGTCGGCCATTGCCTCAATTACAGGGAAGATAAATGCAGGCCCACTGCCTGAAAGACCTGTAACTGCATCCATTATGGACTCAGACACCTGGACTGCAGTACCAACTGCAGAAAAGATCTCAAGGGCAGTTTTCACATCTTCGGGAGTGGCATTTTTGCCTGGAGCAATGCCTGAAGCAGCTTCGGAAACTGTGGCCGCAATGTTTGGCATTACACGTATGACTCTTGTGCCAGCAGGAAGCGCATTTTCGTAAGTGGCAAGAGGCACACCGGCTGCAATTGAGATAACAAGTTTATCAGAAGTTATGTCAGCTTTAAGATTTTCGAGTACCGAACCCAGAGTCTGGGGCTTTACTGCTAGAAGAAGAATATCGGATGCCCTGGCGATAACAGTATTGTCAGTAGATATATTAATGCCAAGTTTTGCCTTCAGATCGTTTAAGAAAGGCTCGTAAACGTCGGCTGCGCCAAGGTTTTCAGGCTTTACAATTCCGGCCTTTATAACTCCCTGCATAAGTGCAGAGCCCATTTTTCCTGCTCCGATAAATCCTATCTTTCGGTTCTGATCTACCATATAATTTCTCCTATTTTCAAAATAAATGGGAATATCGAGGTAATTACCTCAAAACGTATTTTCGATTAGTATTGAGTAATTTAAAGGGACTTTATAGCCCAAATAAATTTATAAGAAATTAGTAGATTGATAAAAGCTTCCAAACTACAAGAAATTAATTTGGATTCTTCAGAAATCCCAAAAAATCCAGTTTAATTCTTTGAGTATGCTGGAAATTTAATTCAGTTCTCTATTATGCCAATATTTTCTTTTTTTATTACATTACTGTAATTATTATAGCCCAGAATACCCTCAATTTCGTCGGTGTGGGCACCTTTTATTTTTAGAAGTTCTTCAGAGGTGTAGTCTGTAATTCCTTTCGCAAAGACCCTGCCTTCACACTCTAATCTAACCACATCTCCCCTATCAAAATTTCCCTCAACTTCCACAACTCCCGCGGGAAGAAGACTGTTTTTCCCGAGAACTGCGTCTTTTGCCCCTGCATCTACACGGATAGTGCCTGAAGCCCTTGCAAGAATGATCCAGCGGGCACGGTTCTTCTGGATATGCCTTTCAGCCAGGAAAAGGGTACCTATCTCTTCCCCAGACAAAACCTTCAGAAGCACGTCCTTAATTTCGCTGTTTGCAATCAAGACATAGCAGCCTGCCATGCTACAGATCTTTGCAGCTTTTATCTTGGTCCTCATTCCTCCTACGCCCTTGAAGCTTGTAGGGTCACCCCCATAACTTTCAATTTCAGGCGTGATTTTTTCCACGAGAGAGATGAGTCTGGCATCATCGTGTATCTTTGGGTTTTTATCAAAAAGGCCGTCGATATCCGAAAGAATAATCAGGAGGTCAGCATCGATTTTGCTTGCAACCATTGCAGAAAGCTTGTCATTGTCTCCAAAGATTGCTTCAATCTCGTTTGTACAGGTACAATCGTTTTCATTTATTATGGGAACTACCCCATATTCCAGAAGGGTAGAGATACTGTTTCTTAGGTTAAGGTAGGATACCCGGTCAGAATAGAATTCATAAGTAAGAAGGATCTGAGCAACTTTTATCCCATGTTTCGAAAAAGCTTCGCTCCAGTACTGCATAAGGATGCTCTGTCCTACCGCTGCCGCTGCCTGCCTGATAGGAATTTCACGAGGTTTTGGAGAAATGCCCAGCTCATAGAGTCCTACACCTATTGCCCCCGAACTTACCACAATTACCTCTTTTCCGCGCTTTCGAAGTTCGGAGACCTGAGCTGCAATATTTTCTATAAAGGTAGGATCAATACTACAGTTTTCTTTTGTACTGTCACAGTTCTGTTTTGTAAGTGAGGAAGTACCGATTTTGATAACGATTTTATTAACATCATTGAGGAATTCATTTCTATCTGTCAATAACAAGGCCTCGTAAAATATTTTGGGAATACAGCTGAAATTAGTAACAGCTGCAATCCGGATTTCCATCGCTTGCACTCAATTTGAGCTGGTATTCCAATTCAGGTATATAAACATATCATAAGTCTTCGGCATTCTTCAACAGGGTTTCAATTTACATTCTCAAACTTAAGGTCAAGTTTTCTGTGCGTATAGGGTTTTGCATTTTCTCCTGCGTAGTCTGCAACAACCTGCCCTTTCCCAAGCAAGATATATTTGTAGATCAGAAGACCTTCCATGCCTACAGGACCACGGGAATGGATTTTGTTTGTGCTTATTCCGACCTCAGCTCCTTTCCCATAACGATAGCCGTCCGCAAAACGGGTTGAGGCATTTACCATAACACTCGAAGAATCAACAAGCGCTGTGAACGCCTTTCTTCTTGAAGCATTCTCAGTTATTATTCCATCGGTGTGATGGGAACCGAAAGTGTTTATGTGGTCGATAGCTTCCTTTATAGTATTAACGAGTTTTATCGAAAGAATGAGATCATTGTACTCAAGACTCCAGTCCTCTTCCGTAGCTCGTGAGAGAGGAGAAAGCCCTCTTTTTTCAAGCAGAGTATAACTATCCTCGTCACAGCGTAATTCAACCCCTGCACCAAGGTACATCTCTGCCATTTTCGGCAGAAAAGAATCTGCAATTTTACGGTTTATCAGAAGGGTTTCAATGGCGTTGCATACTGCAGGATACTGTACTTTCGCATCGAAGCAGACCTTCCAGGCTGTATCGAGATCCGCATATTCGTCCACATAGATATGGCAGATCCCACTGGTATGCCCCAGTACAGGGATTTTCGTATTTTTCTGAATAAACTTGACAAATTCATTTGAACCCCTGGGGATAAGGAGGTCTACATAGGCATCAAGGCTCAAAAGGTCCATTATCTCTTCTCTGGTTTCCATAAGCTGGAAAGCCCCTGCTGGCATGCCGTCTGTGGATTCTATGGCTTTTACAAGAATCTGGAAAATCGTGCGGTTTGACTCTCTGGCTTCACTCCCGCCTTTGAAGATGGTCGCGTTCCCGCTCTTAAGGCAAAGGGACATAACCTGAGGCACCACGTCAGGTCGAGATTCAAAGATGACACCTATAAGGCCAATAGGACAGCTCACCTGGTAGAGAATAAGGTCTTTGTCCAGCTCAAGAGTAGAGAGAGTGTCTCCTACAGGATCTTTGAGCTTAATTACATCTCTGATTCCTGCAATCATTCCATCAATCTTTGAGTCACTTACTTTAAGCCTGTCTACAAGAGCCTGAGTAAGCTTCCCTTTCTTTTTCAGTTCCGCCGCAGCTTCAAGATCTTTTGCATTTGCATCCAGAATAGCTGTCCTTTCCTTGTCCAGAGCCTGAGCCATGGCCTCAAGCGCAAGGTTTTTTACTTCCGTACTTACACTGGAAAGTTCAATCGATGCCTTTTTTGCCTTTATTACCTTGGATTTAATATCTTCAGCCATATAATCACCTTCTAATATAATGATTTCTGTATGCCTTAGTTTAAGGAATTGGGCAGCCAAACCTGTTATTGTATCATTTAATTTACAGAAGATTCGGCATTACTCGATAACGGATAGAAGTAAGATCTTACTAAAGATCTTACTATTGGATTATACAGGTAATGATCTTATCATTGAATTACAGATAATGATCATATCATTGAATTACAGATAATCATCTTATCATTGAATTACAGGTAATCATCTTATCATTGAATTACAGATAATCATCTTATCATTGAATTACAGATAATCATCTTATCATTGAATTACAGATAATCATCTTATCATTGAATTACAGATAATCATCTTATCATTGAATTACAGATAATCATCTTATCATTGAATTACAGATAATCATCTTATCATTGAATTACAAATGATGAGACTCACTATTGAAAGCACTGAACTTAAATTGAATATCAGAAATAAATTAAAGATCATTTTTTCTTTAAATCAAGGGTATATCCATAATTCTAAAGATGTATTAATTCTTCCGCTGCATTTATGAAGTAAACACGACGAAAAGAAAGAGAACATAGTTGTGCAATACCTTTTGATACCTTATTATACGCTAGCTATTTCGGTATATGATATAGAGAAGTCCTAGATAAAAGATGGCATTTTATCAAATAACATTTTATTTTTGATAGTTTAGTTTTAATATATATTTTTAATATTTTATATAATATTTAACTTGTGAGATCTAATTCGGATTTAAATTCTGGAAATTTTATCTGATGACTTGATATCAGGAGCGCAAGTTTGTTAAAATATTCATATTTTAAATTTACCTGAAATAAGTCTCTACCTTATTAAAAATTTATTTTAGACTCCATAAAATTGGCAATTAACCTTGAGCAGTGTAATATAATAGATACAGTGTAATATAATAGATAAAATTACTATAGTTTTAATTATATCAAAGTTGAAAATTAATAGTATATTCTTATGAAATTTGTTTTCATAATATATATATATAAAAAGGGCAGAATTCAGATAAAAACATCTGTAAAAGAGAAGATTAAAGAAGCTTTCTTACTTAAGAAATAAAACTTTCTCATTGAGAGATATTATTTCAAAACGAATATATATACGATGAATATAAGTATAGAATACACGACTTCATTATCTGGAAGCGTATACTACATCTGAAAAAAGAAATTGCAAGGTACCCTTATAATTTTTGAAGATCTCTTAGCTAAGAGAAATGAAATTTTACAGCCTGGGGACCAGACCATATATAGCGTCGGAAAAGCGATAAAAAGATCATCAGAGGCCAGAATGTCCGAAAATATGGCTGTTCAGCATCTTTCATACACAAAGTTTATTATAGGGGTAAATCCATATCAAAATGGGGATAACTTCAGTATATTGGTGGTGTGTAAAAAATGAAATCATTCGCGCTAGTCCGAGCAGACGACTCGGATAAAGTAAAAATAGCCTTACATGATCTAGAAAGATACGGACATATTCAATTTTCAGCTACTCCAAAATGCATAGAACCAAACTATGCTGATGAACTTCTTGTTAGTGTAATGGGCGTATCCCTCAAGTCAAAATGCAACTCTGCAGCACTGGTGGAGTTGAATAATCATGCAGGGGCGGCAATTAGTAGACTGAAGAAAATTCATCCTCCTGCTCATATAATCATCATCAGTCCAAGACACAAAATGTTTGAAGAGCTGGCTGGTAATTTTCCGAAGTATCCGGAATTCGATAGAACATTTAACCATCAGAAGGCTCCACAGAGTATGGAGATAATTCAAGAGAAAGCAGAACCTAATAAAGAATAAGCCAAGTCCGTCAATTGTTAATGTTAACTTTAATATTTGGTTTTAATGATAACTTTAGTGTTTGTTTTTAATAGTGGCTAGAATATTAATTTTAATATTAATTTATGAACTTGACCTTTAAATTTCATTTTTAATATTTAGACTTATTGGAAATCCTACTTTGAACAGGAGCCAGTTTTCAATCTCAGCTTGGAAACATAAGTGTACAGGCTTTCTACATCTTTAATTTCCTTCTGAGAGATGAGTCGGAGTTTGTTTCGGATCTCAAGTTCGGGTTTCAAACCGAAACTCTGAAAGTATTCTGAAAGTTTTATAGCCAGGATGTCACCTCGTCTGTCCCAATCAGTTAGTATAACTACTTCACTACCAAGCCGAGAAATTTTCTCAGAGAAATTAAAAAGAGATTGATGGGTTGCAAGTTCAAAATTGCCTTCAATTCCAAGTCTTTTCAGTGAAAGAACGTCTCTTTTTCCTTCAACAATAATAATTGCTCCCCTTCCAGAATATTCAGAGAGTTCCGAGAGCAACTCTTCAATTCTTTCAAGCCTTTTTCTGTAAATTTCAAGATCAGACACGTTTTCTGCAACCTTTTTAGTAATTAAAACTTTAAGAGAACTGCAGTTTACTCATAGGCATTTCACTTATCAGGAGATAAGGAGGTTACTCTTGAAGTTCGGTTATTTTTAAATGTAGTTTTTAAATTTTGGGGTTATTTATTAAATGCGCTCCAAAAACTGAAACTGCCTGTTGATATGAAACTCCTTTTAACAATAAAGACTTCTTACTGCTTGTTGCCCCACTGTTTATACTAATATTAGAACTGTTAATTGCGAAGAGTTCAGCAAGGCATTCTATCAGTTGCTCGTTTGCCTTTCCCTTCTGGGCATTTTTGGTTAGTTTTACTTCAATTCGCTTGCGCCACTCATTATAACCACTTGGAACCGAAATCGACCTGGAGCCTGGAGTAACCTCTATATCAACAATTACACCGGAACCCAGATCTGTTATTGCCTCTTCGAAGGACATATCTTTTACCTTTCTGGAGGGATTATATAAATCAATAACGGGATGATCCGTTAAAGTAAAGAAACTAAAGAAATAATAGGAAACAATAACAACATAAGATTAAAAGTTTAAACAAATGAAATTTTAAACAAGTAAAAGCTTAAACAAATAAAATTTCAAGCAAATAAGATTTTAAACAAAGAATGGCTCAAATAAGTAAAATTTAAAGTAAATAACGTTTAGGTTCATTGTTTAAAGAACGTCTGGAAAGAGTTTTTAAAAGACGGAGAAAATAGTGCTGTAGCCCTTGCGCACTAACTCCGAAAGCTCATCCTCTGGTTTTCCGCAGTCACTTTCAGTTACCCTCGTGCAGGGCAGTGTCACACTATCAATGTACCGCATTGGGGTTGTCTATACACTCACAGTCAGGATTTTCCATTACCTCGTGCAAGGACCTATACAATGCGACGAAGTCATATTATATACATAGTAATATATAAAAATGTCGGCAAACTCAGGGTTTACTACATTGTATATATATTAAGAAGATATTT
Organism: Methanosarcina barkeri MS; assembly: GCF_000970025.1. Classification (GTDB taxonomy): domain Archaea; phylum Halobacteriota; class Methanosarcinia; order Methanosarcinales; family Methanosarcinaceae; genus Methanosarcina; species Methanosarcina barkeri. Next base: position 3,971,030 of record NZ_CP009528.1, read on the forward strand.
ATATTAAAAACCGATTTACCTTAAGAGAACCGATTTCGATTATAAGAGCAGTATAAGAACCTGACAATGTGGAGAAACAACTTGAAAGAATGCAGAATTAACTGCAAACTGCAGATGATAGATATCATAAAAAATGCAGATAATAAACATAATAACAAATAATAAAAAATAATAAAAAATAATAAAAAATAATAAAAAATAATAGAAAATAATAAAAAATAATAAAAAATAATAGAAAATAATAAAAAATAATAGAAAATAATAGAAAATAATAAAAAATAATAAAAACCAAGAAAAGTAGTGAGTGATATTCCTAACGGGAGTACATACTCAAAAAAATTATATTTTGAGAAAATTAAATTTTGAAGATTGATATATTCTGAAAAATAAGAATGTAAAAAATCTGAAGAAAGACTTATATATTATGTATATGTTTGCTTTTCCACAAATTGAACATAGTGCTTAATGAGTAGCTGAGGTGCGTATATATGTACGGCACTGAACGGATAATTCCCGGGACAATTATTGCAGGCCCTGAACTGGAACCTATTGAGGGGTATATCTGCGTAAAGAGAGGAATAATTACGGAGATTGGGGAAGAGCATACACTCTCTAAGAACATAATTGCTCCCTGTTTTGTCAATGCACATACTCATCTTGGAGACTCGGTATTCAAAGACCCTCCTCTGGGAAAAGTTTCTGGATTTAGGACTCAAAGAGACCTGGATGCTCTTGTAAAACCTCCTGACGGGTTAAAACACAGGATATTAAGAGACACGCCATACACAACCCTGATAGAGGGTATGAGAAGGTCCTTGCTGGACATGATAGAAACCGGAACCTGTGCTTTTGCGGATTTCAGAGAAGGAGGTGTTGTAGGGGTTGCAGCCCTGAATAAAGCTCTCGAAGGACTTAAACTCCATTCCATGATACTGGGCAGACCTACAGAACCTGAACAGCCACTTCAGGTTGTACTGGCAGAAGTAAGAAGAATTCTTTTACATTCTACCGGACTTGGAATGAGTGGGGCAAATGACCTTGATCTCGAACTATTGGAGAATATTGCTACCTGCACACGGCAGCGTAGAAAATTCTTTGCGATCCATGCCGGAGAAAAAGATACGAGCGACATAGAAAAAGCACTGTCACTTGAGCCAGATCTTCTGATTCATATGACAAATGCCACAAAAAAAGATCTTGAAAACGTGGCTGATGCGAAGATTCCGGTTGTTGTCTGTCCGAGGTCTAACCTAATAACAGGAGCAGGAATTGCACCTGTTGCCGAGATGCTGGAAGCGGGGATAAAAGTAGCTGCAGGAACGGATAATGTAATGTTAAATTCTGTAAATATGTTTGCTGAAATGGAATTTATGTCTAAAATTTATTCCATTGATGACAGGCAAGTATTTAAAATTTGCACACTTAATGGTTCCTTTGTAATGGGATCTGATTCTACGGGTTCGATACAAAAGGGGAATAAAGCTAATCTCATGATCCTGAATGGAAATTCCAATAATCTTGCAGGGATAAAGAACCCCATAAGTGGAATCACAAGGCGGGCAAGACCCGATGACATACTATCAGTACTTCATTCGTAAAGCAAATGGAGAACAGACATGATGAGCGAATTTTACCGGAATATAGTGATTGCAACAGACGGATCCGAGAACAGCCTTAAGGCTATTTCTTACGGTATTGAGATTGCAAAACTCAGCGGGGCCACGGTTCACGCTCTCTACGTAATAGATATAACTTCTTTTTCTTCGATACCTATGGATGCAGGATGGGAAGCAATATATGATACCCTGAGAGGAGAAGGGGAGAAAGCGATATCCATGGTACAGGAACGCGGAAAAGTCTCAGGAGTTGAGGTAAGAGAAGTTCTGTTGGAAGGTCACCCAAGTAATGAAATTATAAATTTTGCAGAAAACAATAACGCTGACCTGATAGTTGTTGGCACCCTCGGAAAAACCGGACTAGACAGGTTTCTGATGGGAAGTGTTGCAGAGAAAGTAGTAAGAGGCTCAAAAGTCCCGGTCCTGGTTGTCCGGAGTGAAAAACAAGATTAAGACTTTCTGCTAACTGGAAGCCTTTTGAGAAAATAAACAGAGGAGAAAGAAAACCAGGATTCAGAGTATACAAAGGTGTAGATTACATGCCAAAAAACATCTTCATTGAAGATATCATGGTAAGGGATGTAGCAAGTGCAACCCTTCCAGGTTCAAGGGATGAGGTTCTTAAAATTCTTAAGAACAAGCACATTTCAGGAGTTCCAGTACTTAAAGACTCCAAAGTTGTGGGAGTTGTAACAAGAACAAACCTTTTACAAAACCCTGAAGAAGAACAACTGGCTCTTCTTATGACACGTGATCCGATAACCATATCCTCCGGATCGGATCTGCAGACTGCAGCACGCTTACTTTTGGAGCACCACATAAGAAGGCTTCCGGTGGTCGATGACGGGAAACTTGTAGGGCTTATTACTGTGGCAGATATTATAGGCACAATTGCAGACATGAACATCGATATTCCGATAAAGGACTACGTGGAAAAGAAAGTCGTTGCGATCTACAGTGAAACCCCTCTGCCCGTTGCTGCCAGAATTATGGAACTCGCAGGTGTTAAGGCTGTCCCGGTACTTGATTCAAACCTGGAGCTCATAGGAATAATCTCAGATCGTGATGTTATTGCTGCCAGCGTAATTGAAGACAGTGTAGAGATGTCAGATATGTCTGCAGGCCAGGACGATGACGCCTGGACCTGGGAATCGATGCGAGACACCATGAGTATTTACTACAGTGTCTCAAGGATTAAGGTTCCCAACCTGATAGGAAGCGATATAATGATAAGGGAACCAATCACAGCTACATATATTACATCTGTCAGCGACTGTGCACGTAAAATGAAACGAAACAGGATTGATCAGGTTCCGATTATCAATTCAAACCGGAAACTTCAGGGACTTTTGAGAGACCACGACCTCCTGAAGCCTCTAATAGAAATAGAATAAGTTAAGATTAAATCTCGCTTCTAAGAACCGTTAAACGTTTTTAACGTGAAGCGAAGAAGAATTAAGGTTATTTAAGAAAAAATAATATTATTTAAGAAAAGTAATATTATTTAAGAAAAGCAATATTATTTAAGAAAAGATAATATTATTTAAGAAAAGATAATATTATTTAAGAAAAGTAATATTATTTAAGAAAAATAAGGCTATTAATGCCTATTCAAAATTTTTTCCAGTAAGGAGGCATTCTCCCTAGAGACTCCTCCGAAAACTGCTTTATTCAGGAGCTAGAAAAATGGACAAACCTTTTGTTTTTATAAATTCTGCTATGTCAGCCGACGGCAAACTTTCAACAAAGGAACGGAAACAGGTCCGAATCTCCGGGAAACTTGATTTTGAACGGGTCGACGAACTCCGAGCCCAGGCAGACGCAGTTATGGTAGGTATAGGAACTGTCCTTTCGGACGATCCAAGCTTAACCGTAAAGTCTCCAGAGAGAAAGGCAGCCCGGAAAGCCGCAGGAAAAAACGAAAATCCAGTAAGGATCATTGTGGACAGTTCAGCAAGGACTCCGCTTGATGCTGATATTTTCAAAAAAGGAGACGGGCTCAGGATAATTGCCGTTTCAACTTCTGCACCTGCCGAAAAGATAGAAAAACTGGAAGAAAAAGCTCTCGTCATTAAAACAGGAACCTTTAAAGTTGACCTTACCGAGCTTGCAGCAAAATTAAAAGAAATGGGAATAAACACCCTCATGGTTGAGGGAGGAGCGACCCTAAACTGGGGTATGCTCTCTGCTGGCCTTGTTGATGAAGTCTATACTTTCGTTGGAAACCTTATAATAGGAGGAAAAACAGCCCCGACTTTTACGGATGGGGAAGGATTTTCAGAAGCCGAAATCCCTGAGTTAGAATTGCTTTCAACCGAAAAAATAGAAAAGGGGATACTTCTCAGTTGGAAAGTAAAAGGCAAGGAAAAATAAAATCAAATTGCCAATATATACCGTATTGTTAACTGGTACCGAGCTTAAGTACCGGGCTTAAGGTTACATTTTTCAAACTCGCCGTTATAATATACAAAGACCTCAAGTTCACACTTGCCTTTAAGAAAATCCCGTATTTTGCGGTCATATACGCTTTGAACGTGTTTCAGGCCGTTTTTTTGGAAGTGAGCCTTCACAGCTTCAAAAAACCCGACTATCTGTCTCAGGTAAGCCTCTTCATAAGCCCTTGTCTCCTGTGCAATTGCTCCACATTCGGAATCCTCAAGTTCGGAATAATAGCTTCCATGCTCGTTTAAGCCGCTTATCTGGCGCCAGTCCACTTTGCCCGAGTCATCAGCTTCCCTGTGAAGCATGTATGGATAGACCCTGCAGATTGAAGGACGCCTGTCATAAATTTTGCAGCGCTTATTCTCAAGGAAGATACAGGAACCATCAGGTTTTGTTTTCAAGGCGTAGCCTGAGACATAAAACCTACCCTTCTGGTCGCAAAACTCAGGATATGGAGCAGGAGTAACTGAATCCGGATTTATCTGCCTTATAACAGCCAGGTCTGCATCGAGCAGGAAAACGTGATCGTTAAACTCTTTTGTGCAGCAGCGTGCACAGAGTTCACATCTGAACCCCAGCTCTTTAATAATGCCTACAAATTCAGGGTCAGGAAATTCCTCTACGCCTGCAAGTTCTTCCCTTGCCTCTGTAAGCCTTGTTTCAATGTTATTCATTTTTACGCTAATCACCTTTTTAAGAAAAGAATCCTGCAAATCTACCTTATTTTACTTCCATGTCCGTAACATTTAATTACTAGCATTTCTTTTTATCATAGACCCAAGGCTTGATGACATTTATAATTTCGCACTTTCAGGCTTCAAGGAATATTAGATATTCTTCAATCATCAGTGAGAATTATCGATTTAACACTTAACACTATAACCAGGGAACACCTGTTTAAATACCTGTTTATTGAGACTCTGCCGAGGAGAAAAAAAATCCGCGGCAACCGGCAGTGTCCAGCAATAAGCGAATACCTGGATATATTACGTGATAAATTACAAATAAATTCAGAGAAAATTAAGATTAAACTTAACGAGGAATGATAATGGGCAAAACCGGCAGCATTGATTGGGTAAAAGTAAAAGGCAGAAAAGGCAGAGTAATTAAGGTCCAGAAGTCACAGGCTCAAAAAGCACACCCAGGACCTGCACAGCGCTTCAGTTCTTCAGGTCATAAGAGGCGCTTCATCAGAAGATCTGCAAAAGCTCTTGTAAAGTAATCTTAAGGGCTTTTAAATTTACTTTTTTGAATTTACTTTTTGAATTTACTTTTTGAATTTACTTTTTGAATTTACTTTTTGAATTTACTTTTTGAATTTACTTTTTGAATTTACTTTTTGAATTTACTTTTTGAATTTACTTTTTGAACCTTAATTTGACAGATTCTACTAATCAATACAGTATTTTCTTACACAAAACACGTTGTATCGACACATTACATTTTGGTAAACTGAAAAATGTCAAAAAATCATAAGATGCGGGATAAAACTTTGAGTAGTATGAAGAAAGCAGAAGCATGAAACCCGTTCAGACATTATATAATATACGCTTCTGTCAAATTTGGGTTTTGAATTTACTTTTTGAATTTACTTTTTGAATTTACTTTTTGAATTTACTTTTTGAATTTACTATTTTGACTGAACCTTGTAGGATTTTGTAGATAGATCTTTAAAAATATTTATTTTATAAGATAATATATTTTTAGAATAATACATTCCAGAGAACATTTTTCTACCCAGTTTTCTGCATTAAACTCACAAATTCAGGGTCAGATATGCAATACTTACCCCTGCGAGGCAGAGTGCAACGTTAAGAAAGATATTCAGGAAAAAGGAGAAATTTTGCCCTTCTTCAAGCAATTTGAAAGTTTCATATGCGAAGGTAGAAAACGTGGTAAAGGAACCTAAAATTCCTATATTTACGAGATAGACCATAGATTGGGGCTCAGAAGAAAAAGTGAGAAAGGCAAGTACAATGGTCCCTAAGAGGTTCACGGTAAGTGTGCCTGCAGGGATGCTCTTAATCCTAGGGACCTGACTTGAAACCGTATATCTAAGGCATGCCCCAATAAAACCACCTGCACCTATTAAAAAGAGTTTTTCCATGCCTGGAAGGGAGAACATCTCTTTATACCTCCCTACCTGAAAGGGCTTTTATTGTACTCCTGCCCATGAACACGCCAACCAGGGCAAGAAACAGGTTAACACTGATATTTTCCAGAGCAGGGAAAAAGGGCATGGTAAAAGACTGGACTGCAAACGTCGAAAATGTTGTGAATGCTCCCATAAATCCGGTCCCAAAAGCAAGCTTTCCTTTTGGACCTATAAATCCAATATACTCAGTGTCGTACATTATCAGGCCGAGCATAAAACTTCCTAGTACGTTTACCGAAAGGACACCAAAATGCGATTCCATGAGCTCACAGAGTGAAAATCGGCATATTGCTCCAAGGAACCCGCCAGCTCCTATGAGAAAAATCTTATTCAGGTCTTTATGCGTGGAAGACATTATTTTACACTCAGGGAATCACTTAAAAATTTAGATTTCAGCTCATAACGTTTTAGCCCGGAACATATTAACTTTTGAACATTGTAACTTCTAAATATTTTAGCTCTCAACGTTTTAGCTCTGGTTTTCTTCGTTTGATTAGCCCTTGAAGTATAAAACTTTATCTCAGAAAGGAGGGAAAATTCCTTCCGGGGCTTCAAGGGAAAAAGGAAGGATGATTCGTTCATTATATTTGAGCCTGCTTATATAAACTAGGCGAAATAAAATGTGAACTGCTTTTCCATTAATCCAATTTGAAGAGAATACAACAAACAGGGTAAAGAAGGGAAAAAGGGTGTTTTTGAGAGAACACAGAAATATCATTCTATTAAGAAGACATCCACCTCTTCTCCTTCATCATACCCTTCAATGTTTTCTGGCACCAGCAAATACCCGTCAGCCTTTGCAACGGAACTCAGTGCCCCGGCTCCAGCTCCGGTAAGAGGGCGCACCTTATCTCCTTCAAATACAACACGGATGAAACTAACGTAACCTATTTTTGAACTGACTTTTGCAGCCAGCCGCCTTTTAAGAATAGTCTCGGGGATCTCCGGAATTGCTGCCAGTTTCCTGATTCCAGGACGGACAAAGAAATTGAGAGCAACAAGCCCGGCAACCGGATAACCGGGCAGGCAAACGATAGGAACATTATTTATAACCCCAAGGGCTGCAGGTTTACCAGGACTTACTCCTATGCCGTGCACGAGCAGTTCTCCAAGAGCTGACACAACCTCAGGCCCATGATCTCTTATTCCTACTGATGTTCCGCCAGAAAGAAGAATCATATCGGCATCCATGTTTGCTTCTATGGCCATTTTTAGCCTGTCCGGGTTATCAGGCACTATATCGAGATATCGGGGGATTCCACCCCATTTCTTCACATAAAGGGCCGACATCAGCCCATTAGTCTCAAGCACCATGCCCGGAGGAGGTACAGCCATGCCCTTTTTACGACTTACGAGCTCGTCCCCTGTCGGAATAACCGCAACAACAGGCTTTTTGAAAACCTTTACCCTGTCAAGTCCAAGCGATGCAAGCACAGCAGCATCACATGGACGAAGAAGATGCCCTTCCTCAAAAACAACATCTTTTTCTTTTATGTCCTCTCCAATCTGCCCCACATTCCGATTCGGGTAGACCTGAGCCCTGACCTCAACAAGGTTTCCTGCGGCGATGGTATCTTCAACCATTACGACAGCATCAGCTCCTTCAGGCACTGCAGTCCCAGTATGGACCCAGGTTAAACTTCCTTCCTCTACCTGATCAGAAAGCTGCAGCATTACCGGATTTGTAGGGGAAGCTCCCATAGTGTCGGAAGCCCTTACCGCGTATCCGTCCATAGCTGCACGTCGGTAGTGTGGCACATTTCTTTCAGAGATCACGGCTTCTGCCAGTACCCTGTCTGTGCAGGTTTCGAGTGAGATTTCTTCTGTTTTCTTTGTAGTAGAAATACGCTCAAGAAAAAGTCTCAAAGCTTCATCAATCGAGGTTCGTTCTTTGAATATCTTGCCCATGATCGTCCTTCCTGAAAAAATCAGCCCCCCGATACCGGAGGCAGGACTGCAAGCTCATCGGCATCCGAAAGAAGAGTATCAAGCCCATCGAGATGCCGGGCATTGTTTCCATTTATAAGGACATTAATTGAACCACACATAACTGGAGCTTCGCTTGCTCCTTTGGGTTCCTCAAAAATAAGGTTTTTCAACTCGGGATATTTTTCAGTAAGGGATAAAAGGACATCAATAACCTTTTCTCCCGATAGCTGCAGTTCCGATGTACCTACTTTTTCACGCAAATTTGCAAATAACTTGACTTTAACTTCAGCCATGAGAGAGACTATTTCATCCTATCCCTTAAATATATCTATGCTCGTAAAGAAGCAGCTATGCTGGAGGATTGGGAAAATTATGCAGCAAGGTCAGGATTACAACACTGAGAACTCGCCAGAAATTTCTGAAAAAAAATACAGAATACTCGGATTTCTGATCATCCTTTTTGCTCTATTGATAAGATTGTTTGACCTGGGAGATCGAGTGTTCCATCACGATGAAAGCGTACATGCCAGTTTTACCCTTAAACTTCTTGAAACCGAACAATACAGATATGATCCGGCCTATCACGGCCCTTTTCTATTTCATTCTACTGCTGTTGTCTTTCACTCTCTGGGAATAAACGACACAACAGCACGCTTGATCCCTGTCTTCTTCGGAGTAGCGGCAACTCTTCTGCTATTTTTACTTAAGAAGGAACTTGGAGAAAGAGGTGTACTCTGGTCGGCTTTCTTGCTCTCTTTTTCTCCAAGTATGGTGTACTTTTCAAGGTTCTTCAGAAATGACCCAATCATTGTTTTCTGTACTCTTGCCACTGTTATAGGGGGAATTCGCTACCTTGAAAACCTTCACAGCCCAAAGAGATACCCTTATCTTATCCTTGCCGCTACCTCTCTTGCAATCGCCGTATCTTCAAAAGAGAATGCCTATCTTATTATTTTCATGTTCGGAGCCTATGCAGGGATTTATTCTTTGTACAGGTTTTATTCCTACTGGAAAAAAGAAAAGCTAAGCCTTAAAAGAACTCTTGTTCTTAAAATTTCATCTATTTTCCCATTCGTACCAGAAGTTCTGATTTCAGGTACTCTCTTTATTTTTATCGTAATGTTATTCTACACAAGCCTTTTCAGAACCCCGGAAACCCTCTTTTCAATTGTGGAAAGGGCTTTTTCCCACTGGATGGAGATGCACAGAATTGAACGCATAGGAGGTCCTTTTTATTTTTATATTCCTATCCTCCTTGTATACGAAAGCCCGATTCTGATTTTTGGGACTGCAGGTATTGTTCATTTCCTTAAAAAGAAAGGAGAAAATACTTCCTTTTTCATGTTTCTTTCCTACTGGGCAGTTACGAGTTTGCTGCTCTATTCCTATCTTCAGGAAAAAGTCCCCTGGCTTGTTGTGCACATTGTCCTGCCTGTTGGGATTTTAGCAGGGGCTTATCTGGGAGACTTTTTCTCCGGGACACCTAGCCGAAGACAGAAGAATTTACTTGAAACAGAAAACATGAATTCCGGAACAGAAAACATGAATTTCGAAACAGACAAAAAACCCGCTTTCGGGACAAAACGTTCCAGAGCTCATACCTTTGTTGTGGGGATTCTGGCACTTACGTTAATAATATCCCTGATTCAGTGCATATCTGTAAATTTTTACCGGAGTATGGAACCTGATGAGCTGATGACGTATTCACAGGCATCTTCAGATATCCAGCAAGTTATGAAGAAAATCGAAGTCTTCAATCAGGGGCCAGAAACTCTAAGGATATCTGTAGTGGACCCTGATAATCTTTACTGGCCGCTGCCGTGGTACTTAAGGGATTATGAAAAAACAGCATATTATACAAAACCTCCAGCTAAGGCAAAATACGATGCAATAATCGTGCCTGCAGAGTATCAAATGTATAAAGAAATCCAAGAAGAAGGATACGCCTCATATAATTTTACCCTGCGCCCGGGAAAGGAGTTTACCCTTTATTATAATAAAGAACTTGAAAATAGTATATGAGATCCTAAAAATGATTCTTCGCTGTTTTGTATGTGTTAAAAATAATTACGCAGTTGCACCGTCGCTCGGTCAAAATGAAAAACATCGAGTATGAATATGATTTTCAACAACAAACGTTCCTAAACGCACATGATATTCTTCGAATAACAGGCACAAAGAAATGAAAGTACTCTACTTTACCCTTTTTTAACTATTGATCTCGTCATTACCCTGGGTAGTAATTTTGTCCTAACTATGATTTTTCAAACCATTGCTAAACTGATCAGTGAATTGCCATACAAGGCTTAAATTTGATAAGAAGCAGAAAATCAAAAGGAGTGTTGAGATCCAGTTTAGTCCCATACTTTCATGCTAAATATTAGACGTGTCACTCTTACATATAGGAAGTGGGTATAAGTTACCCACTCGAAAAAGCGAAGAACCAAAAAAATAATTATCTGTACCAATAATTAAATTAATTGCTGAGATTAAAATCCAAAGTATGTAACTCGATGGTATGTATGGGTATTCATAGAGATAATCTGGATATTTCTGCGGAAATATGGTTTGAACTATTAACGGACAGCAGTGTTTTCAAAGATAATGATATAGCTCTTATGAAAGCTCTCTATAACTGCAAGGGTTGCCGTGAAACAGCTTCAAAACTTGCCTTAATTCTTGGAGTTTCAAGGTACTCTGTTTTGAATCTTCAAATAGGTCGGTTAGGAAAAAGAATAATAAATAAATTACCAACTGTAAAATTTCCGACAAACAAGGATGGAAATATTCGCTACTGGCTCATTCCTTTTTGGTCTGAGGATGCTGAAAAGAAAGGTCAATATTATTGGGAACTACGTCCAGAGCTAAAAAGAGCTATCGAAAAATTCTTGAACGAAGACAAAATTAATATTCCTCGTTTAATAGTTCCTACAAACAGTGAACCTGAAATACAAATTGCCCAAGAAATAGCCGATAAAGATATTAGTAACTTGTATGAAGGAGTAAAAAAACAAATTACAGTAAATGCTTATGAAAGAAATCCAAAAGCAAGGCAGCTATGTCTCCAGAAATATGGTTTTAAATGCTGTGTATGTGGATTTGATTTTGAAGAAGTTTATGGTGAAATAGGAATTGGATATATTGAAGTTCATCACCTGACACCTTTAAATGAGATAAATAAAGAATACAAAGTAGATCCCGATAACGATTTGAGACCTGTATGTCCTAATTGTCACTCTATGTTACATAAAGCAAATATTTCAATTGAACAATTGAGAGATACATTAAGAAAGTAGTCGAATTTTTAACTAATATACAATCCCATCTTCAGAGCTTTCATTTCCTTAACTTCTTCCTGAGAAGTATTTTATAAGTTCCATTGAAATCAGCGTAGTAGAAGCAAGAGAAAGTATCACTCCCCATTCAAAGAGAGAAAGTGGAACGGTTCGAAAAGCTGTCTGGAAAAAGGGAACATAAATTACTACGAGTTGCAGGATTACTGTTGTCAGGACTGCATAAACCAGAGGTTTGTTTGTAAAAAGCCCCAGGGAAAAGATAGAGTATCGGTCAGACCGCCAGTTAAAGGCGTTAAACATCTCTGAGAAAACTACCAGCGTAAAGATAAGGGTCTGGAGTTTCTCAATAGAGAAATTTCTGTCAAGAGCCCAGTTTAAAACGAGAAGAGCCTGAAGCGCAATCAACCCTCCAATTCCCAGACTGGCTGAGATTTCACGACTGGTGATAAGCCCTTCCTCAACGTTTCTTGGCTTCTGTCTCATAATACCATTATCAGGAGGCTCAACTGATAGAGCCATAGGAGGAAGCCCATCCGTAATCAGGTTAATCCAGAGGATCTGAACCGCAATAAGAGGCAGGATTTGCCATCCCAGGATAGCAATGAGAACTATAAGAACCTCACCGATATGGGCTGAGAGCCCATAAGTGATGAAGTTTCTAATATTTTTGAATATATTTCGTCCTTCCTCAACCGCTGCAACAATCGACGCAAAATTATCATCCGTAAGGATCATGCTTGAGGCTTCTTTGCTGACATCCGTGCCAGTAATTCCCATAGCTATTCCCATATCTGCAGCTTTAAGGGCAGGAGCATCGTTTACCCCATCCCCGGTCATTGCTACGACATAACCCTTTTTCTTAAGGGCGTCTATTACTCTCAACTTATGAGCAGGATAGACCCTGGCATAAACCGAAACCCTCTCGACCTCGTCTTCGAACTCGACATCTCCAAGGCTGTTAAGCTCCGAGCCTGTAAGAGTAAGATCGTTTTCCTTTAAAATCCCCAGTTCCTTTGCAATTGCAGACGCCGTAATCTTATGGTCTCCTGTTATCATTACGGTTTTAATGCCTGCATCTTCACATTTCTGGATTGCAACCTTTACTTCCTCTCTTGGAGGATCTCTCATGCCCATTAAACCTGAAAAGACCATATCTTCTTCAATTCTCTCTGAAGAGAGCTCTTCTAAAGAAGCCTTTTCAATATAAAGTTCCTCGTCCAGAGGGCGGAATGAAAGAGCCATAACCCTGAGGGCCTGATCAGCCATTTCCTTAACTTTTTCTTCAATCAACTGCTTCATTTTGGGAGATAAGGATTTTATTTCGCCGTCAAGAAAAATCTTCGTACATGAGCCGATAATCACTTCAGGGGCCCCCTTTGAGAAAGCAGCAAGTCCTTTTACAGGGAAGCTGCCAGAATCGACTTCCAGTTTATTGAAGGTAGTCATTCTTTTTCTTTCAGAGGAAAAGGGTATTTCTCCAAGGCGAGGATATGTTTGATCAAGCTCAACTTTATGGAACCCTGACTTTGCAGCAACAACCACAAGAGCTGCCTCCGTAGGGTCTCCTTTGATCTCCCATTTATCACTTTCCTTAAAAAGACCAGCATCGTTACAGAGAACAGCTCCCAGCAAGAGAATCTGAAGATGGGGATCATCTGTGGAAACTTTTTCATCTCCGTTAAAGAACTCTCCTTCTGGAGAATATCCTGCTCCAGTAACCTTCAAAACCTGCTCATTGACGCAAATTTTTTCAACCGTCATTTTGTTCTGCGTAAGCGTGCCTGTCTTATCCGAACAAATAACATTTGTGGCTCCAAGCGTTTCTACGGATGGCAGTTTTCTTACAAGGGCATGCCTTTTGACCATACGCCTTACCCCAAGCCCAAGCCCTACTGTAACAACCGCAGGGAGAGCTTCAGGGATAGCAGCAACCGCAAGAGCAACACCCCATAAAAACATATCAAGGAGAGGGAAACCATAAAAAACCCCAAGCATTGCAACAAAAGCTACAATTACAAGAGTCGCAGTACCAATCCATCTGCCGAACTTGTCAAGGCTTTCCTGTAAAGGCGTCCTGGACCTCTCTATTGTCCCCAGAAGCCCGGCAAGTTCCCCAAAAGCCGTATTCATTCCGGTTGCAGTAACAATCGCGCTGCCTCTTCCGTAAGCAACCGCAGTTCCTGTGTAGACCATGTTTGTCCTGTCAGCTTCAGGAGTTTCGGAAGGCAGGGCTTCGATATTTTTCTGAACTGGCACGGATTCTCCTGTAAGAGAGGACTCGTCAGTCTTGAGATTGAACCCTTTGATAATCCTGGCATCGGCTGGAATGCGGTCTCCGGTCTGAATAAGGATAAGATCCCCAGGAACGAGATTTTTTGAGGGAGTTTTATTTTCAACCCCGTCCCTTATAACAGTCGCTTCCGGCGAGGTAAGGGACCTTAAAAGCTCAATTGCTTTTTCGGCTCGATATTCCTGCACGAAGCTGAGAATTCCTGCAAGAAATACCGTAAAAATAATGACTATTGCATCGATGAACTCCCCAAGAAGAGCCGAAACAATAGAGGCCGTTATCAAAATAAAGATCAAGATACTTTTAAACTGTGAGATAAAGAGCTGCAGGACCGAAACTTTTTCTTTTTCTTTAAGTTCATTTTCGCCATACTCCTTAAGCCTTTTTTCGGCTTCCTCAGAACTCAAACCTGCTTCTGAAACCCCAAACTCTTCAAAAACTGAGCTTATTTCCTGGTCGTAATACACCCCTTTACCCCTCAAGCCTCCGGATTATCTGGAGAGTTCTCAACTATAGTCCCTAACATAAGTATTTGCACTTACTTTCTAACCACGGAAAACGCGGAAAGCATGGAAGAATTGGACCCATATTTACTTTTCTGTGTTTTCCGTGATTTTTGTACTTAAACTTTCACTTCAGATTGGTAAAGAAATTTTGGTCCTCGACTATAATCCTCGTATAATATATCTGCTTATCTAATATAAGTTTCAAAGTATATATAGTGGTAAAGCCCATTGATAGGGTAAGGGGTTTTTAAAGAACTTCAGTTATTACAGATTTTGTGGAAAAAGAGATATAAAACTTTAGCTTTTTTTACAGTAAGATTGGGGTTTGAAATCTGTTTGATTTCTTAAGAGGCATTAAGATTCTGTTTAAAAGTAACAGATGAGGGAAAAGTTGGGTATGAAAATCACAATAATAGGAAGTGGGCTCGCGGGGCTATCAGCCGGGTACAAGCTCTGCAAGTCGAATGAGGTTGTTATTTTTGAAAAAGATGCGGAAATCGGGGGGATGACTGCAAGTTATTGTAAGGATTTTGCTGGAAAGAAGTACTTTATAGAGAAATATTATCACCATATATTCAGGAGTGATTCGGAACTTCTTGACCTGATAAGAGAACTGGGGCTTGAAGGTCAAATGCTGTGGCTTAAAGGAAAAAGCGCCTATTTTGTAGATGGTAAAAACTATCCCATGAATACCCCTGCTGAAATTCTAAGGTTTAAACCTCTTTCTTTTACAGATCTGGTAAAACTTGGGCTGCTGGTGCTCAGAATAAAGCTAATAAATGATACGACTTCCTACGACAGAATAAAGGCAAAAACCTGGATTCTTGACACTACAGGACAATCCGTATACGAAAACTTTTTTGCTCCTCTAATGAAAAGCAAATTCGGTGAAAATGACGAAAACATTTCTGCAGCCTGGCTTATAGGGCGTGTGAAAATAAGGTCAGATAGGGGAAAAGAAGGGGAAAAACTGGGGTACCTGAGAGGAGGATTTAATTCTCTGATAGAAGCTCTGGCAAAGGAAATCACTGCAAAAGGAGGCAGGATTTTACAGAATAAAGCAGTAAAGGAAATCGTAATCAAAGACAATACAGTGCAGGGAGTGATTGCAGACGGGGATTTCATACCTTGCGATGCTGTGATTTCAACTGTTGAACCCAGAGTACTGGATATCATTACAAAAAGCAAACTTGGAACTATTCACGAGACCCTGCAGGGTATTCGTTATCAGGGAACTGCATGTGCCCTCATAGGACTTGACAAAGGGCTTATGAAAGATGGGAATTACTGGTTGAACATAAAAGCTGACGTGCCTTTTGGCGCCGTAATTGAGCACACCAATTTTATGCCTTTTGAGGACTATGGAGAACACCTCGTTTATGTAACTTCCTATTTTCAGGATGAAAACGACTCTCTCTGGCTGAAAAAGGAAGAAGAAGTTCTGGATTCTTATATAAAAGGCCTGGAAAATATGTTTCCTGATTTCTCAAGAACCGATATCCACTGGGCGAAACTCTTCCGAAGAATGGATACTGCACCTGTATATGAAAAGGGGTACCTTGAAAAGGTTCTGCCGTTTGCGCCAGGCCCAACCGGACTTTACCTGGCAGGAATGTTCTCATCAACCAATTATCCGGAAAGAAGCATGAACGGCTCTGTAAAAGCCGGGTTTGAAGCTGCAAAATTCTTCACGAAAAAAGAAGAGAATTGAGAGGTTTGCTGGCTTGACTTAGAAAGCCGCCTCCTATATTTTCATTTCCGATATTTTCATTTCCGATATTTTCATTTCCGATATTTTCATTTCCGATATTTTCATTTCCGATATTTTCATTTCCTGTATATTCATTTTCGGTATTTTTATTAAAATTTTCGTGCATCTGAAGAAGTTCCCGGACTTAATATAGTCTTTTAGGACTAACTATTATATAGGCTAAGGGATGATAATATACTGTCTGTATCTGTATGCAGAAAGAAGTTCTGCATGATTACCTGTCCTTCTGGATTTATCATTCACGGGGATTTAAGCAATGATGAATTCGGAAAAGACAGTAAAACTCTAAAAAATCTGGACTTCTGCCGTTAGTCGGCATTTGGGGGCGTGCTGGTCAAATCCGCATTTGTGGAGATGGCACCGGAGAATAGACTTGTTTTCCCTTGAGCTTTGCTCTCAAAAAGAGATCCCGGATGCTGTAAAAAGCTGCCCTGGCTTCCGGGAAGGGGTATTGGCAGCGCGAAAATAAGAGGAGTGGTAAAAGATGTTATTCATGGACGTTAGTACCTGGGACCCTTCGAACCGCGATAAGATCCTTGAGCATTTTAAGAAACTGGAGATTCCAGAAGGAATCGATATCATTAACCAGTGGGTTGACCTTTCCGGAAACCGTTATTACATCCTTTACGAAGCCGAAAGTGCCGAAGCTTACGGAGCTTTCAACCTGCCCTGGTCGGATGTCTGCGTAATTGACAGCGTGCCGGTTATGGAAGCTTCCGAATTTATGCAGCTTCTGCCCAAATACCAGAAAAAATAAATTTTATGATTAAGTAAATTTTAGAACTTATTGATACGATTTTACAGAAAAAGGTCCGATGAGCTTCACGTTAACTGGCTCATCGAAAAATCTTTATTTTATCAGCCTTGAAAGTCATAGCTTTCTTGAAGCCTTTTTACTGATTACATTAAGTTTTTAGCATACTGGTTTAGATTTTAGCATTACTGTATTGGAGTTTTAGCATTACTGTATTGGAGTTTTAGCATTATTGTTTTTAGCATTATTGTTTTTAGCATTACTGTTTTAGATTTTTAGCATTACTGTTTTCAGATCAAGATATTCAGAAAGAGCATCAGGACCGTTTTCTCTTCCAATCCCGCTCTCCCTGGTACCCCCGAAAGGAACTTCAGGAGCAACCTTAAGGTGCTGATTAAGCCAGATAATTCCTGCATTCAACTGTTCACATCCTGCACGAGCTCTATCAAGGTTTTTTGTCCAGATAGAGGCACCAAGCCCATAGCAGGTATTATTGGCTTCTTCAATTGCTTCATCAAGATCTTTCACTCGGACTACAGGTAGGACCGGACCGAATACTTCTTCATTCAGAAGCCTGGATTCTCTGGCCACATCTGTAATAAGTGTGGGCTCGAAAAAATATCCTTTACTACAGGAGCTTCCCTCTGGAACTCTGCCTCCTGTAACTATTCTGCCTTCATCCTTTTCTTCGACGTCTGCAACAAGCCCTTTTATATATTCCCATTGCCTGCGGTTGTTAAGAGGTCCCATGTCGATGTTTTCCTGCAGCCCGTTTCCAACCCTTAAATTTCGGATGCCCGCTTCAAGCTTTTTTATAAACCCTTCAGCTACGGATTCGAAAACAAAAAGCCTCTTTACAGCAGTACAGGCCTGTCCGCAATTGTAAAATCTTCCCCTGAGAGCCCCTGCGACTGCAGCCTCCAGGTTAGCATCATCACAGACCAGCATTGGATCACTGCCTCCAAGCTCAAGGGTTACTCTTTTCATCCCGCCGGCTGCAAGCTCTGCTACACGTTTCCCGGTTTTCACTTCTCCGGTAAAGGAGATTTTTTTAACCTTCGAGCTCCTAACCAGGCTTTCTCCCACAACCTCACCAGGGCCTGTAACGATATTGAGCACACCTGGCGGAAGCCCTGCCTCGTTGAGGATAGAAGCCAGGACAAGGTTAGTAAGAGGGGTATTGCTTGCAGGTTTCAGGACAAGCGTATTTCCTGAAATCAGGGCAGGACCTATTTTCCATGCCATAATAAGAGCAGGCATATTCCAGGGAATTATAGCTGTACAGACTCCCAGAGGCTTCTTTACAGTAAAAGCGTATCCATTTTGAGGAATTGGAACAAAATCTCCGTGAAAACTGCTTGCAAGCCCGCAATAATACTCAAGGACATGTGCAAAACCTTCAATCTCGTTTTTAGCTTCGGCAAGAGGTTTACCCTGTTCCCGGGTAAGTAGAACAGCAAGTTCATCCTTTCTCTGCCTTACAATTCCCGCAGCTGTGTAAAGAATCCTGGCTCTTTGCTGCGGAGATGTGGAAGCCCAGCCATTAAAAGCTGACGATGCCGATTCAACGGCTATTGCCGCATCATCTTCCGTGCCTTTTGGAACCCGGTCAACAAGTTCACCTGTTCCCGGGTTTATGATATCAAAAAATTCGCCGTTGCATACGTCCACAGCTTTTCCATTAATCTGCATTTTCATATATATCAGTACTTACAAAGACCTATTTTAAGATAACAAGAGGTACAGCTTGGAGCAGGTCTAAAGATTAGATAATTCTTGCTATAACAGATAGTCAACGACAATAGAACAAATCCACTAACTTCTTATCACGCTTATTCATCGATCGGACTATCAAAAATAAGGGGCTTGAATTCCGACTCATGAAATTTAAGTGAGGCCTTACGAATCAACCGCCTGAGAAGTTCTCTTTCTTCAGGTGTGAAATCCGAAAGGAGTGCATCGACAAAAAAAACCAATTTTTCCAGAATCACCTTTCTTACTTCCTTTCCTTTTTCAGTCAGGTAAACCCTGTAAGCCCGAAGGTCATTTTCATCTCTTTGTCTGTACACATAACCTTCTTTTTCCAGGTTTTTGATAGCTCTTGTACTTGTTGCTTTGCTAACTTTAAGGGTTTTTGCAATGGTTTCCTGAGAGAGGCCATCCTTGCGGTATAAAACCATTAAAAAATCAAATTGTCCGCTTCCTATCTTGTAGACTTCGAGTTCTTTTGCCATACATGCTAGATGGCTTCGGTAGATGATGGCGATTGAACCGAGGATTTCTCTTGGATCTACCATGATTTTATCCTCCATTTTATAACACCTGGAAGTTCGCTTTGGAATAAGTTAGTTAAGAAGTAATAACAGATAAAACTAATTTGAAATTACAATCGTAGATTTTTAGATTTAGATCTTTTTTCAGATACTATTTAGAAATGCCTAACACCTTTGCTGCGCATAGCTTTTTTCCCATATAATAGATAATACAATATCAGGCACACCGCCGCAAAAACTGCCATGAACATGTATATTCCTCTATAACCGGTAAAAGGAATAATAAATCCAACCATCAAAGGCCCAATTCCCATTCCTATATCTGAAAACGCAAAATAGGTTGAATTCGCCAACCCCATACGATGTTGCGGAGTTATTTTTACAGAAATCGCTTGAGTACTGGACTGTATAGCTCCAAATCCAAGCCCTATCAAAGCTGCGGCTAACAAAAGTGTATAACCGTGATGAGTTTGGCTAAACAGTATCATTCCAGCCGTAAATATCAGAATTGCCGGGTACATGATTGTATTTTCACCTTTGGAGTCAAACAGTCGGCCAATAATCGGCCTCGAAACTAAAATTACTGCGGCATATACTATGAAAAAGAAGCTGGCTTCATCTACGAGATGAATTTCCTTGGAGTACACTTCAAGGAAGGACACAACACTCGAATAACAGCTGAAAATAAACATACAAACGACTGAAATTGGAATTACCCTGGGTTCAAAGAAGTTGTTAAATTTGAATCCCTTCATTTTCTCCATCTGTTCTTTTGTTAATTCCATTTTATGTAAGGATGATAAAAACGGCAAAATGACAAGGCTGATTGATGAGGCAATTGCACAGGTAGCAAAAATCATGACGAAACTGCCGTACTGGCTAATGAACATACCTAAAAAGGGGCCGATAGCGGTTGCGAGTATCTGACTTAATCCGAAATAGGCAATCCCTTCACCCTTCCTCTCCATAGGAATAATATTTGCAACGATTGTAGCCGTTGCTGTAGTAGTAATGCCAAATCCCATGCCATGAAGAAAGCGGACAGTAAACAGAAGAAAAATATTATTAACCCTAAAATATAATAGCGTCATAATTAAGCTTAAAATAACCCCCACGTAAAGGATCTTCTTATGACCGATTTGTCCGATCCATTTTCCGACAAACAGACGTGCGATAAGTCCGCCAATTATGAATATACTGGCAGAAAAGCCCGCTTCACCTGGGGATGAATTAAATTTACTCATCGCATATCCAGACATGACTATCATTAATAAGTAAAAACTTAAAGCAGCTATAAAATTTTCAACAAAAATGACTATAAAATCTTTAGTCCATAATCTTGATTTTTTTGAATTCATATCTTACCTCTTTTTTCTTTTAAAGATCCCATAAGATTAGTTGAATGTGCCACTTTTTGTGTATTTTAAGAAGCCATACTTGCATTCGGAAAGCCAGCATGTAGGTTTAACGTATCTGTTTGTTGGCCGATCAGACCAAAGGCTGTTTCGATTTAGCCTTCTTTTTCATATGTTGAATTGTTCTCTGTTAGTACTAGGTTCAAATTAGTTTCTCTATGAAACTAATTGAAATCTTATACATTTTTGTCTTATATACAAGTTACTCATGAAATTAAATTAAGATATAAATTAGCAAGTTTGAAAAGTGGCAATACATA
Organism: Methanosarcina barkeri MS; assembly: GCF_000970025.1. Classification (GTDB taxonomy): domain Archaea; phylum Halobacteriota; class Methanosarcinia; order Methanosarcinales; family Methanosarcinaceae; genus Methanosarcina; species Methanosarcina barkeri. Next base: position 3,991,737 of record NZ_CP009528.1, read on the forward strand.
GAATACAAAGGAAATACAGAGGAATTCGTAAACAATACAGGATTGCTACAAGCAGCTAAAGAGAACTCAATCATGTAAAACATAAAAAATATAAAATCTGGAGAAAAAAGAAAAATTTTTTTCATACGATAAAAATATAAACCTATTTACAAAATACATATTATCGACACTTCTGTAAGGTAAATAAAGTTGGGAAAACAGGAATACCGACTGCGAAAGTATTTGGAATATTTCAATACCTCTCGGAACCAAGACCTTTAGTGACCTTGCCGAGCTAATAAAAAGCTCAGGTTTTGAATGCAGATTTTATGCATAAAAAGTACACTTCAAGAGAGTGGGGCTTTAGAAAGTGTACATTAAGCAATCGATTTTAAAGGGAAGAGAGCGGTGTTAGAGTATCTTCACGTAATTTTCTGGTTTATTTTTATTGAAATACTGGGCCTGGTTTCCATTCCTCTTGCAGGAATAGCTGGAAATCGGCTTGCTGACAGAGGTTATTCTGCAGCAAGGACTCTGGGAATAGTGCTCGTCACATATCTTGCCTGGCTTTTTTCCTTTTTATGTGGTTTTAACAGACGCACGATCCTTATCTCGGTACTTCTACTTTGCCTTATATCAGGAATTGTCTATCGAAAACAAAGGACCTTACCTGAAAAGAAAATCCTGTTGTCAAATGAGCTCGTATTCGCTGCAAGCTTCTTTTTTTTTCTGCTTATACGTATGTATCTCCCTAAGATCTACAGGCATGAAAAATTTATGGATTTTGCTTTTTTGAACGCAGTTATGAGAACTTCTTCTTTCCCCCCGGCAGATCCCTGGTTTGCAGGTGGTTCCCTTGATTTTTATTACTATTTTGGATATCTTGCAGTAGGAGCTCCTGGAAAATTATTTTCTGTCGAACCGTCAATGCTTTTCAATCTGGCTATTGCACTCACTTTCGCTCTTTCTTTCAATCTCCTTTTTGGATTTGGATATAACCTCACTCATGGAAAAATCAGGTATGGGTTTCTTACTGCCTTATTCGTGATCCTGCTAGGAAACTTGCAGGGAGTTAAAGAATTTATATCCATGTATCTTATCAAAGAAACGACTATAGTGGGATACTACTGGAGCAGTTCGAGAGTTATCCCATATACAATAAATGAATTTCCTTACTTCAGTTTCATACACGGAGACCTGCATTCTCATATGATTGCAATTCCTTTCCAGCTTCTGGTACTTGCTTTTCTCCTGAACATATATCTCAGGAAAGACAGCAACCGGGTCTTTGAAAGTATACTGGAACTTCTGATTTTTTCAGTATCCCTTGGTTTTTTATTTCTTTCTAATTCCTGGGATTTCCCGATATATTTCAGCCTGACATTTGCAGTTGTTTTTGCTTTTTACTACGGGTATTATATCCGCAGTAAAAGCTTATATATCCAAAATAAAAGCCTATCTAGATCCGTTACCGGTTTTCTGGAAACAGTTCTTTCAGTTTTCGCTCTCAGCCTTCTTCCGTATTTGCCCTTTTATCTGTCATTTAAACCGCAAGCTGCAAGTGGATTTGACTTTGTTCCTCCAGAACTTCGTACAACAATTGGAGAATTCCTTATCCTGTTCAGCCTTTTCCTTTTTTTGACCCTTTCTTTTCTCATAACCCGCCTGGAATCCAGAAGAAAAATACAATATTTTCTTCTGTGGATAGGAATATCAGCATTTCTTGCCAAGGAATTGTCTATTCCCCTGCTTGTAATCCTTCTCCCCTTACTTGCCCTTTCACTTTATTCTTTCCAAAAAGACCTTACTGAAAGGAGCAGTGCAGGATTCGTTTCTCTTCTTATAGCAGTAGCTGTATTTTTAGCTCTTTTCTGTGAGATAATCTTCCTTGATGACCCCATTTCCGGGAATTTTGCCCGCATGAATACGGTTTTCAAGTTTTACATACACTTATGGACATTTCTAGCTATTGCTGCTTCTTATTCCTTCTATCAGCTTTATTTCCGCTACAGAGCCTTTCCCAAGAATAACCTTCCTACTAACAGGGTTTATGGAAAAAAAGTATGGACAGTTTCACTTATGCTTCTGGTTCTTTCATGCAGCGTCTTTCCTGTAGTAGCTACCTTTACGAGAATAGAAGATATGAATGCGAAACCTGCCCTTGACGGCATGGAATACATGAAAGAGCTGGATCGTGGAGATTATGACGCTATAAAATGGATTCAGGAAAACCTCAGTGGAACTCCGATAATCCTTGAAGCTTCCTCAGATGACAGCAGTTATAGTTATATTTCGCGTGTCTCGGCAAATACCGGGCTTCCTACGGTTATTGGGTGGGCAAGGCATGAGCAGTTCTGGGGAAGAGACGATACAGAAATCAGGGCAAGGTTTGAAGACGTAAATACCATTTACAGTACCAGCAGTAAAAAAAAAGCTCTTGAGCTCATGAATAAATATAACATAAACTATGTTTATATCGGTCAACTTGAACGGCAGATGTATGATATAAAAACGGATAAGTTCCAGGACGAAACTTATTTTGAACCTGTTTACCAGGGTTCAGTCCGAATTTATAAAGTAAAAAAGGAATTCTGAGTTTTCGGTTTTTAGGGGGAACCTTAAACTCAGAGTTATAGTCACGCCTACAATTATTGCAACAAAAACTCATTGTACCTTATTGAGTAGTTGCATTATTTATCCTCGTGACTATATATAAAAATCTATTTATATAAATCGTAGATTCGCTCCCAATAATGGAATGAAAATAGTGGGGTCTTATCCATTACCAGCGTATCGGTGGTTTTACCAGCTTATAATGAGGCAGCAAATATCGATAAGGCTGTCTTAGTTACAGCAGAAACACTTTTTAAAATAACAGACCGTTTTGAGATCATCATAGCTGAAGACGGCAGCAAGGACGGGACGGACCGGATAGCTTCCAGGCTCGCGGAACAGTATGCTTATGTTGTCCACCTGCATTCGGAGAAACGACAGGGCCGGGGAAAAGCTCTTAACCGGGCTTTTAAGGCAGCTTCAGGAGAAGTCCTCTGCTATATTGACGTGGACCTTGCTACAGATATGAAATATCTGGAAAAACTGATCAGAGCTGTGAGCACGGATGGCTATGATTTTGCTACAGGCTCAAGAATGATGCCCGATAGCGATGCAAAAAGGCCTTTTAAGCGAGAGTTTGCAAGCAGGGGATATAATTTTCTGGTGAGGCTTTTTTTGCATTCAAAACTCTATGACCACCAGTGTGGTTTTAAGGCTTTCAAGAGAGAAGCTCTCTTTGAACTTCTCGATGAGACCAAGAATGAACACTGGTTCTGGGATACCGAAATACTTGTCAGAGCCCAACACAAAGAATATAGAGTAATGGAACTTCCGGTTTACTGGAGACATGGAGGGTCAAGCAAGGTTAATCTGGCAAAAGATGTCAAAGGAATGGGGTCCGAAATATTCCGTCTCTGGAGAGAACTCTCATCCCCGCTCGAAGTTTCAGGAAAAGGAAAATTCTTTTTAACAGCTGCCCTTGCAATTCTGATCCTTGCGTTTGTTGCAACCTTCTTGGGTGCATCGGATATTCTGGAAAATGTGAAGCAAGCATCCTTCAGGACTCTGGTTTCAGCTGCTCTGGTGTACTGTGTTTCCTGGCCTTTAAGAGGAGTTCGTTTCCAACAGATCCTTAACAGGCTTGGAAATCAATACGAGCTTGGGTTTCTTACAGGCAGCATTTTTATCAGCCAATCCGCAAATGTAATTCTTCCAGCACGGATAGGAGACCTGAGCAGAATGTATATCCTGAAAAAAAGCAAGGACCTTGCCTTTACAACTAGCTTCTCCTCGATAACCGTAGAAAGAGTCTTTGATATAGTTGCAATAACTTCCATAGCAATACTTGCTTCTTCAGGTGCTACGTCCCGTTTTGAACTTGAACCCTGGATGGAATCCCTGATAAAGCTGTCCAGACTTGCAGTAGTGCTTTTTTTCTTGATTCTCTTTATTGTTTCTTTCCGAGAAGGCAACGCAAGAAAAAGACTGGAAATTAGAAATTCCCAAAACGGGCTCTCTGGAAAGATAAAGATTTTTGCCTCTACTTTTTTACACCAGATAAGCATCGTTGCCGTACGTCCGAGATCGTTTCTAGCAGTGACAGCCTCTTCTCTTCTGATATGGGGAATAGATATATTCACCTGTTTCCTTGTCCTCAAATCATTTCCGACAGTAGGAGAAAGTGTCTCGTCCACATATATGATATCACTGATTTTCCTGGCTGTAGCCCTGGGAAATATTGCAAAAATAATTCCGATAACGCCTGGAGCTATAGGAACATATGAAGTTGCCCTGACTGCAGTTTTCGGACTTGGTGGAATCAAACCGGAAATAGGATTTACGGTTGCCGTGCTTGATCATATTATAAAAAATTCAATTACTTTAATAGGAGGAGGTCTAGCCCTCTCCGAACTCGGACTCAGGTGGAGAGAAGTGCTTTGTACTGATAAGGATGTTTTGAAAGGGTGAACTACAACCTGGGTAAAGACCAACTTGCTTCTCGAGTCACAGATGATCACCGGCATCTCCAACGAGCTTTAGTTTGACCCTCACTGGCCCTATTGAGCTCCGTCCATTCATCCCTAATGGCTTTACATGGAAACAACCTGATACAGTATATTTATAATAGAACAAAAAGAGTAAACAAATAATGTAAATCAGATATGAGTATTTAAATCGAAGAACCTAAGAAAAATCTGAGTATTTAAACCGGAGAATCTAAGAAATAACTGAAGCACTAAACACAAAAAATTAAAATAATAACCACATGCTTTATTCGAACTAATGGTCAAGTGGAAGAAATGTCTGAAAAAAAAATAATTGAAGTAAAGGATGCATATTGTCTTCCGGAAGATGTGCTTGATGCTGTACATGCGGCAATGAATGAGGATGTGGGAGAAATCGTTAGCCTGTTTAAGGTACTTTCAGATCCCACTCGCCTCAGAATTCTCAAAGCCCTTGAAGTCCAGAGCCTCTGTGTTTGTGTCCTTGTGGACTGTACGGACCAGCAGCATTCAGCTCTTTCCTATCATCTTAAGCTGTTAAAAGAAGCAGGACTGGTGAACTCGCGAAGAGAACGGAGTTTTCAGATTTATGAACTCACAGAGTTCGGAAACCTGCTCCTGAAACATATTGAAAAGCACTTTGAAAAAGCTTAAACATAGAAATCAAGAGGAATTTAGTATCCTCTTTGAAATCTTTTCCATATAGAAATCATTTCCATCGAGCCTATCCTGAAACTCAAAATTTGATTTTTGAATTTGTGATTTTTGAATTTCGTATATGGAACAGTCAGTTGAATACCTAATCATTAAACTGATCCTGAAAACTCATAGTGATTTAGAATAAAATAGGTTTTGGGATAAGCTCATCTAGAAATCTTTTCCATATAGAAATCTTTTCTTTACTCCATCCTTACTTTCTCATAGCTGTTTGAGGGACACTCCGGCCTGGGAAAAGATCAGATTTTATCGGTTGATGCTACAGTTGTGAGCTTTGAGAACTTTACCCCTTTGAGGGCCATTATAGCTTCGGCAAGCTCCTTAATCTCTTCACCTTCCCCATCGAGAACAATCACTTCAAAACAGTTGTCATGATCAAGGTGTATATGCACTGAAGATTTTATCAGGTGAGAATAGTTGTGTTGAATATCTGCAATAGCATTTGAGAGCCCCCTTTTAGTATGGTCGTAAATAACCGAAATGGTTCCGACACGGTAACCCTTAATGTCACCCATCCATTCATAATAAGAAATGTAACTCCTGATGGCATCCCTTATGCCTTCAGAACGAGAAGAATAACCTCTTTTTTCGATAATCTCATCAAATTTACCCAGAAGGGTATCAGGAAGGGAAACTCCTATCCGCATAAGTTCTGTTTCCATAATATCACCAAATAATCTTGGACTTGTTTACGATATAATACTTTAGTATATTATATGTAGCACTATATATGTTTTTTTCACATAGGTACTAATATAAAAGAGTTGATAACAAATATTCATTCTTTACAAATATAAATCCTTGGTAATGGTTTACATCTGCCACTAAAAAATATATAAGTTTTTTTATTTTGGAAAAAGTAACTATCCAGTCTGGAGAAAACAATATCAACAAACATTGTTATTAAGATATGAAAGGCAAATTTATTTGAAATCAGTTTATTTAGTTATTGACCATTCATTGTACTTTATCTGAACTCATCAATATATAACCATTTTTATTTGTCAAGTAAAAACCGATATCAATAAAAGAATTTTGGTTTTACTGAATAATATATAGGAAATGACATAAAAATATAATAAAAGGTAGAAAAAAGTCTTAAATAGAGTATTTTTCAACAGAACTTTAAGAAAATTGTGATTAAGATTGTTCTCAGGCACGAATACATCTACCAGATAAGCGCACTTTTCCGTCATCAACAATTTCATTATTCCATGTGTTATTTCAGTATTCCATGTGTTATTTCATTATTCCATGTGTTATTTCAGTATTTTCTATGTCATTTTAGCATTCTCTGTATTTGTTTCAGCATTATATGCGTCATTTCAGCATTACTCTATACCTTGCTCTCTTCTTGTTCTCTTACCGCCTGTCTACAAGCCTTTTAGGCCTGCCTTTTATCCTGCTCAGTTCGAGCCCCATAGGACCTGTGAAATTGAATACTATTTTAAAAGTGCCTTCGGCATAAGCTCTGGAAAGCAGAGGTTTATATCTGAGAAAAGTACGAAGAAAGTTTTCTTTTATAAGATTCCGATCGCACACCTCAGGATTTTCACATTCCATACTAACTCTGAGTACGGTTTCTCCCTCGTCTTCTGTACCATAAAGAAAAGCCTCATATTCTCCGGTCAGGTAGTCCATGTTTTCACGCTGAAAAACGCCCTTTTCCACATCTACGCGGTTAAAGGGAGTTACTTCTACCCACGCGGTTTCAGCTTCCCGCTGAGGGGTCAGAATTTTCATATGCGTCCTTCCGCAGGGACACTGTTTGCGCGTAAGCACCACAGTCGTGTCTTCGGTATCATAGTTTAAAAGAAGAGTTCCTGCTTTTGCCCCAACAGGCAGCAGTGTGCTCAGGATAACTCTTCCGCATTCTCCGTCAGGCACATAATTTTCGAGATGGGGATCGTAAATATCAACATGGACAAGATCTTCAGGCACATGCAGCCCTGACACCTCATCACACTCACCGCACATCGTGCCTTCCGTGCTTCCATAGGTGTTATAAACAGGACAGCCCCAGATTTCGGAAAGATAATTCCTTGACTCGTCAGCAAAGGCTTCTCCTCCTACAACCAGTTTATTTACACCTGACTCTCGAGGGTCAATGCCCTCTACCCGTAACCTTCTGGCAAGGCTCAGGAGTTTGAATACGCTGCCTACTATGCCTGTAGGCCTGTAAGCTTCGATAACTCGCAGGGGAAATGTGCACTTGCCCTCAGGAATAATGCTCATACCAAGCTGCCTGGCCGCAAGGGTCATGGTGTTTGCCCCTACATTCATCCCATAAGAAGCACAGACAACAACCCTGTCTCCAGGACCAAAACCCTGTGACCTGAAAATACGAGCGTATTTTTCCGAATACCTTTCCCAATCCTCCCATGTAAGGAAAAAACTCTTCGGGTTTCCGCTGGTTCCGCTAGTCTCATGAACTGTGAAAACATCCTTCCAGCCCACACTCCTGAACATGAATTCGCTCGTTTCTGGAGGCTGGTTTTCGCGGATAATGTTTCCCGAGATTATTGGAAGGTCCAGAAGATCATCATGGGTTTTGATCTCAGCCGGGTTCACACCCTGCTTTTCAAACCATTTTCTGTAAAAAGGAGAATTTTCTGCCGCATATTTTACCGTGTATCGTACCCGCTCCTCTACGAGAGCATCTAGCTCTCCCCTGTCCATGGTCTCGATTTCAGGGTTGAAATAAGGTTTTGAGTTGTCCATAGAAAGCGCCCCCAACTGGAATAATAGGATATAGAAAGCCTGTTATTTATTGACTTCAAAGATGAAACGTTTTCTGGAGGCATTTAAATTAATAGTCTCTTTAAACTTTAAAAATAGTAAGGTGGGACAGATAAGATCCGGGTCTCTTCCCTTCCGCCTTTTTTCTCTTTAGACTGCGTTTTATGGATGCGTTTTATGGATACGTTTTATTTCACCTTATTTTTCGTAGATCTTTTCTATTTTTGTCATACTTTGTTTACCTTCTTAAGGGTAAACACACTTTCCTTTTCATATCTTCAATTTCCCTGACAGCTACATTTACACCATAGACTGAAGACATCATCTTACTGGTTACAACGGTTTCAACTTTTCCTACGGCAACCAGTCTACCTCCAGACAGAGCTGCAGCCTTGTCACCTAACAGAAAAGCATGGTCTGGCATGTGTGTATTCATTACAATAGACATACCAAGTGAAGCCAGTTTCTGGACAGTTTCCAGCACAAGGACCTGGTTGCCAAAATCAAGGTGAGAAGTTGGCTCGTCCAGCAAAAGCAGAGCAGGCTTCTGGACAAGAGCCCTGGCAATAAGCACCATTTGACCCTGTCCTCCACTGAGGTTAGCAACCGGCCTTTCTGCAAGATCGGAAATTCCCACCATTGCTAAAGATTCTTTTGCAAGTTTAATATCCTCTGCGCCAGGGGATGCGAACATGGAAAGGTGTGGAGCACGGCCCATGACTACAAAATCCAGCACAGTAAATGGAAAAACCACTTCATTCTGCTGAGGTACGTAACCTATATGCCTGGCAATTCCTCTTACCCCAAGAGAAGCTGTATCCTTTCCCTGAATAAAGACAGACCCCACAGCTGGTTTGAGGATTCCTGCAATACATTTGATAAGTGTAGATTTTCCTGCTCCGTTTGGACCCAGAATACACATGATTTCGCCCTTTTTCAGCGAAAAAGATACATTTTCAAATACTGGATTGTTTCCATAAGAGAAAGCAAGGGACTTTACTTCCAGCATCAGTTCCATCCCATACGCCCCTTCTTGATAAGATATGCAAACACCGGAGCTCCTACCAGGGAAGTTAGGATTCCCAGGGGAATTTCTGTAGCTACAATAGTCCTTGAAAGGTCATCCACGACCAGCATAAACGATGCTCCAATAATCATACTCATAGGCAAGAGGCGGCTATAATTGGGACCAACAATCATTCTTGAGATATGAGGCACAACAAGTCCGACCCACCCAATGACACCGCTGATACTGACTGCTGCTGAGGTTACAAGAGTCGCACAAACAATGATAACCAGGCGCGTTTTTTCCACATCCGTCCCAAGAGCTTTAGCTTCTTCGTCTCCCAAGGACAAAATGTTGATACGCCACCTGAAAAGAAACAATACTAGAGTCCCAATAAATATAGGCAATAATATGTAGAGCAGATCACCGTACCTGACACTGGCAAGGCTTCCCATAAGCCAGAATACTATTTCAGGAAGTTGATCATAAGGATCTGCTACATACTTTGCCAGCGACGTAAGAGCCGTAAAAATAGAGCTCACAATAATTCCCGAAAGCACGAATACTAAAGTTCCAGTACCTTTGCTGACTTTACCCATACTTATAGCAATAAACATCGCAAGGAGTCCGAAAGCAAAAGCCGTCAACTGTATCATCAGATAATTATTCCAGAGCAATATTGCAAGGCATGCTCCAAAACCTGCCCCTGAACCTACTCCAAGGATATAAGGAGACACAAGTGGATTACGAAAGATTCCCTGGAAAGAAGCTCCAGCTATGGAAAGAGCTGCGCCTACCAGTAAAGCTGCAAGTATCCTCGGTAGCCTTACATTGAATAGTACCGTGTGTTGAGTGGAGACTGAAATAGGAGTACCAAAAAAAAGAGATGAAAAAACCTTCATACTCTCATCCACAACTGCCGACAGTGGGGTCTGGTATCTTCCAATAAAAAGGGAGATTATGAGTAATGCGATAGGTAACAGGTACACCAGAGTAGTGCGATTAAACTTGTAATCAGGCATGAGTATACCTCATAACATGCCTGGACCAGATGCCAGAGGTAGGTCTGTGAAATGACCTGTTAGGCTTTGCTTCCTCAAAAGGCATACCATAAAACCTTAGATAAAACTCATCTGCTTCCTTTTTCAGGTCAATTACTGAGCTTTCCGGGTTCAGTTTATCTGCTATGTACATGAGTCCCAGTATCCAGCGAGGGTTCCCGAAATCCCAGGAAGGGGGAATTTCATAGACATGGTGCTCTTTTACTGCATCTGCAGATATGCCGTATTGATGGCACAGGCCATAAAATTCATCTAGAGGACGAGAAAGGAAACCTGAAATAAAAATTGTCTCAGGATTCTGCTCATTTATAAAAGAGGGAGAAACATTTACACCCGGTTTGCCTTCTTTTTGAATCTGTTTATTGATACTGACTCCCCCAGAAAATGCCACAAGGTTATTTTCCATTCTCCCAGCGTTCAGGGCAAAAAGAGGAGAACCCATACAATAATACACCTTATGATTACTATTTTTCGCTGCAAGAGACTGGACAAGTTCCAAGCGTTCACGAATAAAAGAAATAAGCGCTTCTCCTTTTTCCGACTCATTTGCTTTTTCAGCAATAAGCCTGACAAATTCAAGATAGGAGTATGGCTGTTGTATCATATGATGTATTTGACTCAGGGTTTCAGGATTGGAAACCTTTACCCAGATTTCAATTACCCTGTGGTTGTCCAGTATTCCCAGGCATGTAAGTACTGCATGGACCATACTGAAAGCCCGGCTTATCCTGTAACCACCCATGAAACCTTCCTCGTTGAAGCTTTCAGTTGCAGTCGTTCCTTTAACCGGGATATTTTTACCACAAGTGCAGGTGTAATTTATCCAAGATTTTAGAGGTTTGGAACCCATGGGCCCGTAAAACTCCCTTTCTGCAAGAAGGCTACCGCATTCAGGACAGTATGTATTTAATGATTCCGTACCTGGAGAATTGAAAAGATAGACATAGTCTACATGCTCACGCAGAGCGGCGCACAGGTTCTCAGCCTCTCCTATAGAGGGTTCAAGCTCAATCGGAGCATCCCCAAAAGGAATGAATCTCATGACCTGAACCGGAATTGTAGGAGAAATATTAGACAATGCTTTTGCAACATTTATCACGTCGTCTTCATTTCCCCTTAAGTATACGACCGAAGTTTCAATATGCACACCCATATCAAAAAGCCTGGATATATTGCGGAAAACAGGTGCAGAGGACGGAACTCCACAGTTTATATAACTCTTATCAGAATAGCCTTTAATTCCAATATTCATGAAATCTACAAGCTTTCCAAGCTCCTCCAGTGTCTCACCTGTGAAATAACAGTTGGTAGAACAGCCTGCAAGTAAACCTTTTTCTTTTGCCTGTACCACAAGGTCCTTGAAAAGATAATAGTTTGCAGCAGGCTCATTGAGTGTAGAAACTACACCCAGACATCCCTGCTGCACTGCCTTTTCCACCACCTGAGACGGGGTAACCACAGGAAGGTCAAGCGATTTCCCTGAAGCTAACAGGCGAGCTACGCAGCCTGAACACTGGAAGTTGCATCCAGTACTGAAAACCTGAAGGAATTTACCTGAGGGATAATAGTGAAGTAAGGGAATGGTTTCTATAGAAACAGGATATGCTCCAAGATATCCGAGATCAGGGTCCTGGATAATAGTATCACCAGTGCATGAGTAGTTCCCGCACCTTCCCCTGCTCCATTCATCGATATCACACCTGAATTCACACACATTGCACTTCATTTTTTAACCTTCCTTGCTTAATACCATCCAGAATCCCGAATCATTCTGGATTACATGACAGGGAATCTCGGTCTGCCTTCCAGCTTCCTTTATAGCCCGAAGGTTTTCAGGACTGAGACGTTCTTTTGAACTGGCACGCCAATCCGGATCTATTTCGACCATCTTATCAGAAATCTGCGCTTTCAACTCTTTTGTGCCGAAGCCACCTCCTACCCATGCCTGCCCACCAGGAGCAAGGACGCGAGAGATCTCATTAAAGGCAACAGGCAGGTCATTCCAGAAAAATACGGAACCCCGACTTACTATGAGGTCTGCACAATTATTTTTTAAAGGTAGCAGGTGTACATCAGACTGCACAAGAGCAACTTTCCCTGAAATGCAATGGCGTAAGGCTTTGTTTCGTGAAAGCCTGCACATCTTAGTTGAAATATCAATACCATATACCTGCATGTCCGTGATTTCCGCAACAGCAATTCCAAGGGATGCTATACCGCATCCCAGGTCAAGGCATATACCTTTCTCTATCCCGCTTTGCTTGACGATATTAGCAGCTATTACAGGGTAGATAGGGGCAAAGATGTTCTCTGCAATATAGGGGAAATCCGGAGATTTGTCCTGCTCGCTCACGTCTTAGCCTCTGATGAAGGGTTAAGTAGCGCATTCAGCTCTTTGTCTGTGAGATTATAGTGGAAGAATTCCGAGTAGAACTCACGAGTCAGATTGGAGAGGTCCATATTTGCAAAACGGTCCGGATACAGCATTTTTGCAGTCCAGGCAGTTCCGAGGATAAGGTGAGGGCCCTGTGGCCTGTCAATCCAGCAGAAAGGATTCTGAGGAGCAAGGTATACTTTCTTATTTTTCACAGCATCTATACTTGCCCAGAGAGAATCAGAGTAAACTGTCGAATAGAACTGTGGATTTGAGGTGATAATTATCTCAGGGTTCCAGTTCATAACCTGCTCAATTGAAACCTGAGTCATGCCACTCCCTGGCGTAAGCTGACAATCTGCAACATTAATACCACCGCAAATATCAATGACCTGAGAGTGCTGAGAACCTGAAGGATCAGTCATTAGCCCCTTTGGACCTTCGGCATAATAAACACGTACTTTATGGTCTTCAGGAATATCTTTTATAGTGTTATTTATCTCACTAAGGACTGAACTGCGGAAATCAATCAGTTTTTGCGCTTGGTCTTCACAATTAAGAAGTTTACCTACATATTGTATGGTAGGATCAGATTTGTTGACGAAGATAATAGAATCATTAACAGCCACTACAGGAATATTTCCAAAACTTTCCTGTCTGCGCTCTATAGCTTCATGGATTTCCCCATCAGTGGTGTACCCTTCAATTACAATGTCAGGATGCATTTTGATTATAGTTTCATAGTTTCCTGTCTGTGTTCCGAACCAGCCCCCTATTACAGGCAGACTTGAGTAATTTTCAACCATGTAAAGTTGAGTAAAATTATTTTTAAAATTCCACCCTGCAAGTTTCTCTGGAGAAAGCATATACACGAGGATGGTGGATGGCGGAGAAGTAGCTACAACTGAAGAGATTTCCGCCGGCACAGTTAACTGCCTGCCCAACATGTCGGTGATCTGTATCGTGCTTGAGTTCTGAACAGCCTGCTGATTCGCATTTTCTGCACATCCACAGGACGCAACAGCCAGAACCAGAATAGAGAGTAGTAGTATTGTACTTATTTTTCCACGCATAGAAATACCTGACAGACTTTTATAGTTTAAGCGTTATGTTTGCATGAACATAATGTTATAAATATATATTCTAACAAAGAGAAACTAGAAAAACGCTCTTGAGCACACTTTTTATAAAGTTTTTTAGTTTTCATGATCGACTGATAGTTTTCAGTATATTTGCTATATCAGTTGATTGCTCTCAGGGGACATTTATAGGAAAGCAGTATCTTATTTCTTATTACTTTCCATATATAAATTTGCTTTTAGCGATTTAGATTAGTCAGCCCAATTTTCATAGAAAAGTTGAGCACATTCACAATCGTTATTGTTACCGATTTTCGATCTGACACGAATTTATTGGATGAAAGTACGGAAGAAACACACATTTACTACTTATTTTCGTATCTTCCGTGCTTTCCGTGGCTTTCAAAAAATTCATTTTTGATATACTTTAGAATCAATGAACTGAACTCATTATAAGATGGAAAAAGAAAATGGAGAATTATAGTGTTATGCTTCATTTTACATGTGCATAGATAGTATTTAGAGCAGCAGGACTTCTCGGATAGGTTTTAAGTGAACCAATAAAAATTAGTAAGTTATTTATAATAAATCGCATATGAGTAATTTGGTAGTAAATAGAGTTAAACGCAGGGTATAGTGCATTCCAATAGCTACATATTATGAACCTCTAAGCTAAAGACTTAGGGAATTTCCTGAGTCATCCCCCCAACCAACATTCTGGAATGATCTGCAAAAGGCCCGACAGAAAGTGACTGATGCCCCTGTCAATGGCAAAGCAATAGAGATCTCTGGAGGAGAGTATATAAATAGAGGGGAGTGCAAAGTTGAATTTCTCTGTAGCGGGTGTAAGTATAGATGGGAATTACAGTGCAATACTGAACACCCAGCTAGCTGTCCGAAGTGAGGTTCCGAAATCGTTTATCGAGTCGGAGGCGACGGAAGAGAGAAAAGGTTCATTAAGAACGATTACTGCTATCCCAAAAGCGAGGGGAAAACAGCAGCGTTAAACGTTAAAGCAGGAAGTGTGAAAAATGACAAAAATTGCTATACCATCGATGAATGACAGTGGATTGGAATCTGATGTTTGTTATCATTATGGCTCATGCGAATATTTTACTATCGTGGATGTAAAAAATAAAAATATTGAAAGTGTTAAAACAATAAGCAACCTGTCTCCTGAGATCGAGCATAATTGCGCTGCTCCATCAAAAATTTTGGAATCAAATAATGTCAATGCTGTGCTCGTCGCGGGTATTGGCGGAAGGCCATTAATGTCATTGGCGGAAAAAAACATCAAAGTATTTGCAGGAATAACGGGTAAGGTTTCCAACGCAGTTGAGGACTATAATAATGGCTTGTTGCAAGAATTATCTATGAACGGCACCTGTAATTGTTCTCATCACTAAAGGACTTAATTCACAATGTTTGAGAGCTTGAATCAGGGCTATCTAACGAGGTGAAACCGTAAGCCGACAAGAAACCAATTACTTAATAGACCTTATTCTGACAACTCTATTTTTTGTTGTTGCAGGTACAGGTTTAGTTATGCATTTTTTAATACCTTCAGGAATTCCAAGAGGGCAGTATGTAGTATATATGGGATTAACGAAAGCTACCTGTATTTGGATACACAGCAAAGCAGGAATCCTGATAGTTATTCTTATAGTTGTCCATCTTATCCTGCATGGTCAATGGATCATATGTACCACAAAGAAATTTTTCAGAAAAGGAAAGAAAAACACTATTTGTGAGACCAATACAGTGACCGATAAAGTCTGATAAGAAAACTTTTTAAAGATAATATAAAAATTGGAGTTGAGAACATGGATGTAAAAGAGATCAATAAATATGGACAAGAACTTGTAGACTGTCTGAAACTGAAGACTTCTCCTGTTGCAGTAAAGCTGATCCCAAAAGGAGGAGAAATTCCTGAAGGAATGAAAGAAGTGGATGAAGCTATGAGGCACTGCCAGCTGGTTGACAGAGTTAGAAGAACAGGCGAGGAGTTCTATACCCTTATCGATGACCAGATGTGTAAAGGTGGCGCTGGTGCAATGGGCCTTGGTGAAATGCCTCCAAAGGTCGCAAGTGGAGAATTTTATTTTAATAAACTCAAACAGTTTAGCACCCAGGGCGCTGCAAGGCGTACCCTTGAAAGAGTTCCCAAGCTTCCACCGCACTCAACCGAAGCTATCCTGTACTCTCCTCTGGAAAAAGCCACTTTTACTCCAGATGTTGTTGTCGTTATCAGTAATCCTAAACAAATAATGCTACTTACACAGGCTGCAATGTACAAAACCGGAGGCAGGATCGAAGCGAGTTTTGCAGGAAAGCAGAGCCTGTGCTCCGACGGGGTTGTGAATGTATACAAAGAAGGCAAAATCGGAGTCACAGTCGGTTGCAGCGGCAGCAGGACATACTCCAAAATCGCAGACGAAGAAATGATTATGGGAATTCCCATTGAACTTCTGGCTGATGTAACTGCTGGTCTTAAGGAAATCTGCCCGAAATAAATTTTGAAAAGGGTATCTTTAGGCTGTGTAGAGTTATTCTGAAATAATGAACTCCACAACCTGAGACGAATAACCTAATACATTTTGTTTGTTTCATCATCTTGAAGTGGACCTGGATAGGTTTTCCACAAAACCTATCTATAGTCACGCGGCTAAATAATGCAACTGCTCAAATGAGATACAATGAGATTTTTGTTGCAACAATTACAGGCGTGACTATAATCTTCAAGTAAGCATTAATTCATGCCAGTCCTTTCATGAAACTATGTTTTAATAATAATAATAATAATAATATTAGAATAATATCAAAAACAAGATTTTCCATAAGTGTTTACCTGCAGGAAATCAATAGTTTGAAGGAAATCAATAGTTTGAAGGAAATCAATAGTTTGAAGGAAATCAATAGTTTGATTTTCGTTCTGATTAATAAAATAAATAAGATTCTGTTTTTGAGAGATTCAGTAAGTAAAAATGTATATAGCCATGATGTTATAAAAGAAAAATAGGTTAATTAATCTTTAAGCAACTTTCCTGGGTACACATATCAGTTTTAGAATATGTAAGAAGACAATTTACTTTATTTTTAACCTGAGCTAAAACAAAGCCTTTTTGGAGTTATTAACTCTCAAAAGGTACAAGGTACACACCATCTGCTCTTTTTTGCCCTTTTAACAGCTCACAATGCCTCATAATAGCAAACTGGTTCTCGGTTTCCAGAAGGGATATTTGAAACTTTTTTGCAATTTCTTCCTTTCTTGCTCCACCGCTGGAGACGATAAATTCATAGATGGCTTTTTGTAATTCAGTCAGACCCTCTGTACCTTCAAGCCCGGCTTCCTTCCGGAAGAATTTCTTGGAATAAGCTGCCCAGGGATCACAGACCTGAATTTTGTGGTGAGCTTCTATAAAACAATCTTCACAGAAAACCTTGCCTTCCTCTTCTATGCAATCTTCTTTTTCCAGTTCACATCCACAAATGTGGCATTTTACAGGATTAGTTATCTCGTCGGTCAATATTTCACCTCAGTTCTTTAAACATTCAATTCATCCAGAATTTTAAGAACCACCACAGATCCATACGCTACTGCAGGCCCACCAGCCATTACTATGGCAGTACTGACAGCCTCAAGGATCTCCTCACGAGTTGCTCCCAAACGTACAGCTTCAGGAACATGCTTCCATAGACAGTATTCACAACGCAGAGATACTGCAACTGCAACCATCATGAGTTCTTTTGTTCTGGCACTTAATGCTCCATCCTTAATAACTTCAGAATGGAGCCCAGAGAGTGCATCCATTACTTTTGGAAGTTGTTCAGCCATAACTTTTGTCTTTTCATTCATGTCAATTCTTTCTGTCAAGATTTCACTTCCTCAACAGAGATATTTTTATAGTAAGTTAATTTTATAATAAGTTAAGAATCAAAAGGCACAATACAGATTTCATCTCCTATCTTCCGCCATTTCACAAGCTCACAGTGCCTTAATATTGCAAGCTGGTTCCTAGCTTCCTGGGGTGTAAGCCCAAAAAGTTTAGAGATTTTTTCAGGCGTAACCCCTCCTTCTACCTGTATAAATTTATAAAGTTCTTTTTGAATGTCTGTTAGACCTTCTGTGCCTTCCAGACCATGATTTTTTCTAAAGAGTTTTTTAGAACGTACAGCCATAGGATCTGCAAACTTGATTCTCTGGTGCTCTTCCAGATAGCAGTCCTCACATATTGACTTTCCATTTTCTAGAATATACTCATTACCAGGAATTTCCTTCCCGCACACAGGACATGTTACAAAGTAGGAAATACTTTGATCGAGTTCCCGATTGCCAGATTTATTCGTTTTTACCAAGCCGTGAAACTCCAGATAACTAACAATTTCGTATACTGTTGACCTGGATAATCCATATCTTGCTTTTGCTTTTTTTATAACGTCTCGAACATGGAACCCGCAATCTATATGGGCTTCTTTTATGCATTCAATAATCCAGGTTTCTTCTTCGTCAAGTACAAGTTTCATCGAATTCTCCCGCCAGACAACAAAAACACGGGGTTTCAGACATTACAGAAGGTTTTAGACTTTCCCTTTTTACTAAGGCAAATCTTTGAATTTTATTTTTCTTATAAAATATGTCTCTCTATATTAATAGAGATAATAGAATATTAAGTTATCGGTATCTATATATAGTTGATTTCTTTTCTTAAAAGAGAATAACAGAATAGGAGAATAAAACTCAAGTTTAAAGCAGAAAGCATATATACAAAAACATCTTAGTGTAAGTTACACTTTGATGTAATTAATATCATGATGTAATTAGTATCTTAGTGTAATTAATATCTTAGTGTAATTAACACCTAGATATTGTCTGAATATAAATCGAACTGCTATAAAACTAAAATCTCCAATCCCCTAAAAAGAATCAAACGTGTTGTTATGCCCAGAAACACATACTTCCGTCATACACCTTCATTTATACTGCTCTTCCTGGCACAGAAATCCGCTTATGGAGCCCTTTTATTCAAGAGACTTGACAAAGAAATGCCTTTCAATCTGATAGATACTCCTGCGCTCTATAGGGCACTTAACGATCTGGAAAAAGAGGGAGCAGTTGAAGCATACTGGGACACTTCAGAACCAGGCCCAGCAAAAAAATGGTATAAGATAACCCAAAAAGGAATCGAAAAGTTGGGTGAACTCAAGCAGGATATTGAAAGGAGAAAAAGAGACCTGGATTTTTTCCTGGAAACTTACGAAAAGTTACAAAACTGAAGCCCTGGAATTCCTGTAAATACAGAATGGAGGGGTTCTCCTGAACAGTACATACTTTTATGCTTTAGCATTTATTTTCCTTACCGTTTCTTACTTGAAGGATAAGAAAAGAACAAAAATCGCTCTCCTGAAAGCCTGGAAATCTTTTTCAGGTATTCTCCCGGAAATCCTTTCAGTTATGATGTTTGCAGGAATTACCCTAGCAATCTTAAGTCCAGATATTATATCAAAGCTTATAGGCTCCAATTCAGGCTTCTTCGGGGTAGTTCTCTCGCTAACAGCAGGATCCATTACAATGATTCCGGGTTTTGTTGCTTTTCCGCTTGGGGCTACCCTTCTTGATGCCGGAGCAGGATACGCACAGATTGCAGCCTTTGTTTCTTCCCTTATGGCAGTAGGAGTTGTAACCCTGCCTCTGGAGATCAAGTATTTCAGCAAACGTATGGCAATTCTGAGAAATGCATCTGCACTGGTAATATCTTTAGTCTTCACAATGGTGATCTGGAAGTTGATGTAATAATGAACACTGACATCAATGCTGACAGTATGAACACCGGTCTCGAAAACCCGAATATGAAATCCATACGTTCCAGCATGAACTCAGGGAGGCTAACTGCCAGATCAGAAAATAGGAGTATAAAAACGAGAGCATTTGCCGTAGTAAAAAAATTCAGGTTTGTAATAGTCTTTGCTTTTGTTATAATAGCCTTATACTTTACAGACAAAACTGAAGGCATAAAGGCCTTCAATATATCCTTATCAAATATGAAGGAAATGCTCGGCCTGATTCCTCCTATTTTCGTCCTCATGGGCTTGCTGGATGCCTGGGTTCCTAAAGAGACTTTTATTAGGTATATGGGGGAAGCTTCGGGACTTAAAGGAGTGCTTACAGCTCTATTTCTGGGTTCTGCTGCCGCTGGTCCCCTTTATATTGCCTTTCCCATTGCAATGCTCCTTATAAAGAAAAAGGCAAAACTGGCGTATGTTTTGTTTTTCCTGGGAGTATGGTCCACTGCAAAACTTCCCCTTTTATTGTATGAGATTTCATATATGGGAGCCAGGTTCACGGCAATTCGGATAGCAGTATGCGTTCCACTATTTCTTCTCTTTTCTCTTATAATCGAAAAAACATTCTCAGCAGAAGAAAAAGAATCTCTTGGTAGGAAAGCTGAATCCGAATTTTCCTGAAAGATTCTAATTCAAACCCTGCAATCGCACCCTCTTTCTTTAAGGAGCCGGACCTGTTCTTCATAAGAATCCACAAACTCGTCCTGAACAGCTTTTCCTGTCGCAAGGGCAGGGTCAAGAGGAGTGTGGTGTTTGTAACCTCGTCTTGTCATTTCCTCGACCAGAGCTTCATGCCTCAGGTAGAGCGCTTTGAGCTTTCCCCTCCAGCGCATGGTCTCTGGATGGTGTGCATAGGCTTTCTTGTTATTGGTAATTATAGACCAGAGAGCATGTAACTCACGGTGTTCCCCTAGAAGATGCTGCCTGCACATCTTCTCAGGAGGTATGTCCCAGATTCTCATAAGATGAATTCCTGGCACATCTAAGAAAGGTTTATCGGAGAAGAAGAGTTTACTTAACACGAAAATTAATACCTATGTTCTATGTCTGATTCTTTATTCTTATACATATTTACATACTATTTGAGAAAACATAGTCCATGAGACAGGGCACACTCTGGTTTTCTGGAATTTTTCTACTAGTTGTTATATACTTTTTATCCGCTCCTGCGCTTGCCCACGTGCCAGTATTCGGAGGGGGAGGAAAAAGTCCTGAAACAGCAATCCATATTGAAGACCCTTCGAAATCAAGGGTGCTTTATGGAGAGCTTGTTTCTGGAGATCTTCGGTATTACAGTTTTAATGTAGAAAAAGGAGAAAGAATTGTACTCGGACTCACTATTCCCGTTGAAGATGGAAATAAGGGTTTTATCCCAAGCCTGATTCTTATCGGGCCGGGACTTACGGAAGAAGGAAAAGTACCCGAAAAATTGAAAATGCCCGAAGGGTATGGGGCAAAAGTGCTTTCCTACAGCTTGCCCGAGAGCCCTGTATACGAAGGGTTTACCCCAAGTGCCTTTTACTCACTTGTTAAGCTCGATATCAAAGCTCCGGAAAGTGGAACATATTGCGTTGCAGTAGGTGCAATACAGGAAGCAGGTTCGAGAAAAGGAGAAGATACAATAGATGGAGCAAGTTCGAGAAAAGGAGAAGACACAATAGATGAAAAAAGTCTGCAGGAAAGAGAAATCTCAAGAGAAGGAAATTATGGGTTAATTCTAGGATACAAAGAAACTTTTACCTTGAAGGAATGGATATCCATACCCTTGAACCAGATAAAGATTTACCGCTGGGAGGGCCAGGGACTGTTTTTGATTTTTACTCCACTTGTGCTAATTCTTGCAGTCGGGCTTCTAGCAATTTTCTTAAAAAGAGAAACTGTAGCCGGGTTCAGTACTGCATGCATCTCAGGAATACTTGCGGGCCTCTTCTTTCTTGGCACAGGAATGTCATACATATTCCAGATGATGATCTCACTGAGTAAAAGTTCATTTTCCTCAGAAGTAGTTATTACTTTCATTTTAATTTTTGTCAGTGTAGGCATTGGAGTTATTGCAATAGCCTTAAGCCTCAAAGATGAAAGTTACGGCACTGGGTCCGCAAGAAAACGGCTTTACTTCTCTGTCCTGGGAATAGCTGGGCTTTTGTTCTGGGCAGGATTGTTTATAGGACCTTTTCTGGCATTTGAAGCTGCATTGTTGCCCTGGAGGCATAAAGGATAAGGTTTAAACTCGAGAAAAGAATGATTATTTAATAAGTCTAGCCCAAAAGCCACTTTACTCTTAAAATCAGTAAAAATGAAGATAAAAAATAAGAATAAAATTTTTGAAAGGAATAAAAATAACCCCTTATCTTAATAACATATCCAGCCTTCTGAAAAAACATCGCTGGTTAAGGTCTCTTTCACAGTATTACACCGCAAAGGAGCTTTTTCAATTTTTTAATTTAGTGGTGTACCGGAGCCTCACGAGCTTGATACGTATCAGCTCTTGTAGCGAAATAAATCGTATAAAGTGCCGCAAGCCCGACAATTATGTACACAATTCTCGAAAGTGTACTTCCTGCCCCGAAGATATAATCTACAAGGTTAAAGTCGAAGAGACCTACAAGCCCCCAGTTTAATCCGCCCACTATAACAAGTATAAGTGCGAGCAAATCTACTGGATTTCTTACTGCCATAGATACCACTCCCTTTTTGCGTTATTTCCTATATTATATAGCCAGGAGAAATATAAAAACTCCCATATTAAAATCCGATGTACTTGTATTTATATGTGACTAATATAAAAATTAGAGTTTTTTAAATAAAAAAGATAGAAGAGAAGGAATTTAATTTAATGTAATTTAATTTAATATAATTTAATTTAATGTAATTTAAGTTAAGTTAAGTTAATTAAAACCTTGTCCTCAAGCCCAGGTTAAAGAATCAACTCCTTCATGAAAGTCACACTGGCAAGTATCAGAGTGCACCAAATAAACCAGATACTAAATATATAGAGATTACATAAAAAATTAAGTTTATGAATATTTTACCAGCCTTGTAGTCAGAAATAGCTTGATACTCGTTTTCATATAGCTCAACGTATAACCTGTACTTTATTGATTTTCGATTCCAATTATCAATTAATATGCAAAATGCTCCTACTAACAGAATAAAAAAGCTATCTTTTGTTGCTAAATTAACAACAGCTGGATAACTTTTTATTATTAAGAAAGTAAGGATAATGCCGTCAAAACCTATGAAATACTTATAATAATTATCCAGAGAAAAGTAATGCTGATTCATGCTTGTACACCGTATAAATTCATTTAATAAAATAAAAACATCAGGATAAATATTAACTTAATGCTTTAATGCCAATTATGTTTACCTCCTGATTGGGAGGTTTGAAGGCCAGCCTATATAAAGAAACAGATTCATTTTAAGCTCTGCTTCTGGAAGCAGGCGAAGCAGTTCAATCATAGAGGAAAAATGTAACTCTAAGTTCCAGTAAGCTTGTATACCTATCGATAAAAATTAAAATCTCAACATACAACGTAAACAAAAAAGTGGCATAAGTTATTTAGATAAAATTGAGGATTTCTACAAAGCTGAATATTTTTCAATATATGATTTAACGTCGAACTTTCTATTACTACCCTCATAACTCATGTATCTTATTTTTCCAAAAATTTCCCTTTCCTTCCAGGCGCGGTCATGAACTCCCCCGATACTCCAGGCAATTCCTGCATATCCATTCGGGTCTCGTCCGTCCAATTCGTATTTATCATTTAGGTAGATTGCAGTCTCGAGGGCTTTTTCGGGCGATTCACTCCATTCGAGAATCTTCTTTGCCCAGTACATCCGCATATAGCTGTGCATTTTCCCTCTACTAAGAAGTTCTATCTGGCTGGCGTTCCAGAGAGGATCGTATGTCCTTCCTGTTTCCAGTTCTTCCAATGTAAAGACATGACTTTTTTGATCATGCCTGTGAGAATTAAGGGTTTTCTTTGCCCATTCAGGAAAGCCATCAAAACTATCATAAAAAGGATTATAATAGCAGAAATTATCGGCAAGCTCTTTACGCACAAGGAGCTCATCGAGAAATACTCTTTTTGATTTCAAGTCAGCTTTTGCTTTTTCTACTTTGAGAGCTACCCTTTGAGCCGAGATCTGTCCAAAATGCAGATAAGGAGAGAGATTGGATAAGGCATCTTTAGTTGGGTCATTTCGCAGGGTGGAGTAAGAGTCAAGTTTATTAGTGAGAAATTCAGCCATAACTTTTCGTGCAGCTGTTTCTCCAGCTTCGAAAAGCGCGATATCAGGTAAGAAACCGGCTTTTTCTTTAAGAAACTCCCCTGGAAGACGAGTTTCAAATCCACTTTTTTGAACTTCTGAAAACGTTTCAGATTTTCCGGATATCATGACGATTTCAGGAAATTCGAGATTTGCTTCAAGCTCAGGATACTCCGTAAGGAATTCAGGAAGGAGCTTTAAGAGCTTAGGACGGAAAGTATGGGCAGCATATTCCTGCTTTTTAGAAGCTTCCCAGCAGGGAACTACGTTATGAGCATCCACCTCAAAGAAGGGTACCTTAATGCCTGATGCGACTTTTTTTGTCCATGTCCTCTTAATCCTAAGTGGACTAAAATCAGTAACAAGAGTTCCAATCTCATGTTTCTCAATAAAATATGGAATTTCTTCTTCAGGGTCTCCTCGAAGGAAAAAGAATGGAATTTTTTTCCTTGCAAGGGTAGCTTCAACTTCCTGCAGCCCTCTGAGCATAAACTCATATTGTCTTCTTATAGCTTCCAGAAATCCATCTACCAGACAAAAGACCACAAAAAAAGGCACATCGGCTTCCAACGCTATTTTTCGGGCAAAAAGAAGAGCCCAGTTGTCCTCAACCCTCTGGTCACGGCTCATCCAATAAGCAACCGGTCCTTTGCCTGGTTTCCCGGATAGAATAGTCCGAATACGTTTAGGGTTCATTAATGGTTTTTGGGATCCAGAATATATAGAGCTAACATAAGGAATAAAAAGAAAGATCGTGTTAGACAAAGATCCTCAATCAATTTAAACAGGAGTTTTAGAAAAAATATAAAGTGGTGATTACAATATTTTAAAAATTTTTAAAACTCAAAAACCTGCCCATCGTATCCAAGAGGTAAAAATAAGGATTCGATATGATGAGGACGAAATAAATGACTGAGATGGATCAAAGCTATTTTTTTTGCATTGAGCTGCTCTGCAAGTGCCATAGCCTCTTCTGAGTTCATGTGTTTTTTGATATGGATATTAGGTGGCACTATAGCATCTGCAATAAGAAGATCCGGATTTTTCAGAAGTTCCAGGCTGGCTTCGGGAATTTCTGAGTTTGTATCTCCTGTAATCACTACTTTTTTATCGCCTTCACGGATTATAACCCCTGTAGGAACTTCTACAGGAGGGTGGTTGACCTTAAAAAGAGTGAATTGCAGCCCGATTAGCTCGAAGGGCTCATAGAGCTTCACATAATGATACCTGGGTTTCAGGAAGTAAACGAACCGATTTATGTATTCAATATTTTCCTGAACCCCATAAACATCAACCTTATTTTGAACTCTGTAGAACTCTCCAAATCCGGAGTAATGGTCATAATGTCCATGCGTCCAGATTACCCCATCTACACAAGACAGGTTTTGTTTGAGAAATTGTTGCCTTAGATCAGGGCTGGTGTCAATGAGGATCTTGCCCTTATCGGACTCTACAAGGATAGAAAAACGAAGACGCTGACTTTTTCCACCTTTTCGGGCGTCTTCGCAGGCAGGGCAATTACATCCAATTTTAGGAGTCCCGACAGCATCGCCGGTCCCAAGAAGTGTTAGCCTCATTTTTACTTCTTCCTATCGTACTCTTCGGACTTGAGGCCAGCCCTCTCATTGAAAGAGTCTACAGCGTCCAGCAGATCCTGCTGGGTAAGTATTTTACGCTCTTCGAGAAGAGCACCCAGGACAGCTTCCCTTATAACGACACGCAGGTCCGAACCTGAATAACCTTCTGTCAATTCCGCAATTACCCCTGTGTCATAATCCCCTTCGATGTGCCGGGTTACGATATTCAGTATATCTTTACGCATCTCAAGGTCAGGGAGGGGAAAATGAACAATCTCGTCAAAGCGTCTCCAGGCTGCACTATCGAGCATGCGGGGGTGGTTGGTCGCGGCAATAAGAAGAACTCCATGATCCACAAGGCTGATCTCATCTATGGCCTTAAGAAGGGTATTTACTGCTCGCTTAATGGCAGCATTCTCGTCAGACGTTCTTGCTTTTGCTACGAAATCGAGCTCATCTATGAAAAGAATGCAGGGATTCAATTTCTTTGCAAGCAAAAAGACTCTGTCAATATTCTTTGCAGTCTCACCAAGATACTGATCTGTTATCATGGAGAGTTTGACCTCAACAAACGGGATTGAGAGCCGTTCTGAAAGTGCACGGGCAACCGAGGTCTTTCCGGTTCCAGGAGGACCGACAAACAGGAGTTTTCCGATATCATGCAAGCCGATCTCCCGCAGGTATTCCCTGTACTCGATGGCTTTTGTGATCTTTTCAACTTCGTTCTTCTGTTCCCCGGTGAGCACAAGGTCTCTGACTTTTTGTTTTACATCCTCAGGAGCGATAATAACCGCGAGTTTCAGCATATCTTCGCTTTTGTCCTCTTTCCGAATCTCCGCTATCTTGGACTCTATCCATTCCCTATCGGATTCCTTAGGACTTATTTTCGTCTTTGCAAGCGCATAATTTGCAGCCTCATCCTTTCTTATTTTTTCAAAGTAATAAGCCAGGACAGGGTTATTTTCAATCCTTTCCTGGGAACCTTCCTGCTTTTCAAACCATTCTGCAGCAAGTTCGAAAGCGCTCAGACGAAGTTCAAAGTGAGACTTGTCAGTATTTATGAAGGGGACGTTCCTTACGATTTTTTCGATATCCTTAAGCCCATACAATTTTTCAATACGAATAAATGTGGCTGTGATGGGTTTGGGAACTGTTTTTTCTGTGCTACTCCAGTAGTTTTTTCGGATGTTTTTTGGAAGATCATTTACATCCAGTTCTGGATAGCGATTATAGATCTCTGCAGTTAGCAGTAGTTCTACGATATCTAATATAGTGCCTGACATGTTTTTACCTGTTGCATGCTTGGACTAATCCACTATCAAGTGTTGGGCACTCAAATGCGGTAAGTTCTTAAATTCGTCTTTAATTTGTTAAACCAAGTAATTGGTTTTCTTCGATGATAAAATTTACGAAGCAGCCGGCAGTAAAAGGAAAAAAACCGGCTGGAGATGATAACTTTATCTAGCAGAACACATTATCATCTATTCTATCTCTTTCGGGAGTCAAGCATATTTTCGGAAAAAGCATTTGCAATCCCGAAAAATGTCTCACTTTCAGAGAGTAATTGTGAATTCTGGAAATAGCTAATTGTCTCCGCGTAGATTTTCGCATCTTAGAGACAATTCAATCTATATAGCTTGTTTCTGGGATATCACGGAATTATCAAAACTTCTGCATTATCAGAACTAGTATATTAAAACTATCATTCCTAAGATATCTCTATCTAAGGAAATCCAGAATTATCCCTAGAGGACCATTGCATGACAAGAGAACAACTCTATTCAGGGAAAGCAAAAACTATCTATAAGACGGATGATCCTGACACCCTTATTACCGAATTCCGAAACAGTCTGACTGCATTTAACGGAGAAAAGAAAGGGGAAATGGAAAAAAAAGGGTATTATAATGCTCAGATCTCAAAAAAAATTTTTGAGATGCTCGAAGCCGAGGGGATAAAGACTCATTTTGTCGAAATGCTTTCTGACATCGATATGCTTGTGAAGAAAGTCGAGATTATAAAAATCGAGGTCATTGTCAGGAATATTGCCGCAGGTTCGATTACAAAAAGATATCCCATTAAAGAAGGCACGGTTTTCAAGACTCCTGTACTTGTTTTTGACTTCAAAAACGATGAGTATGGAGATCCCATGCTAAATGACGATATTGCTCTTGCACTTGGGTTAGCAACACCGGAAGAGCTCGCCACACTCAGGAAATTCGCTCTGAAAATTAACGAACTGCTTGTGCCCTATCTGGACAAAAAAGGCATTTTACTTCCGGATTTCAAACTAGAATTCGGAAGGAGGAACGGAGAAATCATCCTTGCAGATGAGATTTCCTGCGATACCTGCCGGTTCTGGGACAAGAAGACCGGTCAGTCAATGGACAAAGATGTCTTTAGATTTGACAAAGGCGATATTTCTAAAGCTTACGAAGAAGTTGCACGGCGCATAGTGCCCGAAATATTTGAATAAACGTGAAAAAAGGTCAGGAAACCTGAATAAGCCGGATAAAAGGCTTTAAAGTTTTCCTGCCTGCTTATTTTTGTTTTTAAAATATAGTCAGTGATCTATCCTTATTTAAAAAAGAAATCCAGAGTCGTTTGAAAACGGAAATCTGAAAGCATCTTTGCCTGCTGCATCCATTCGGATTTTGGTGTGCTTATCCTACCCGCAAGGTCCGAAACTGCAGCTTCGAGAGAATCGAATTTTTTTGGAGGGTTCCGAAGAGCTTTTCTCATGCCCTCTCTAACGACCCAAACTCCAAGGGGAGCCCAGTAATCTGGAGTTATCTCCCGAAGTACAAATACCGAGGCTTGCCTTTTGATTTCTGTCAGATATTCAAGCACAGGCAGCCGTGAGGCATAATAGCCTCCAGCCAGGGGAGAATAACCTTTTTTTCCATCGTAACTCTCGCTGTCTTCCCCAATCCAGCTTGATTCTCCAGACCAGACTGCTTTTGGGAGCCAGATTTCTATAAGTTCGAAGGCATAAGCCTGTGGAAGGATAAGGACTTCAAAATGGTTCCCGAAATGAGTCCCGCTAAAAAGCTGGATCCCTGAGACCCAGGGAAAGTCCTTTATGCGGTCTGCAAGTTCCTTTCCTGCCATATCATCCACGGCTGTAATTGACCAGCGTGTTGGCACGATTTTTCGTTCTTTTCCGAGCAGGCCAATTGAGAACAGGCGAGTAATATGTTCAGCCGGAATATCCCCTTTATAGAGTTCAAGCACCGCATCTTTTGCCAGGGCGTCAGTGTCGTAGACAAGGTAATCCACTTTTTTCGGAACATTCGGATTTTCTGCAAGTTCAAAGTTTTTGACAAGCCCTGACGGCCCCATAGGCGTCAGTACGGCATCGAATTTGAGTTCCTGTTTAGGGGCTTTAAAAAACCAGGCTTCGGTATCCACTGGCTTTCTGGAGAGGGCAAGTTCCTGCGCTTTTACAAGAAGAGGGTTTTCTTTGCTGCGGGCATCCTTTACATGGAAATTTGTGTTTGCCCTGACCATGCGGGAACGCATGGAGATAATGTCTTGAATTTGCATGTTTGCCCAGGCTGAGGTATCTTCAAAAACTGAGGCTTCGCTCTCATTTGCCAGAGGGGGAATAAGCGGGCCTGCAGAGACCCTGGGGTAACCAAAACTTCCGACAAAAACAGCAGGAGGAGATGCTCCAAAAACCGAATCTCCAGAGATTACAGGAGCGATGGACTGAAAAGACTTGAATTTTTCAAGGATTGGACAACGGAGACGCCCACAAAGTCCCTTTCCTTTACATTTAATACACAGTGTTCCATTCACTTTAAATCCGTATCCTCGCAGATGATACAGGCTTTAGCTTCAGGAGCGTTCTTGTATAGCCAGCCGGATTTCTGAACAAACCTGCAAACGTTGCACATGCCATCTACCTTTTCCTGAGAGGATAGGTCTTTATTTAGAAGCACTAATGCAAATTTCCGAATTTCGTTCTGAGTCTCCTCGGAAAAATCAACTTCAGCCCCACGTTTTTCACTCACGTACTGGGATACCGCAGCCCTTGAAAGCTCCAGGATGTCCGCTACATCCTGCTGCGTGCACCCATGCTCAAAGATCATTGTTCTGGAAAGTTCTGCCCTAATTGCGGGCAAGACTTTCTGTACCATAATTTCACATGTTGTTTTCATGGGAGACCAACACCACATAAATCAGGTAAATTTTGAGAGATTCTCTTAACCAGGATTACATCCATAAATTTATCAATTAGTTAGATATCCATATACTTTTGCTTTTTGAGTAGAAGTATCTCTTAATTTACCCAAAACGCATGCTATTTAAATACTGACAAAAATATAGTAATTCCAGACCTGAAAAGTTATTGCTAAATAATATTATTGCTATTTCTCAGACCCGGTTTATTCCTGAACCTCGTCAGGATTTAGTTTTTGATTTGTTCAGCAGAGAAACCCTTTTCCATGAGGACTTCTTTCATGCGGGCCAGGTGATTACCCTGAAGTTCCACAGTATTTCCCTTTACCGTACCGCCGCATGCAAACTTTGATTTAAGATAAGTGGACAGTTCATGAAGATCTATTTCACTTGCGTCGAAACCTTCTACAACGGTAACTTCTTTGCCGTATCTTCTTCTATTTACTTTCACAGTAATTCTCTGTTGCTCTTTTGCAACTTCTTCGCAAATGCAAAGTTCTTTTGGAAGCCCACATACTGGGCACATTCCGCTGCTCATTTGTTGGTATATCCTCCGAATTTGTAATCATTGTATATGTAACTTACATCTAAAAATAACTAGATAGATATAAAGTACTTATCAATGAAGGTATTAAAGCCTAATGGTATTTTACAGGCACTTTATATTGAATTTCAGTTACTAGCCCGAAACTCTTGACAATATAAAAAGCCAATCAGAGCTTTAGTATTGTTTAATTTTTTTATATATTAATATATTCATTTGTAATGTTAGTTTTATAATGTTTACTTATAGAGTAAATTTAACAACATGATCATTGGTGAATAATACAGATCATTACAAACTGCAAGTGAAAAAGCTGGGTATCTGAAAGGAATTCAAAATATTAACGCTTTGGGAAAGGATCTACGCCGAAAAATCAAAGAGCTGAGAAAGCTAAAAAAGCTTAAAATACCTGATTTTGCCGGAAAAAGCCTTTCATACCAGCGACAAGTTAGATATATCTTGAATTTCATCTCTTTCTATAACCTGCTATCACATATATATGCACTTCTATTATATAAATATAGCAGTATAAAAGTATTATACTAATAAATCGGGGGCACCTGATGAACGAATTGAACGATTTAATAGGTTTTGTAAACGGAAACAGTATAAGGCAAAAAGTGCTCTCCTTACTTTCCTCAAAAGGAGAAATGGAAGGAAAAAGAGTATCAAAAACCCTGAGAGTTGCACATCCCACCATTGCAAAAACTCTCGATGAACTTGAACAGAAGGAATTAATTACAAAAAAGGAAGAAATGTACTCCCTTACCGAATCTGGAATAAAAGTGGAAAAAATGATCCAGCAAATATAATTTTAACATATTTCTTTCATCCACTTTATTTTAAATCTTTTTATCCTTAGCTTATTCCAAAATCGATTTCATACTCAATAAAACCGATTTTATTCTCAATCAGTAAAAATTTCAAGATCATTTTTCAGAAAGAAGCCTCAATTGATCGATCATAATATGCAACTCAGAAAAATAACCTTGAACCCTGTATCAATGATCATCATCTTCTTTTCATCCAGTATGATATTCGTGAAAAAATGCAAGAGTAGAAAGCTTGCTATAAGATTTAATAGTCACAGAAATCCAGAAAGAATGAAAAAACTCTATCCTGTAATTCAACTTTCTTGGTTCAGTTCAACATCTTTATTGTAATTCAATACTCTTATGCGTAACCGTTGACTCGTTTGATCACGTCGTTTCAAGGGGCTTTTCGGTCAAGCCTTTTTTAAAAAGGGTTGTACCACAACCGTTACGATGTTGATCTCGTCGTTGCTATGATTTTTCGATAAAACCTTTTCCTAAAAGGTTTTCGGTCAAGCTTTTATTAAAAGGCTTGCTGTCAAGCAGTTTTTTGAAAAGACTTGAGTTAGAAATATTTATTTAATTCTTATCCCTTTATTGCGGCATAAACTGTTAACGCTAATACTGAAACTCTTGAATTTAAGGGAATAATCAATTCTATTAAGAAAAAACCAGAGCTTCGGCATCCAAAAAAGGACTAAGTATCAGAGGCAAGGCAATGTTACCTGAAGAAGACCTTAAGATTATTAAAAAAGAACTGGGGCGAGAGCCCACCCTGGTAGAACAGGGCTGCTTTTTAAACTTATGGAGCGAACACTGTTCCTACCGCTCAAGTGCTCCTCTCCTGAAAACTTTTACCAGTAAGGGCGAAAACGTAATTATTGGCCCTGGGGACGATGCTGCAATTATAAAATTTGATGATGGCTATGTACTTGCCATAGGTATGGAAAGCCATAACCACCCTTCATATGTCGACCCCTACAACGGAGCTGCTACAGGTATAGGAGGCATCGTAAGAGATATAATCTCCATGGGAGCCCGACCAATAGCCCTTATGGACCCACTTTATTTCGGGCCTCTGGACACTCCAAAAAATATGTTTCTCTTTGAACAGATAATTAAGGGAATTGCAGGGTATGGAAACTGCATAGGAGTGCCAGTGGTCAATGGTGAGACTTTCTTTGACCGAAAATACAGTGGAAACCCTCTTGTAAATGTTGTTGCAGTAGGGCTCTGCCGGGAAGATGAGGTCATAACTGCCCGCTCCCAGAAAGCCGGAAACAAACTTGTGCTCGCAGGCTCCAGCACAGGAAAAGACGGACTTGGAGGAGCTTCCTTTGCATCCAGGGACCTTTCCGAATCAGCCGAAGCCGAAGACCGCCCAAGCGTCCAGGTGGGAGATCCGTATACTGAAAAGCTCGTAATCGAAATGACACTGGAAGCCATGGAAAAGGGTTATATAAAATCCTGCAAAGACCTGGGAGCCGCCGGTCTTGGAGGAGCAAGCGCGGAACTGGCTGCAAAGGGAGGACTTGGAGCCTATATTATTGCAGATGCCGTGACCCAGCGCGAACCCAATATGAATGCTTATGAAATCCTGCTTGCAGAATCTCAGGAGCGCATGGTCTTTGAAGTAGCTCCTGAAGACGTTGATGCCGTACTTGCTCTGGTAGCAAAGTACGACCTTAATGGGGCCGTAGTTGGATACTTAACAGAGAAACCAAACTACACGGTTGAGTTCAAAGGGGAAGTCGTTGTAGATATTCCAATTGATTTCCTGACAGGTGGAGCTCCGACCTGTGAGAAATCCTCAGTAGCTCCTGTTCCTCAGGTTGAAGAAAGTAAAGCCCCCGAAACTCCGGAAGACCTTAAGGCAGCCTTCCTGAAAGTTATCTCTTCCTACAATATTGCCTCAAAAGAATGGATCTACAGGCAGTACGACCATGAAG
Organism: Methanosarcina barkeri MS; assembly: GCF_000970025.1. Lineage (GTDB taxonomy): Archaea > Halobacteriota > Methanosarcinia > Methanosarcinales > Methanosarcinaceae > Methanosarcina > Methanosarcina barkeri. The sequence goes on from NZ_CP009528.1 coordinate 4,024,429, forward strand.
TCCAGTTAAGAACAATTGTCAAACCCGGAGAAGACGCTGGCGTGCTCAAAATAACTGATAAAAAAGGACTCGTACTTTCCTGCGGCTGCCAGCCAAGAGCTACCCTTCTTGACCCCTATAACGGAGGAAAGAATATAGTAATTGAAAACGTCATGAACCTTGCAGTAAAAGGGGCTGAAGGGCTTGCGATTGTAAACTGCCTGAATTTTGGGAACCCGGATCGTCCGGAAATCTACTGGCAACTCAAAAACTCCGTACTTGGGCTTGGAGATGGGGCAAGGGAGCTCTCAATTCCAGTCGTGGGAGGAAATGTTTCCCTGTATAACGAAAGCGATGAATTTAAGACCGCAATTATCCCAACCCCTTCAATAGGAATAATAGGGAAAGTCAACCTTGAGACTCCTCTTCCTTCAAGCTTCTTTGCAAAATCCGGAGACACCATCATCCTGGTAGGAGAGACAACTGCAGATATGGGAGGTTCCGAATACTATGCCTGTTTAGAGGCCCAGAATGCCGGAAAAGTTCCTTCTGTCCCGAAAAATGCTCCTGAGATAATAAAAGCCGTAATCAAAGCTGCAAGGAGCGGAAAACTCAGCTCGGCACACGACCTGTCCCTTGGAGGAATTGCCGCAGGACTTGCGAAGATGTGCAAGAACTACGGTGCAAAAGTAGACCTGAGTGAAGTTTCAGAATTAAAAGCTGAGGAACTATTATTTTCAGAAGCTCCAGCAAGAGCTTTACTTGCTACAGGCGAACCAGAGGCTGTACTTGAAATCCTCAAAGATGTGCCTCATATGATAATCGGCAAAGTCGAAGGCAATTCCCTTGAAGTAAAAGGAAAAGACTTCGAGATTTCCCTCTCCCTCAAAGAAATCTCCGACGCACACAGCAGCCTGACAAGGTTTATGATGAGATAAAGTCCCCGAATTTCTTCACCCGAGTTCCGTCACCCGAGTTCCGTCACCCGAGTCCCGTCTCGGGAGGACGGTGCCCTTTTCGCTTCGCTCAAGAGGGCTGAGAAATATTGTAAATAAGTTTCACGTAAATAAGTTTCACTCAAGTGAAATAACTTACAAAGCTGCGGTTTTTTCGCCCATGCCTTGTTTTTGGAAGCATGAGACTTTCTTTGCTTCCAAGAGATTTTCTTTGCTTCCAATTTAGATGGAATCCCATTCTATCTTACCTTTTAATTTGTTTTTAATTTAAGTTGTTCTTTTTACCCTTGAGTTATTATCAGTATTTTCTGATTCCTTGCAAGTTCAGGTTTGGGCATAAAAAATAGTTTTGAGTTAACCAAAACAATAGTTTTTAGTAGGTTTCCGCACTAGAATACTGTGTTATGAAAGCTGTATGCATCTGTATGGGAGTGCATCTGCCTTACAGTCCTAAGTGGTACTGGCCTGTAGAGGGATTTTTCGGGGTGCCTGAAATGGACCGGTATTTTGACCGGAATAGTATTTTTTCAAAATTTTTAAAAACAAGCCGACAGTTTTTACGTCTTAATGATCTGATTATGGAGTCCATAGAAAGAGGAGGAAAATATTCCTTTGATCTATCCGGACCATTCCTTGGACAGTGTAGATGGGACCCCGAACTTCTCGAATCATTCCGTGAATTTGGGGAAAATGGAGGCGTAGAATTCACAGGGAGCTGCAGTTATCACTCCCTGAGTTCGCTATATCCCGATCTTTCCTGGTTTAAGGAAGAAGTGCTCATGTACAGGGAAATGCTTCGGGAATTACTGGATATTACCCCTAAAACCTTCGTAAACACAGAGCTTCTGTACACCGAAAGAGTAGAGAAGATTCTTACCGACCTGGGTTATAACTGTCTTATCGCCGAGGGGTCCAGGAACCTCATGAACGGATATGACCCTGTACATGTCTTTGAGAACCATCTTCCGACTTTGTTGAGGCATATAAACCTTAGCGAAGACCTTGAACTGCGCTTTTCGGAAAAAAACTGGCAAGGCTATCCTCTTATTCCGGAAAAGTTTGCAGACTGGATTGCCAGCATGGAAGGTGATATCCTGACTCTTTATTTTAATTATACAAGCCTCTGCTTTCACTACAGAAACAAAAGTATGATAGACGATTTTATCAGGATGCTTCCAGAAGCCTTAAAGTCCAGAGGCATTGACATGCTCACACCTTCTGAGGCTGTCAGGAGATTTGAACCCTTAAAACTTCCTACCCTGGGAACAGAACAGACAATCCGATATGGAATAAATAATGCATTAGGTAACCATGCTCAGCAGCTTTACCTGCGAGAACTGGTAAGAATTGAAGAGGAACTCTCAGGGCTTAAAGAAAATAAAAACTATCGAGAACTTAAACATATATTCGGTTATCTTCAGCAGAGTGAAATCTTTTTTTCTATGAATTCTGAGAATCTCAGGGAAGGATATGAAAGAGCTGTCAATTACTTTTCCATCCTGTCCGATTTCAGGAGAGCTGTGCTGGAGGAGGGAGCATGACATCGGTTTGCATGTATTTCCAGGCACATCAGCCTTTCAGACTGCGCAGGTTCTGGCCTGATGACAGATCAGGTTTTTTCCGCTATTTTGACGAGAGAAGCAACAGGGAGATCTTTGAAAGAGTAGCTCGGAAATGCTACATTCCTGCAAACAGGCTCCTACTGGACGCTCTTGATGAACATAAAGGAGAATTCAGGTTTTCTCTTTCGGTTACCGGAACCCTGCTCGAACAATGTGAACTCTGGGGAAAAGATGCCCTTGAAGGCTTTCGGCAGATGGCAGAAACCAGAGCAGTGGAATTTCTGGACGAAACCTTTTATCATTCCCTATCAAGTCTTTTTGAAGACAAAACCGAATTTATTGAGGAGATAAAAGAACATAGAGAAATTATGTTTGACCTTCTGGGAGTTAAACCTCAGGTATTCCGGAATACCGAACTGCTTTACAATAACACTATAGCAAAGCTTGTTTCGGATCTTGGGTACAGAGCGATCCTTACCGAAGGAGCGGATCATATGCTTGAGGGAAGGTCACCCAACGTACTTTACAGGGCAAAAGGTTCGGGACTTCCTATTATCTTCAGGAATTACAAGTTGAGTGACGATATAGGATACAGGTTTTCTGCAAGGTGGTGGGAAGGATATCCCCTGACTGCAAAGAAATGGGCCTCATGGGCTTCAGGGAATAATGAAAATTGTGTTAATATCTTTATGGACTATGAGACCTTTGGAGAGCATCAGTGGAAAGAAACCGGGATATTTTCCTTCCTGAAAGAACTTCCCGGGGAAGTACTCAAGACTCAACTGGACTTCAGCACCCCTATTGAGCTTGTCGAAAAATATTCACCTGTAGCTGATATCGATGTTGGGGACTTTTCCACAATTTCCTGGGCTGATATGGAACGCGATACAAGCGCATGGCTTGGGAACGACATGCAAAGGCGCTGCTTTGAAGAAATAAAGCTGCTTGAGCCCTTTGTGAGGAAGACGGAGGACCCTGAAATCCTGCATATATGGAAGCATCTGCTGACTTCGGACCATTATTACTATATGTGTACCAAATGGCTCGGAGATGGGGATGTACATTCATATTTCAGTGTTCACTCCACGCCTTTCGATGCAGCGGTTAATTTCATGGCTGTACTTATGGATTTCAAAGCACAGGTATTCAGAAAACTTCGCACAATAGCTTAACTAAAGAACACATACTAATTCATGGGAGTCAGGTCACATGGTAAGAGACTTATTCATGTTTGCAGGTTTCAATGAGAACTCGCAGATTGTATGGTTTAAGATAATCTACTCGAAAGAACCCGGATCTCTGTCTTTAATAAGTGACTTTCTCGAAAAAGAGAACGCCTTCATTATGTTTGGTCATCTAGATAATATTACACAGAAAACCGGAGAATATTCAGTATTTACCGAACTTGACAAAGATGTTGATCCAGAAAGTTTCGCCCAAAAAATAAAGGAACTTGAAGTTGTAAATGAAGTTGAATATGGGATTTCAGAATACGGGATGGTTTATTCCGTGGACTTCCCTCTAAATGTTATAGGAGTCAGGGGAGTTATGGCAAGGGCACTTACCATTGTTGATATCATTAAAACTCTCAACCAGAGTGCGCCGCATGCAGAAGGGCTTCTCACTCTTTCAGGACTTAAGGGTGGGACTCACGCAGCAAAGTATTTCAAGAGTATTCTGGACCTTAATGACAGTAATTTTGCAAGCATGCTTGCAGAACTCTTCAAAGGCGTGGGCTGGGGAATTCTGGAAATCGAATGTGATCCCAAAACTTATGAAGGAAAAATCATTGTGAAAGACTCATTTATAGCTGATGTTTACGGAGGGTCGGAACAGCCAGTTTGTGCCTATATGAGCGGTTATTTTGCAGGTTACCTGACCGAATATTTCGGGAAAAACATAAGTGTGAGAGAGGTAAGCTGTAAAGCTACAGGAAAGGAAGTCTGCGAACACATAATCTCGCCGGCGCCGTCGGGCGGTACAAGCCAGGAATACCAGATGAGAGGGGTGACGCGGTGATAAAGCAACCCAATGTTATTCTCGGAAATGACGATCTGCTTGTAACAATGGGAAAAAAAGGGGAGATCATAGGTTTTTTTTACCCCCGTCGAGACCATGCTCAGCATGTCGAAGAATCCGTCGCCTGTATCCATACAGGAGAAAGGCTTCTCTGGACCAATGATAACGAATGGCACGGCATCCAGAATTATATAGAGGACACAAATATTGTGTCAACAAAACTTTATCATGATTCGGGAATCCGTATTTCCATTCTTGACCTTGTGCACCCTGATGTGCCTGTCCTTATCCGCAGGTTTAAGGTCCAGTCCCAGAAAAAGCTTTCAGGAAAATTCTTTTATTACTCGAATTTTAACGTAGGGGAAACCTCCAAGAAAAACTCCGGGTTTTGCGATACCGATATTCATTTGCTCGTACAGTACTGGCAAAACTATCATATAGGGATATATTCCCAGCCAGAGTTTAATGAGTGGCAAATCGGAAAGGCAATGGATACTATATGGTGGACGAATTCCAAATATGATATGGAAGACGGAAAACTTCAGGGGAATAAAGAAGACATAGGAAACATTAATAACGCGGCTGGCTGGGATCTTGAACTGGAGGCTGACGGAGCAAACGAGTTTGTGATCCTTATAGGCGCTGCTTCTTCCCGACGCATCCTGTATAAGAGAATGCAGGAGCTCTCAAAACTGCCTCTTGAATACATTTTTGAAAAGACGCGGGAACACTGGGTTATGTGGCTTTCCAGAAAGCAGGTAATCAAAATTCCAGGGCTCGAAGAATACGAGAACCTGCGTCAAGATCTGTTCAATGCCTATAACCGAGCTCTTTTGATGCTTTACCTCCTTAATGACCGCGAATATGGGTCTTTTGTAGCTGCTCCGGAGTTTGACTCAAACTTTGAGAAATGCGGAGGATATGGATTCTGCTGGAACAGAGATGCTGCAGAAATCGTGCTCGCACTAAAGCACTCAGGCTATCCAGGTTACTGTGACATGTTTTTCAAATGGTGCATCCAGACTCAGCTCTCCGATGGTTCCTGGTTTCAACGCTACTGGCTAAATGGGGATATAGCTCCCTCCTGGGGCAACTTTGACTACTCAACTCAGATTGACGAAACCGGGTCCACACTCTATGCTATGGATGTTTATTACGGAATTCTCGAAGGCCTGAAAAAAGCTGAGTTTCTTGAAGAGGTATGGGTCTCGGTACTCAGGGCTGCCGAATACCTGATGAAGCGGACCAAGTCAGGAATTCACGAAAGATGCATGGATCTCTGGGAGACTTACTACGGAATTTTTACATATACAAATGCTTCAATTTATGCCGGGCTCATGGGTGCTTCCCATCTGGCTGAAGAAAATGGAGAAGCTGGCATGGCAAGGCGCTGGAAAAAGAGAGCAGAATTCGTCAAACAGGCCACAATTGACCGTTTCTGGCTTCAGGAAGGCTACTTTGCAAAAGGAGTAATTAACGAGAAACTGGACAAAACGATTGATGCAAGTATTCTAGGCACCTATGTCCCTTTTGGAATGCTCTCTGCAAAAGACCCCCTGGAAAAGGATATGATTCAGTTCATGATAGAGAACATTCAAAAGAAACTCTCAGTACCTATAAATCTCGGTTACGGCATCAAAAGGTATGAAAATGACAGTTACATAAATGGAAACCCATGGGTAGTAACTACACTCTGGCTTTCGGAAGCAATGTTTACCTTTGCCCTTGAACTCTCCTATGAAAAAGAAAGCTCTGCTCCCACGCATGAGAATTCATATGAAAAAGAAGAAAAACCTGAAGAAAAAGTGAAAAGACTGACCAGTGAAGGAATTGGCTACCTCAAATGGGCTCTTGCCGGAGCAACCAGTACAGGCCTTCTCCCGGAGCAGGTGGATAAGTCTACAGGCAGCCCTGCCTGGGCAATCCCTCTTGGATGGAGTGGATCTCTGATACTTAATAATATTCTGCTTCTGGACAAAATCTGCAGGAGAAAAGCCGGAAATCGACAAGAAAGTTAAGATGCAAAAAGTCTGAGAAAAAGAGAAACACAGTGAATTACGCAGTTTTTCACCTATCGGAATAAATATTTAAGGAATTGAAGGAGGAAAAAGCTCCTAAAAGCAAGAAAAGCAATGAAAAACTACCTCCTTACATCCTTCATCCACGATATCCATTCATCCACGCTTCTCCGCGTTGATAGCAGTTTTGGGATCAATTTTTAGATTACCAGAATTTCTGCCGAAATATAGACTTTTTTAGTTTAAGTTTAGACTTCCTTTCTAATTTCTGTTGCCCCACCGAGGTATGGCCTGAGAACCTCAGGGATTTCCACACTTCCGTCCTCACGCTGATAGTTTTCGAGTATCGCAACGACCGTCCTCCCTACAGCAAGACCTGAGCCATTAAGAGTATGGACGAACTGAGGGCCATCAGGAGTCCTGAAGCGGATATTAGCCCTTCTGGCCTGGAAGTTCTCGAAATTGGAGCACGAAGAGATTTCCCTGTATTTTTCCTGTGTAGGTACCCACACCTCGAGGTCATAAGTCTTTGCTGCTGAGAATCCGATGTCTCCAGTACAAAGATTTACCACACGATATGGCAATTTCAAAAGTTTAAGGATCTCTTCCGCATCATTGGTAAGCTTTTCCATTTCTTCATATGAGGTTTCCGGCTTTACGAACTTGACAAGTTCAACCTTATTGAACTGGTGTTGACGGATAATGCCTCTGGTGTCCTGACCGTGTTTTCCGGCCTCGCGCCTGAAACAGGCAGTATACGCTGTAAGGAAGACAGGCAGTTTTTCAATATAATCGTCCATAAAGAGATTGGTTACAGGGACTTCTGCTGTAGGTGCAAGATAGTAACCATCAGTACACAGATACATATCATCCTTAAATTTAGGCAACTGACCTGTACCAGTCATAGCTTTTTCATTGATAAGTACAGGTGGAAAAACTTCAGTATAACCCTGTCTTTCATGTACATCCAGCATAAAGTTTATGAGCGCTCTTTCGAGTTTTGCGCCCATTCCTTTATAGACTGTAAAACCCTGACCTGCAATCTTGGCTCCTTTCTCAAAGTCGAGTATATCCAGTGCTTCTCCGATATCCCAATGGGGCTTTGGAGTAAACGTGAACTTTCTTGGCTCGCCAACGACCCTTACAACTGGATTATCATTCTCGTCCTTACCTACCGGAGTTGTCGAAGATGGGATATTGGGGATTTGGAGCATTATTTCATGTATTTTTGACTTGTAATCACGTATTATATCATCGATTTCTTTTATACGGCTATTAATGCCTTGCATTTCCTCTATCTTGGATAAAGTATCTTTATTTTCTTTCTTTAGCTTCGCTATCTCACGGGTGACCACATTGCGCTTATGTTTTAGCTCATCACCTTCGGTGAGACATTTTCTCCACGCTATATCATACTCAAGAAGGCTATCTATAAGCTCAGTGCTCATATTCCTATTAATGAGAGCGTGTCTAACTATATCGGGACTATTACGTACAAGTTTAAGATCCAGCATATTAAGCCCGAGATATCCTGCATGTGAGAGAATATATATTTTGTGATTTTTCGGGTGTAAAGCTGTTATGAAAATCAGCAAAGTTGAAAAAGAAGAGAAAGAACAGGAAAATATTAAGATAAAAAATAAAATTAAAAAATCCGGAATTTTAACTGCTTGCAATTAAAACCACATTATTTATTAATACCTGCTCTGTTAGGATTTCAGGCAAGAAGTCTTCCATATGGACTTTCTTCAAAGTAACTGACAGACTGTTTGGCTGTCTCATTAGATCCTTTGGAATCCGAACCCAAAAGTAGCCTTGAAATACTTGCCTTGTTCATATATTCAACTTTTGGTTCCCCTGAAATTCCTCCAAGTTCCGCAGCCTTGTCAATTGCATCATAAATATTTCCAAAGCCATCCACAAGCCCAAGTTCCTTTGCCCTGACTCCGGTGTATATGCGACCATCAGCAAGAGATTTTACGTTACTTCTGGACATGTTGCGCCCTTCAGAAACCTCAGCTACGAAATTTTCGTAGCTATCCATAACTACAGAATCAGCATACTCTTTTTCCTGATCAGTAAGTCCTCTCCAGGTACTTCCCATGTCTTTCATTTCTCCAGATTTTGCAACATAGTAATCTACACCTGTTTCTTGATTAGAGAGAGAATTATTCTGGAAGACCCAGATCACTCCAATAGATCCGGTATTTGTAGAGGGGTTTGCAATAATGTAATCAGTCGGCGCAGAGATATAATATGCAGCACTGGCTGCAAGGTCCCCCATGGATACAACAACAGGAATTCCTTTTGCCTGGGCTTTCTTAATTTCTTCTACAATTTCTTGAGCTGCTGCTGGAGATCCTCCAGGACTGTCAATTCTAAGCACAATTGCCTTGACTCCATCATCTGCGGCAGCACTGCGAATATCTCCTGCAATCGCTTCTGAAGTAGCATAACCAAGCCCTTCAGCAACGTTTCCGGAAAAGATAGTGCCCTGGATATAGATAACAGCTACCTTCTCCGAACTTCCCAAGTTTCCACCAACACCAAAATTGGAGGAGATTAACGCAAGACTCACCAGTATGATAGCAACGAGAGCCAGTACGACCAGCAGGTAGGGCATCCATCTATGCTTTTTTTTCTGTGGATACGGATTGGGATTCATGCTTAAACTCTTGTTTTTAATTTCTTTATTTTCAGAGACCTCAATGTGGGTCCCATGATCAGCCATTTTTTCCGGACCATCAGGGGCAGAGCTGTCAAAGGAGTTATCACTAGTACCGTAAATTCCATTATCAGGAACAGAGCAACCTCTTCCATTGTGAGGACTGCTTTGTAAGTTGTCATCTCCGGATAGATCTTCTGAGTTCGTATCTTCAGGGTTTATGTTTTTATCGCTCATATCTGATGGAACCGTATATATAGAACCGTATATTTTAGATTTGCCGCTTTAGTTTGCGGTCTTGAGCATTATTTATATTTTTAATCAAGAGAGTAAATAGTATTGTAACAGGCGGTGCAAAGGATACTTACAAAAGCCCGCAGACAATAGAATTTACAAACAGCTCATTTATCGGAGCTATTATTAATCTATCTCTACATTCCACCCTTCTTTATATATGATTATTAACTATTCCTCAAATAGATTACCTTGTAAAACACAATAGTGAAATATATTTTAGAATTGCAACAAACATTTTCTAAAAAAGTTTGATCAAAAAGCGTGAGCGAAATATATTTCAGAGTTGCAATCGTCGAAGAGGAATATATTCATAAAAAATATATGGAGATAAGAATGCCAGAATCATCCAGTAAACCCGTACTTGTCACCTGTGGCCTGCCTTATGCTAACGGCAAGGCTCATATCGGGCATCTCCGGACCTATGTGCCCGCAGATATTTATGCCCGTTCCCTGCGAAAAGAAGGGAGGGACGTTACTTTTGTCTGCGGCTCGGATACTCACGGCACCCCCATTGTCGTAAATGCCGAAGAACTAGGGATTACTCCTAAAGAGCTTATAGAAGTTTATCACAAACATTTTGATGAGACTTTCAAGCAGCTTGGAGTTTACTTTGATGCTTTTGGGACTACTGACGATCCTGAGAATCATAAACGGACCACGGATATTGTCAACAGGCTGATTGAAAAAGGCTATGTATACCCGAAAACTATCGAAATTGCCTATTGCCCCAAATGCAATCGTTTTCTCCCTGACCGCTATGTAGAAGGTTCCTGCCCTCACTGCGGCGAAATTGCAAGAGGAGATGAATGCGATCAGGGATGTGGAAAACACCTTGAGCCCGGAGAACTTCTAAACCCTGTCTGCACTATTTGCGGAGGGCCTGCCGAGTACAGACAGCAGGAACACTTCTTTTTCAAGCTTTCCGAATTCAGCGATTACCTCATGGACTATCTCTCAAATGACCTTGGCGGAACCATCAATGCCAGAAACTATGCACTTGGCTGGGTAAAGCAAGGACTTACAGACTGGTGCATCACCCGGAACCTGGAATGGGGAGTAAAATTCCCTGGGCATGATGACCTCGTAGTCTACGTTTGGGTAGATGCTCCTATAGGATATATCGCTTTTACCGAGGAATGGGCTGCAAAAGCCGGAGATTCCTGGGAAAAATTCTGGAAAAACGACGGGGAAATTGTCCATTTTATAGGAGGGGACATTACCTATCATCACTGTATCTTCTGGCCGGCTATGCTTAAAGGCGCGGATTATTCGGTGCCGACTGCTGTCGTAGCTTCAGGCATGGTCAAAATTGAAGGTAAAAAGTTTTCCAAGAGCCGGGGCAATGTGGTCTGGGTAGGAGAAGATTACCTTGACCACGGTTTCCATCCTGACCTGCTGAGATATTATCTGGCAAGTTATACATCCCACACAAAGGAGCTGAACTTTTCCTGGCGCGTGCTTCAGGAAAAAATCAATACCGAACTTGTTTCCGTGTTAGGGAATTTCCTGTACAGGACAATGCTTTTCGCTTTCAAGAACTACGGAGAAGTCCCGTCTGGAGAACTCGAGCCTGAGGTAAGGGAAGAAATCGAAAAGACTCTGAAGGAAGTAAAAGCCGCAATGGCTGAATATGAGTTCAAAAGAGCCGTTGATTCTGCAATGTCCCTTGCATCTTTTGGAAATATCTACTTCCAGTCCCACGAGCCCTGGAACCTAATAAAACAGGATAAGGTCGCCTGTGGACAGGTGCTTTACAACTGCCTGCACCTGGCAAAAGCTCTATGCCTCATTTTTGAACCAGTAACCCCAGGAAGCATGGAGACCGCCTGGAAAGAACTCGGGCAGGAAGGAGACCTGCACACCACGCTGTATGCTGATGCTCTCGTGCCTCTAAAAGCAGGCACAAAACTTGCAAAGCCCAAAATCCTTTTCACAAAGCTTGAAGATGACAGGATTGAAGAAATGGAAGAGATTGCAAACCAGAGAGTAAAAGCTGCAGATGCAAAGAAAGCCGCAGGAAAGGGTAAAGGTAAAGAGCCCGCCAAATCCGAAGGGATGGGTCCTGCCGAAGAAGCAAAACCAGCCGAGAAAGCTGAAGGCGCAGCAAAACCCAGAGAAGAGGAAAAAGAAACACTTCCCATGATCGAGTATGAAGACTTTGCAAAACTCGACATCCGCGTAGGAAAAGTTCTTCTCGCCGAACCTGTGAAGAAATCAAAAAAGCTCATCAGGATTGAAGTGGACATTGGCGAAGAAAAACCAAGGCAGCTTGTTGCAGGTCTTTCTTCTTATTACGCTCCTGAAGAGCTTGTAGGAAAATCTGTAATCGTACTCGCCAACCTGAAACCTGCCAAACTCTGCGGAGTTAAATCAAACGGCATGATGCTTGCAGCCGACGACGGTGGAGAAATCGTATCAGCCCTTATGCCGGACAAAGAGATAAAGCCGGGTTCAAGGATACGCTGAAACAACCTCTTGAATAAAAAATACTTCTACTAGCTTAGAACCGTCTTCTAATTATATATTAGAGGACGCCTACCAGTTTATCTGGCAGCGCACCCCAGAAAAGGTAGAGTTAAGCAAAGAAGATAAAATACAATTTGAAAAGAGTAACGTGCAGGTAGAATTCAACCCTATTATTGATTATGTAGGGTTTTCATTTTTAGATTCTGCTTTTTACTTTTATTTACTGTTTTTTACTTTTATTTACTGCTTTTTACTCTTATTTACTGCTTTTTACTCTTATTTACTGCTTTTTACTCTTATTTACTGCTTTTTACTTTTATTTACTGTTTTTTACTTTTATTTACTGCTTTTTACTCTTATATACTGCTTTTTACTCTTATTTTTTGCTTTCTGTTTTTGTTTTCATTTCATAAGCGTTACGGATCATTCATTATTTTTTTTGTTTAAGCATCAACAATATAACCCTTAACAAAAAGTTTTTCATTGATATGAAAAACATTTTTATATAGTTGCACAGATTTAATAGATATAAAACAAGCTATAAAAATAAATCCTATTACTTTCAGCTTTTATTATTAAGTTTAAGATAAATTAGATGAATTTACCTTAATAAATGAAAAGAAGACAGTTTTTACAAAAAATCATGAAAAATCCAGCCCGAAATTTCGATTACCTGCTATTTAGAAAATTGAAATAAAGAAAAGGAGAATTTTGATGAAACGCCTAAATTTGTTTCCGATACTTTTTACGCTTATACTGCTTCTTCTGGTTTCAAATCTCGCAGCAGCGCTGATTGATGCAGAGGCTGCCAAAATCCCTTATCAAGTAAACAACTCTGACCGAATAGTTATTGGTACAGTCAGCAAGATTGACACATATAGCAGCTACACAATTTATACCGTTAAAGTTAAAGAATGGCTCTATAATCCTATTCCTGCAGAGACCATAAAAATAAGAAGTAAAATAGGGACTAATCTAACTGTGGAAGATGAAGTCGAGTTTGCCCAGAACGAATCTGCCCTTTTGATGTTAAATGACGGAAATCTCGATGAGCTACTTTTTAGAGTACCTTTGGGAATAAAATATCCTGTTTCAGATAGGGATGCAGTAATCGAGGAGTTGAAAGCTCAGGGTAAATGGCAAGAAGAAAATCAAACCGAAAATAAGACAAGCGAAACCGGAATGAAAGAGAATACAGGAACAACAGGCGAGCAGGAAGAAAGTTCCAATCAAACCCAGAAATCAAACACTACTCCTTTCATGAGCCCTGTCTGCATGCTTGCAGTAATGCTTGGTGTAATCATATACGTAAGAAGGAAAAACTAACAATGACTCTTCGTTATTTTGTATGGGCTGAAAATAAAGAGCAGGAGAATTTTAATGAAACGCCTAAGTTTGTTTCTGATACTCTTTACATTTATACTGCTTATTTTAGCTCCAACCCTTGCAACAGCCTTATTTACTCCAGAAGCTGCCGAAATTCCGTACCAGATAAACAACTCTGACCGTATTGTTATTGGCACAGTAAGTGAGATTGATGTAGCTGACTATTACACTAACAACACAATTACAGTTAAAGAATGGCTCTACAATCCTCTACCAACAAAGACCATAATAGTAAGGACTAATATAGGGGCCAATGCCTCTACTGAAGACGAGGCAGAGTTTGCTAAGAACGAATCCGTACTCCTTATGTTAAAGGATCAAAGACCCGATAAGGGAGTTTTTTATATGTCTCTCGGCTTTTTGGGAAAACACCCGGCTACGGATAGAGATGCAGTAATCAAAGAGTTGAAAGCTCAGGGTAAATGGTCGGAAAACCAAATTGAGAACAAAACAGACGAGACCGAAATTATAGAGAATATTGAAACAGTAGGCGAGAAGAAGGAAAGTTCCAATCAGACACAGAAATCAAACCCCACTCCTTTCATGAGTCATGTCAGTGTGATTGCAGTAATGATTGGGGCAATCATATACATAAAAAGAAATCAATAAAAACTGCGTAAGGAAAGTTTCTGCAACCTTTATAAAAAGAGCGTGTCCAAAATCATTGACTTAATTTTAAGACACGCTCTTATTTAACCTGTATGAGTTTTTAAATTCAGTCCAAACGTACAACTCTTAAAAGAGACTTAATCGGGACATTAAAGATTGTATCTACACCTTTTTTGTCGACCAGTACTACTACAACTCTTGGTTTTGCATTCATATCTCTCAGTTGCTCAATCACTTCCATACTGGTTGAACCGGTGGTAATAACATCATCCACGATGACGCAGTTTTTACCGGCAACTGATCCGAAATTCCTGCTTATGGTCCCTTTGCGTCCTGTGCTAGCGGTCTCCTGCCCTTTGCGGTGATAAATAGCTAAATCTGCACCCAGTTCATATGCCATCATACTTGCCAGAGGAATACCATTGGCTGCAACGCCAACAACCACATCTACTTCAGTATTTGTTTTTCCCAGGGTCTCGAGTACAACATCGCAGAGTGCAAGCGAAATGTTATGAAGACGTTTAGCACTTTTCCCTATGTTGCTCCAGTTTACGGAAATATCTTTTGGAGCGGGAGCTGCTACTTCTTTTTTTGAACGGGTTAAAAGCCAGGTAACGGTTTCCCTTGAAACATTGAGTTCCTCGGCGATCTGACCGGTTACAAGCCCGTTGCTTTGCAGTTCCACAGCTTTCTGTATTAAATCGTCTATATCCTTCATGCCTCCATGCCCACCTGAAATTTTTATCCGGCTGTATTTCCGGGTTTCCAAATTAAGATAATATTATAATATCAATTATATCAATTTCTTATATCAATTTCTTCAGCTTAAGATTAACTCTTTTACAAAACACTACCTGTAAAAAGAGTGTACGAAAAACATTGAAAAATTGGTACATACATCTACCAGATGTATTAACCTTTATTTTTCTCCAGTACCATCTCAAGATAAGAAGTCCTGATAGAATCCTTTTCTCCGGCACCAAACTGTTTTAGTAATTCAAATAACTTTGCCCTTGAAGTTTCGAGCTCTTTTTCACTTTCAGCCACAATTTCGACTTCAAGAAATTCTCCAAGCCCTTCAACGGCATCGAGGCAAACAGTAATCTCTCCCGCCCTGAAAACGTCCCTTTTTTTACGGACTACTCCGGCTTCCGAAAACCCAAGGGCATGAAGTATTTGTGTTGTGGTGGCCTCGTCTACAGGAGTTTCGAATTCTTCCCGGGTCTTGGAGATCCCATCAAGTTTGGGGCCTTTATAAGTCATCACAGCCTGATCATTCAGGGAACGGATCCTGAGCGCTTCATCGGTTTTTGCAAAATCCCTATAAGGAGCTGCAAAATAAACGTCGGACTGGTTCTCAACTCCAAGTTTTACTGCCCCGATTTTTTTTAGGATCGGGAGGGCTTTTGAATGGTCTGCTCTGACCTTGACCTCGATTTCAATCATAATTTTCAGGCATCTCCAGTTAAATACGGTTAAAATTGGTAAACATTGTGACAAGGTATTTGTAGCTAGTATTTATGACTAGGCACTTTGTCTTCTAGACACTTTGCTTTGCTAAAAACTCACCTCAGTACTCTAAAAAAATGGAGTCCGGAAAATCCGGATCTTTCATGAATCTTCGGGGGCGAACTTGGTGCCGTAGTAGATCATACCACCTTCACCGTCTTCCCCAAGCTTGCGAAATACGGATCTCACCCTCATTCCAATGTGAATTTTATCAGGATCGCAAATTACCTGCGAAGTCAGGCGGGGACCTTCATCAAGCTGAATTATCGCAAGAGTGTAAGGAGTCTGGTCTTCAAAACCTTCCGCAGCTGTATGAATTATTGTATATGATATTATTTCGCCAGTGCCTTTAAACTTATAAGGCTCAATATGACCTATACGCCTACAGTTTACGCAAAAATTACGCGGGGGATAGTAATATTCCCCACATTCTTTACAGCGGGTACCTTCAAGGTTATACCTGCTGCCGAGACTTCTCCAGAATCGTGGAACAGAAGACATCGGATCTCACCTCTCCCTCGAGAAAATATGCACTACTGCTGTTGCTCCTGACCCTCCTACATTGTGGGTCATACCGTACTCTGCGCCTTCGACCTGACGCTTGCCTGCTTCTCCGCGCAGCTGGGTTACGATTTCTACAGCCTGTTTTATGCCGGTTGCCCCCACAGGATGCCCGCAGGCTTTGAGGCCGCCGGATGTATTAACAGGAATTCTGCCTCCGATTGCGGTTTCACCATTTGCTGTGACAATTCCGCCTTTTCCTTTTTCTGCAAATCCCAGGTCTTCAATTGCACAAATCTCAGCAATTGTGAAGCAGTCATGCACTTCTACAAGGTCGATGTCTTCAGGCTTCAGTTTTGCCATGGAATAGGCCCGCTTTGCAGCCACCACGGTTGCATCGAGGGTTGTTATATCTCGCCTGTCATGAAGCGCAATTGTATCACTTGCCTGAGCAGTTGCCCTGATATAAATTGGAGTATCTGTATACTTGTGCGCAATATCCGCTGGGGCAAGCACAAGAGCTGAAGCACCATCTGTTATTGGGGAACAGTCAAAAATGTGTAAAGGATCGGCTACCATTATAGAGTTCAACACATCATCCACAGTGATTCTGTTTTTATACTGAGCAATGGGATTTAAAGAGCCGTTTTTATGATTCTTTACGGCAACTTCGGCAAGCTGTTCGCTGGTAGTCCCATACCTGTGCATATGCAACCTTGCAATCATTGCATAGATCCCGGGAAAAGTTGCTCCTGCCATCCCTTCCCACTCCCGATCAGCCGCTGCTGCAAGAGCTGAAGACGCTTCCTCAGACCCCACATCAGTCATTTTTTCTGCTCCTGCTGCAATCACGATATCATTATAACCGGAAGCTACAGCCATGATGGCTTGTCGAAGGGCAAGCCCACCCGATGCACAGGCAGCTTCAACTCGAGTAGCCGGGACATGCAAGTTCTTAGAAAGTCCCGAATAGTCAGCTATAAGAGCCCCTATATGTTCCTGATCAATAAATCGGCCTCCACTCATGTTTCCTACGTAGAGAGAGTCGATTTCTTTTCCACCAATGCCTGCGTCTTCGAGTGCTCCAGCCCCGGCTTCTACCACTATATCCCTAAGGGACTTTCCCCAGAGTTCTCCGAACTTGGTATTCTTTACTCCGATAATTGCTACATCTCTCATATTCTTCACTCCGTTTTCATGACCGGCGGATCTTCCCTTTATGTTTGGCATATCTCGCATAGTCAATATATATAGGATCTTTAATCAGTTCGGAAACCGTCGGAGCCCTGTTTCGGATTTCCTCAATCCTATCTGTAACCGTTATACTAAAAGCATCAGACCCTGCACCTGACCCAAAGGCAGTCGCGAAAATCCTGTCTCCTGGTTTTGCCTGATCAAGGGTTGCAGCAATTCCCATAAGAGCGGAACCTGAATACGTGTTCCCGATTTTTGGAACTACAAGCCCTGGAGCAATCTGGGCCTTGGTGAAACCCAGGATTTTTGCAACTTTGGTTGGGAATTTTCCGTTTGGCTGATGGAAAACCGCATAATCGTAATCATCAGGCTTTGTTCCGAGTTTTTCCAGAAGCCCTTTTGCGCCGTTAGTCACATGCTTGAAGTAGCCTGGTTCTCCTGTAAAACGGCCTCCGTGCTCAGGGTAGGGCATTCCTTCCCTCCTCCAGAAGTCAGGGGTGTCAGTTGTAAAAGAATAAGTATCTTCAATGATTGCGGCAAGCTCGGATTCTTTTTTCCCAATAAGGCAGGCAACTCCTCCTGCAGCTGCAGTGTACTCGAGGGCATCACCTGGAGCCCCCTGGGAAACATCGGCTCCTATAGCCATGCCCAGGTCGATCATCCCTGAACTTACCAGTCCCATACAAGCCTGAACTGCGGCTGTCCCTGCCTTACATGCAAACTCGAAGTCTGCTGCAGTCATGTTTGGGGTTGCTCCTATAGCCTGGGAGACAATTGTGCTTGTTGGTTTTACAGCATAGGGATGACTCTCCGAGCCCGTATATACAGCCCCAATCCTCTCCGGATCAATCCCGCTTCTTGCCATCGCGTATCTTGCCGCTTCCACAGCTATAGTTGCTGCGTCTTCATCAATATCAGGCACGGATTTTTCATATACCATAAGGCCACTTTTAAGAGCATCTGCATTATCACCCCATACTCGGGCGATTTCTTCAACTTTGATACGGTATCGGGGGACATAAGCACCGTAAGATACGATTCCAATAGTCATTATTTCCACCTGTTTTTGAATGTTTCAGGGCATCAGAATTCAGGGTTTATTCCCTGGCATAGTATTGACTGTATTTTCTCAGTAACTGGACAATCTGGTCAAGATCCATCATAGTAGCGACCAGGGGGATGCGGTCGACTTCTGCCATTTTGATTGCAACAGGCTCGACTTCTTCTTTTCGAATCCCATGAAGTACCACGGCACCAGGCTTAAGGTTGGTAACCCGGATGGCCACCATTGGGGATTTTCCGGTGCTGACCTTCGTAAAGATCATGGCTCTGTCAGTACTCCAGCCATAGAGCTTCTGAAACTCATGGGAAGAAAGTTCAAGGATTGCTCTCTGGCTGTCAATGACAGAGAAACCATAAAGAGGCCTTTCAACCCCTTTGTAAACAATATCTCCTTCAATAAGATTGACCAGTTTAGCAAGCTGTATCGGGATCGTATACTCGTATGTTGAGTAAATGGATTTCGTACCGCTTTCGGCATTAAGTACAGATTCGTAAGCGTGAATTTTTTTGCTTCCCCGCTCCATATCAATTTCAAGTAAACACTCAACAATTTTTTTTATGATTAGTGTTCCTGGAGACTTTCGTCTCCCACTTTCATAATCACTGATAACGGAGGGGGAAACCTTAAGATAATTTGCAATGTCGGTCTGGGATATCTCAAAATTCAATCTCCATTTTTTGAGCGACTCTCCCGGCTTTTCCGAAAGGGTTATATCTCCAGCCATTTTTTCCGCCAGACGATTGCGCAGATTTTCTGAGGATTCATTAGATGTCATGACTCACGTACTCTAAGAGGAAACATTACCTTATATATCTAACGAATATGAATTCGGCAATTGTCGCAGGACTTCTGAATCAATGTACTGCAAATGCTCTTAAAAAAATTTATAACGCTTGTAAAAGAATTAGTATATGATGTCAACCGATTCGTCCAATCAGGAAATAAATGTCTCAGACCTTCTTCTATATATCAACTGCCCGAGGAGGGTATACTTTGTCAATCGAGGCTTTGAATTGTTTTCGGAAGTGACCGCCTCCAGGCTTGAAAGAATAATCCTGAAAGAACTCTCTTTGAATTACCCTGAAGTTGTAAAGGAGTGTTCGTTAAACGCCGATAACCTTCATGAAGAGCTTGAAATTTCCCTGGCAAAGGTATGTACAGACCTCCAACTCCTGTTTCCGCGAGAACTCGCAGGTGTTACAAAGGAGATTTTAGAGGAAGGAGAAGCGCGGGCAAGAGCTAAACTTCCCGAAATTGCAGCCAACTTGCGGGGAGCACTTGAAGAATTTGGGAAAGAGCCTATGCTTGCGGCACTCACGCCTGTTAAAACCGAGCCATTTCTGTCCTCAGAAAGACTCAACCTCAAAGGTGTTCCATCAAAACTCGTTTGCTTTGAAGGTGTGCAGGTTCCGTCAATATTAAAGCCCGGAAGCTGCCCTGAAAATGGAGTATGGTCTTCTGACCGGATACATGCCGCAGCTTTTGTCCTGCTTCTGGAAGCCGAAAATGGAAAAGAAGTTCCCTTTGCTTTTGTGGAGTATGTAAGTTTCGGCCTGCTCCGAAGGATGGCTGTTCGAAGCTCGGATAGGCGGGAAGTGCTCAAAATCTGCAGAGAAGTGAAAAAAATTAAAGATGGAATTATGCCTGAGAGAAAAGAAGAAAAATTCTGTAAGGAGTGCAATTTTTCAGAACACTGTATTTCAGAGTCTTCCCTTATGTCGAAATTTTTCTGAATTAAAAGTAGATGGAAAAAGATTACAACACAATGCATTGGCCATCAGTTAAGATATTTTTTGCCTGAAAGCTATCGATTTTGCATTAGAATCCGGCCTTAAATTTTGGCCTGTTTACATGAAATCGATGCTTTGCTCCACCTCACAATTTATTAAAATATTTAACAAATGCTATAGAAATGGAGAGAATTATCACGATTCCTCACTTAAACGAGACACACGCAAAACAATGGAAAAAGAATACAACGCAATGAAAAAAGCCGTATTGAACATGTTAAATGATAGTAAAAAAAGTTACACAACTTAAGAATATAATCCAATGACATCACCAGTTTGATTTTCAAGGGCTTAAATCCCAAGTTCTCAAAGCCGCAAATTACGATTTTTTTCAGATTTTTTATAGTTGCTACAGGCTGAATTAAATATATACATCATTAATTTATAACTATATATATTCTTTTTTTATATATAAAGGAATGTGAGTCGGGGCATATACTCAAATAAATAATTTATGACCAAATCATCAAACAATAAAAATATCAAAAAGTAATCCAGACTCAAAATCCGCTTGAAAATTGCATTGTTAGAGACTTTGGACACAAAAGTTATAAGGAGTTAAAAAAGAGGAAGTTATGGAGTTAAAAAGTACTTTCCAGGTAACCCAAACTCCATAAAACATGCCCTAAGAGGCACGATTAAGTTAGCTTTGCGCATTAAGCTTACCTGATTTTGCCTCCTAGGGTTAAAAGGGGGATAGAATATGAAACATGGTAAAAGAATATTGATAGGATCACTTGTTTTGACGATATTGCTTATTGGAGTAGTATTTGTAGCTTCGGCATCTGCCAACGATTCCCAGAAAACATTATCAGAAGATGAAATTTCGGGAACAACTGATTCTAACGATGCACAAATACCTGATATTGGCCCCCAAATTTTTGAGAGTTTGAAAAATGATCCTAATGTCTTAGCGACAAAAGGACAGATTCCAAACTATACCACTCAGGTAGATAAACAAAATTGGCTGAGTAAACTTGATAATAGTAGAGTTCTCTTGGATAAGGATACGAATATGAAATTATACTTGTATCCAAAAGGGCCTGTTATAGGCTACAGTTGGGATGTTAATGGTTATTTAGAGGTTAATTTTTATAAAGGTATGAATGTTACAGATTCTCAAATTAATGAAATCTATAATCTTATAAATAAAAGAGCAAATGAAGCATCTGTGCAAGAAGTTCCTGTCGTGTTCTATAAAAACGATTTTTTCAAGGATGAAGTTAGTGGTTACGACTCTTACTATCGTCCAATAAATGGTGCTATAAAAGTTACCGGTGAAACTGGTTCCTCTGGAACAATAGGGTATGCCGCGAAAACAAGTTCTGGAACTAAAGGATATGTAACTGTACAACACCTTGGAACTTACGTGGGTTATGATATGTATCAGCCGGTATCAGATGCGGCAGGATCTGTCAGCAAAATTAGTGGTCATCATGCAGATGCATGTTTCGTCCCTTATAGCAATGTGGCTGCAAAAATACATATTGGTGGTGGTTCAACTGCAAATGTTTATAATTACGTGAAAACAATTCCCAATAGTGGATGGGTAAACTGGAAAGTGTATATATCTGGTGCAGCTTCTGGAGTAAAAAGTGGATATATAAAGGGTGCTGGACTGACACTTACCGAAGGTGGAGGGCCATATTATAACATGGTAAAAACAAATTATAGTTCAACGAATGGAGATAGTGGAGCTCCAATCTACCGTATATTATCAGGTAACTATATAGTTTTAGGAATTCACAAAGGTACATTTAATGGTTATAAATGGTTCTCTCCAGTTTCTGGAATTAATTCTGATTTAGGTGTCCTTCCAATTAAAGCTTGAAAAGGCTATATCTAATATTTGTTTAATTTTTTTAGTGATGGAGGAACATTTCTAAATATACACACTTGAAGTAGAAAATCCGATCAAATAGGCTTATGATCAAACTTACCAACAAAACAGTTAGATGCCTATTAGTACGGATCATTCAATTTAATTTCGCAAGTTCTTCTTTTTAGAGTGATAAACATGAAAAAAATAAAATTTGTCCTCATATATTTAATGGAATTTCTTATGATTTTTTATTGTACTACAGGAACTGCTTTTGGAGTAAATTTAACTGATAATAAGTCAGTTCAGTCAGGTGATAACTTGAACACTGGAATCACTAATGTAAATTTTGATTACTATAAGTACTTCTTTGGTCTGGATTCATATGGGAATACTGTAATTACCAGATACGGCAAACTCCCTTTACTGGAAACTGAAGAACAAAAGGAAAGCTGGAATTCAACCCTTGAAGAACTCAGTAATAAAATAAAAGATCCTCTTGCCTCCAAATACATGTATCCTCAAGGAGAAGTAGTAACATGTGGAACTAATGAAAAAGGATACTTTGTAATTTTGTTCAAGTATGGTAATGTTGATGAGCCGTTAATGGATGAAATATACGTTCTAATAGATAATTCTGCAAAAGAAATGAAAATAAACGATATTCCGGTAGAATTCGGATACGGAACTTATAGGCAGGAAATTACATTAAATTCAGAACAAGGCATCTATTACTGGTTTGGAGAAAATATGGACAATCTTTCTGAATCAGACATACATATAATTCAAGAGATTATGAAGGAAAAACCAACCACGCCAGTACAAAAAATAGTTGCAGCATATGGAAAAATTCCTCTTCTAAAAGACCAGAATGAAATAATTACTTGGGCAGATAAGTTATCTGCAATTGCTGGTAGTACCCAGAACAAAATCAATCCATACATGGAAAGAGAACAGGTAATAGTATATGGAGGAGAGCTCACTAGATTAGAAGTAGGGATTAACGAAACTTTACCTTCAAAAGAAAAGAATACTATAATAAAAGAGATTTATCAGATTATTGACGAAGAAGCAAGAAGACAAAATATAACTGATGTTCCGGTTATTTTTGACGAAGGCGTATTTATTAATGAAGTCGCAACTGAAGATACAGAAGCCGAAGAAACTAACTTATCATTATCTGAAGAGGAAAAAACACGAGAACTCAATAATTCAAAGGACAATAATTCTGAGTCTGATAATGTTAGTAGCTCAAGTGGAAATGAATCGAGTAAAAAGAACTCCACTCCAGGCTTCGGATTATTGAGTGGTTTGGTCTGCCTTTGTGGAGGATGGAAGTTCGGTAAGAAGTAGATGCCAAAATGGAGTTTAATGTCGTTACTTATTTGGACTGAACTAGTATGAAAGACAAAGATGCCTAGGGAAAAAAGAAGAAAAATAAAATTATACAAACAACACCTATTGATAATGTTTCAATATTTACTTTTATGAATACCAATTTTTAGTGCAATACCTCCACCTTGAACCCTTTTTTCGAGCCTACTACAGCATTAAATAAGCCAGCTACAATATGCCCTATAAAGTATCCAGATACTCCATAAAATATAGGTAGGCTGAGTACAGCCCATTTCCCGAAAATTAAGGAAAAAATTCCGAATTTTTTTGGCATAGAAATTCCCATAAAAGCAGCGATTGTTGTAAAAAACCCAAAAACTAAACCCATTGTTCCATAAAGGATTGTAAGGATTTTTCCAAATCCGGCTGAATCAATTTCTTTTATGATTACCATGATATTCCCCCAATAACTCATATTTTTTGCAATTTATATAATTATGGTACTATTATTTTTGGAATAAACATTTGAAAGGACTATTTTCAAGTTTTTTTAAAAAATTTATAGACCCCTTGAAAAATGATTAGTTTTTTAAGGGATATTATATCTTATTTGCCCAATTAAATGTAGTGTCAGCCCTCCTCCCGTTAAGGTACATTTATTAAAAGATCTATTTGCTGTTTAAAGGATTTAAGTACTTTAATTGGTAAATTAAACGTTGATTTTTCCTTACTTTTAACATTGAATTTTGTATGGATGAAAATGACATCAGATGCCTTATTTATAAATAAACATAAATTGTAAAAGAATAAAGTATTTATCTCGCTCTCTTCTTGATTTAAAAGAGTATTATAGATTATTTATTTAAAAAATTGATTTTTAGAGTGTACCTTAATTGGGGAAACTCTAAATGCATACCTATTATCCAAAATAAGCATTTTATACCCTTAGTTTTAGTACTGATTTGGAAGGACCCTAAAAATTTACGAAAAGCCAAGACTTTGCAAAGGAATTTTTGGTCAAGCTTTTTTTTAAAAAGCTTGAGCCAAAGCCTTTTAAAGGTGAACCTCTCTCAATCTGCATGACATGTCCAGACCAGCATATCTTGGAAAAATGCTTCTGCACTGGTGTGAGGCCTGTAATGTGCCTGTGCTAGGGAAAAAGTGCGGATGCGGTAAAAGTACAAAAAAAGTTGAGGTAACCCCTCCAGGGGATATCCGTCCTGCTTTTGATTATGATATAAAACGCATAAACTCGGTTTCGGAAAAACAGTTCAATGAGCCACTTATACCTGAAGGGCACCTTGTAGTGCTAAATAAAGCTCCGTATGAAGACCGTATGGATGAGATTATAGTTGACGGAGAAGTGCTTGCGTCTCTCAGATTTGAAATAGAAAGCTGTGAATGGGTCCTGCTTCCAAGGCTCGAAGGAGCAAGAAGGCTTTTTCAGGGAAGGGATAGGAAAGCCCTGAAAAAATGGGTTGTTATCGATCAGGCAGTTGTACCTTTTATCCTGGAAAAAGGAGCAAGTGTTCTGGCGCCCGGGGTTCTTGATGCCGATCCTGAACTCAAAAAAGAAGATGAGGTAGTTGTACTGAACCCCGACGGGGAAGTAATCTGCTGTGGGCGGGCCCGAATGACAGGAAAGGAAATGCGTGAGGAAAACCACGGGCATGCAGTAAAACCGCGCTGGAGCAGAAACCCAGAGCCTCAAAAAACAAAACTCGGAGGGCAGACCTGGGAAGATGCCGTAAAAGCCAACGAAAAAATTCTGGACGGCATGATAGAAAGGTCCCACGCATTCATAAAAAATGTCGCAAGAAGCATGGATTTGAAAGTAAGCGTATCCTATTCCGGAGGAAAGGATAGCCTTGCTGTGCTCCAGCTAGTTAGTGAAAGTCTTGACGATTACGAGATTATGTTTGCAGATACCGGGCTTGAGTTTCCGGAAACCATTGAAAACGTCAAACAGGTTGTAGAACACTACGGGAAAAAACTCAGGACATCAAGTGCAAGAGACGCTTTTTGGAATTCAATAAGTGTTTTTGGCCCTCCTACAATGGATACTCGCTGGTGCTGCAAGATCTGCAAACTCGGGCCGATCACCCGGTTAATTGATGAGAACTACGAAGGTGGATGCCTTAGTTTCATAGGGCAACGCCAGTATGAATCCCATGCCCGTTCAATCAGCAAGAAAGTCTGGAAAAATCCCTGGGTGGGAAATCAGGTAGGAGCATCCCCTATACAGGAATGGACAGCTCTTCATGTTTGGCTTTACCTTTTCAGGACAAAAGCTCCCTATAATCCGGCTTATGAAAAAGGATATGACCGGATGGGATGCTGGCTCTGTCCATCTTCCTCTCTTGCAGATTTCTTCCAGCTTGAAGAAAGCCATCCCGACCTTGCAAAAAAGCTGAACTCCCGTCTCCTTGCCTATGCCGAGAAAATGGGGCTTTCTCTTGAGTGGGTAAAGTACGGTTTATGGCGCTACAAGCGATATCCTCGTGTTCTCCAGAAACTTGCTGAGAAAAAAGGAATTTCTCTTATTCCATCCCAGGAGGCTCCAACAGAGCTTCATTTTGAAGTAGCAACAGGGTACAGGCCCTGCAAAGCAGGAGGAATATCTGCGGATGGAAGCTTCGGGCAGGCAATTGATATAGAAACCCTGAAAGAAACCGGAATGCTTTCACCCATCGGAAAGGCTTCTTTCATAGAAGGAGCCGCATCGGTAGCTTTCAGAGAATCCAGGGCACAGGTTTTTGCCTCAGGGAATGTTAATGGGAGAAGTGAGAACGAAAAAGAGCTAAAAAAACTTATGAGAATTGTTGAGCTCTCAGTAAGAAGGGCTTTACTCTGCCAGGGATGCGGAGTTTGCGTGGGTCACTGTGAGCATAATGCGATTGAAATGAAAGAAAAGAAGGTAAGGATTAAAGAAAACTGCATTCATTGCGGAGCATGTATTGAAGTTTGTCCGCTTGTTAAATTTATTTAAACTCTTTCATAAACTCTTACATTTACACGAATTAGAACGGAGTACTTTGCAGAAAGAAAAAGTGAAAATCCAGATAGAGGTAAATGTAAAACTTCAAAAAAGCAAAATTAATAATCAAAAGGTAAGCATAATAATCAAAAGGTAAGCTTAATAATCAAAAGGTAAGCTTAATAATCAAAAAAAAGACAAACTCAATAATCAAAAAGGCTTTTCTGGCCTATCCTTTTTTGAAGTTCTCCTACCCTGATACCTACACGCCTGAACTCAGTTCGGCTTTCCGAAAGGAACTCATTAAGGATTTCGCGAGTCACCTCGAGAAGAGTTTCCTTTGAATAGGCCGGGTGGTTTAGTGTACGGCTTTTAGTGTACATCCTGAACTTTGAATTTATGACCGTAATAGTTACAGTTTTGAAGGAAAGCTCCCTTGAATCGAGTTTTGAAATTACATCCCCTGCCAGCCTGTCAAGTAGCTGAGAGATAAGATTAACGTCGAGGGTATCCTCAGGCAGAGTTGCGATCCTTCCTATCTGTTCAGAGCCTTCCCTTTCTTTCAGGGGAGAATTATCGATACCTGACGCAGCCTGTTTAAGCCAGACTCCTCGAGTTTTTCCGAAAGTTGAGATCAGGTCAATAACATCATGTTCAGCAAGATCTTTTATTGTGACTATGCCCATTTCCTGCAGTTTTCCTGCGGTTACATTCCCTATTCCCCAGAGTTTAGACACCTTGAGAGGCCAGAGAAATCTCTCGAGTTTATCCGGACTTATAACAGTAATCCCATCGGGTTTCTGGACAGAGGATGCCATTTTGGCAATAAGCTTATTTGGGCCTACCCCCACCGAACAGGTCAGCTTCTCTTTATCCTTTACTTCATTCTTAATCTGGTTTCCAATCTCAAAGGCAAGGTTAAAATCCCCACCTGTTTTTTCGGTAATTTCCAGGAAGGCTTCGTCTATGCTTATCTGTTCAAACGCTTCCCCTGTCTCCCTTGCATCCGCATAACTCCTGAGAATTTCCATAACCCGGTCCGAGACAGAAGTATAGAAATCCTTTCGTACAGGCAGGAAAACTGCTTCAGGGTTCAGTTTCTTTGCCTTTGAACATGGCATGCCTGCCTTGATCCCGGACTCTCGTGCGGTATAATTACAGGTACTTACAGCCCCACTGAGCTCGCTTCTTCCGGAAAGCATGCAGACAACGATGGCTTTTCCCTGAAGTTCAGAGTTTTCCCGCTCTTCAATCGCTGCATAAAAAGAGTCCATATCTACATGGAGAACGATACGCTGCATCAAAAAAAATAGGTTGGGAAGATTTGTATAGTTATCTCTCAAACTTTAGGAATATAAAAGTACAAACCATAACACATAAGAAAGATAGCTTCATTATTTGTAACACTATTTTTAAAAAAGTTAGTTTGCAGCAGTAGACACGATTTTCATACAGGACGTTTTCAGTATGAGCACTCCGAATTCCCCACAGAACTCAGAAGAAACAGTAACTTTCCCAAAAGAAACAACAGGCAGAACGAGCCAGATATCCGGAATATGTTCCGAAAAATCGGGCAAAGCCTCCGAAAGAAATGATATTCCTGTACTGGAAGTCAGAGACCTCTGCCATAGATACCCTCATCTTGATTCAAACACCCTAGATAAAATCAACCTCAAAGTGTTCAAAGGAGAGAGAGTTGCAGTGCTTGGGGC
Organism: Methanosarcina barkeri MS; assembly: GCF_000970025.1. Taxonomy (GTDB): domain Archaea; phylum Halobacteriota; class Methanosarcinia; order Methanosarcinales; family Methanosarcinaceae; genus Methanosarcina; species Methanosarcina barkeri. The sequence goes on from NZ_CP009528.1 coordinate 4,052,286, forward strand.
TAATGGAGCAGGAAAATCGACTTTGTTCAAGCACCTTAACGGAATCCTGAAGCCTCTTTCAGGGGAAGTCCTGATAAAAGGAGAAAAAATGACTAAGAAGAATATCCGGACATGCAGGAAAACCGTAGGAATCGTCTTCCAAGACCCTGATGACCAAGTACTTGCTCCTAGTGTTGAAGAAGATATTGCTTTTGGGCCAATTAATATGGGCTTGTCCAGAAATGAGGTCGAAAGGAGAGTAAAAGAAGCCCTTGAGATGGTTGGACTCACAGGTTTTGAGGAAAGGGCCCCGCATCATCTGAGCGGAGGGCAGAAGAAACTTGTGGCAATCGCAGGCATCCTTGCCATGCGTCCTGAGATTATAGTCCTTGATGAGCCAACAGCCGGACTTGACCCTCTCAGTTCGGCTCGCGTTCTTGAATTAATTATGAAGATGAATAGGGAACTGGGGATCACCCTGCTACTTTCTACCCATAATGTGGATGTAGTTCCTTATTTTGCAGAAAGGGTTTTTGTTCTCCATCATGGAAGACTTGAGGCTGATGGAAGCCCGTACGAGATTTTCAGCGATCCCGAACTCCTCAGGAAAGCTCACCTAAGACTTCCGAGAGTTGCTGAAGTATTTGAGATGCTCCAGCAAAAAGGACTCAATGTTAACATACAGATAACAGCCGAAGCGGCTAGAGATGAAATACTGCGGCTTGTAAGCTCGGGACAGCAAAAGAGGATTGAGTGAAAGCCGGAAAGAATCCTCAGAGGAGAAGTTTTAATGGTAACGCTCACGGATATTGAACGCGAATCATATAAAAACAGCCCAGTACACAGGCTTGAACCCCGGATAAAGCTGCTTTTTACACTTGCAATAATCATATATGCAGTTAGCCTGCCCCGGATTCACGAAAAAAATATGGTCCGCCTTTTTGCCATAGAGATTTATTTGCTGCTTCTGGTGCTTGCTGCAGGGCTCGACTTAAGATACTTCTTCCTTCGTATTCTTGCGATTTTACCATTCGGCCTCGCAATTGTCCTTATCCAACCATTCCTTAGACCTTCCTTTATAGAAAATTATACTCCATACCCTCTTGACCTGCCTTTTGGGCTCAGTATAACTTATGAAGGACTTGATTTTGGAAGCACACTGCTTGCAAAATTTCTGGTCTGCATAACAGTTATTATCCTGTTTTCTTCTACTACGCAGCTGAGAGATATGGTCGCAGCTGCAGACAGGATAGGCATTCCAAGGGAATTTACCCTGCTTTTGAGCATGATGATACGCTATCTTTTCTTGTTCTGGGCCGTTCTCAAAAGGATAAGGACCGCACAGCAAACAAGGCTCTTTGATATATGGAATAAAAATGTGCCAAGAAAATGGGTCATCGAGCAGATAGGAAATAGCATAAGTTCGATTTTCATACGCTCCTACGAGCAGGGAGAAAGGACCTATATAAGCATGCTCTGCAGAGGTTACGGAAGTGGTCACGAAAAGACTTATTACAGAGCAAAGATCAGAGCTCAGGACATCTTCTTCTTGCTTCTGAGTGCAGGATGCGTATTATATATTCACATTTATGTTTGAAAGGAGCTTCTACCACTACACTACTTTCTTAGATCTTCTGAGAACTGGTTATTTCTGAGAACTAATCATTATAAATATAGATTTTGAAAACCGCTTCCTATAGTCTCCAGAAGATCTTATCTCTTTTTTAAAAATACAACCGTATTATTAACTGGAGGTTCCGGCTGGATCCTGAGATATTCTTCAAATCCTGAAGGCAGTTCAAAGAGGAAATTACTGTCCAGAATTCTCCGAAGGCCCTTTTCATAAAGGCGGTAGGAAACTTTACTTCCTTTGGGAAGTACTTTTGCAAGTTGCTCAAATATCTCTTCTTTGGGTTCAGCCTGGGCAGCGACCATGTAAAGGTCACATCTGGTGTTAAGGGGCAGGCTGAAATGGTTTCCTTCGATTATCTCGATACTTTCGGAAAGACCGAGACAAGCAATAACCTCCCGGGAGAGATTCGCCCTCTTTCTATCCTGCTCAATCCCGATTCCGAAAAGACCGTGTTCGCGACAGAGCATTATTAGACTAAGCGGTAGAGGGCCGCTTCCAAGAAAAAGAACACAATACTTTGGTTTAAGACCTGAACCTGTATATTCGGTGCTAGCAAGCTGCAGGTAGTTCGGATAAAACGTAAAATTCTGGAGAGTTTGCCACGGATTCGAGCTTTCAAGAAGACTTTTTGCTTTTTCGATTTCAAGTTTCAAATTGTATAAAAACCGAAAGCGAGAAATCTCAGCAATCAGAAGATTAAAATCCGGGCTTTCAAAGAGTACCTCAATAGACTGTTCATCTATATCCAGAGATACCATTTCATCCAGCCGTTTAAACACGGCATACAGTTCAGGAGAGGGATTATCCAAGATATCGGTTTCTTTAAGATCTTTTATCTGAGTATAGATCTGGCGAAATTCAGTAAGTAGGGGCTCAACATTGATTTTTTGAATGTTACTCACACTCCATGAAGACCAGGGTATTGTTTACTTTTCCAGCGGGATAGATTTCTTTTATTTTTCTGAAACCTTTAATCTGTTCCGGCTGGACTGGCCAGTATAGCAATTGCCTTATGCCGCTGTAGTTGCGACAACACACTGAAATGGGTTTTTTGGAACTCGATTTTCGATTTTTGATCATCATATGCAGGTTCTCGAAGATGCGTTGTTTAGGTTCGGCAAGTCCTGCTATAAGCACAGAGTCCCATTCAATTTTTGAAAGTACGGTTTCGTTTCCTTCGATAATACTGATTTCCTTTTCAAGCCCAAAGTGCTTTATACATCTTTTTGCCAGACCCACTGCTTCAGAGTCCTGATCTACACCAATGCAATGAATGCCGTATAATTTACTGAAGAGAAGTAGAGTAATAGGAAGGGGACCGCAGCCTATGAAAGCCAGCACTTCAATTCCAGGGTATGCCTGAACTTGAGTCTTGATCATTTTTTCGTATCTGGGATATAGAGGAAAAGATTCCAGCATTTTCCAAGGTTCCTTGTAAGCCAGGATATTTTTTGCTAGCTGAGTCTCATGCAGACTAAAAAAATGAGTATAACTGGTGTAAATCGAAGGGAGGACGGAGCTGATCACCGGGTCTCTAAGTAAAGCCAGACAGAGATCTTCAGAAATATCCATATGCCCAAGTTCATCGAGTTCGGAAAATATCTCATAGAGCTCAGCCATATTTGATTCTGCAATTTTGCTTAAATCGCGGTCTTTAATATTGCTGTAAAAATGTAAGATATGGGACCTTATGCCATATAATTGCGGCTCATAGTCTTGAAATGGGGGTAGTAAACTGCTACCCTCAGCACTTAGTAAGCTGTTCATGAGATCACACTACTCCGTGTTATTTGTGAATAAAATATTAATAAAAATATATATTGGATATGATTAATTTTTGTTGAATTTATATAAACTTTTCCACAATTTGGGAAAAGTAAGTATATTAAAAAGTTTCATTATATTTAGTAAAAAATAAGAAAAAAAACGTAAGATAACTTAGTAAAAATCATTAAAATTATACGAAAATAAAGAAATGATATTTATTAGCTGCGTGAAAATAAAAATGTTGAGGCATTTTAGAGGAATTAAGATATAGACTTCAAATTAATGGGTAAGTAAATTTTCATTATTTTGTGAAAAATTCAAGAATATGACTAAACTTGAGAAATTGTTTCAACCAAATGACGCATTAAACTTTATAACTGTATAACAAAATATAAATTGAAAGAGCTGCGTATGAAATGTCTAAAATAATAGTGATGTACAGTATAAAAATATACCAAAGTTATTTTAGGTAGATCCTAACTAAAAAATGCCCGGAACCAAAGAGATTGATTTTTACTCTTTCTGTCCAGAGATGAAAAATAGAGCTCTTTCCAAAAAGCCTCTACGTAAATGATTATTTATCTTTTGTGAGCTACCAACGGCTAAAACACGTTGACTTCTTGAATCATCCACTTCCTGATGGAAAGCAGTCATACAAGCCCTTCACCATGTTCCACAGATGACAGAATATGATAAGCGCGATATAATTGAGCTAACGTTGCCGGTTTTGCAGTCTATAAAAATACGTTCAAAATGCTTCCACGAAATTAAAAGAGAAATCTTTGTTTGACTCAGTACCAAAATCTAGTGATGAATGTAAAATTCAAAATCACTAGATTTTGTAATTGGTCACAATCCTTGTGATACAACTTTGGGGTTGAGGTCTTTAGATATCGAATATTGATTTTAATGAAAACCAGATTTTTCTTGCTAATTCAGATTTTCAATCAAAAAATACAAAAATCACTGGATTTTGGACCAGAGTCCTTTGTTTACCCTTCTTATAAATAAGTTTTTTTGGATTTTTAAGTTAAAGATTTGGAAGGTTTCAACTCTACATCCATTTTCAGTTGGTTTGGAAATCCTTCAATTTTCCAAAAAAAGGGTTTTAGAATTTTTTGATAGTGTTGTAAATTTTAGGTAAATTTAAAATCAATTTCAGAAATTACTATGATTTGACTCTATTGATTGTGTTATCCCTCAGTATCATTCTTTGTGACGAACGGTTTCGACTTTCGAAGTCTAATTTTCAGGCATTTTATGCGTGTATTTTTTAACCTAATAACATTTGTTCTTGCAGTTTTCTCAGACATATTATACTCCTTTCCTGACCAGACAGGATTTTCTCAACTTATGGACCATACATAAGATAGATTTATTAAAATAAATTATTTCCTGTTTTCCATAATTAGCATACAAAATTAATAAATTTGCACATAAAAATAATACCAAAATGAAATTTAACGATGTATTTCAGTTAAAAAAGTTATTTTAAAGAATAGAAATATTCCGATAAATCTGGGCCCAATAGATCTGCAGAATGTTATTTTGAAAATCAAAGACTTTAAACTTTCCTGTTATCAGAGCTAAGAAGGTTCTAAAAAACCTAGGGCGATTTGGGTTTCTTTGTATTCCTCGATATATTAATATTAATTGTTCATTTTGTAGGATAAAGTATTTATTATTTAAGGTGTTTTACTATAAAGTAATACTAAAATAAAATTTAGTAATACTATGAGATCCTATCGTGGGAAATATGGTCAAGAGGAGTAGATTCACGGTGCAGGGAGTAAGAACAAAGAAAGTTTCGCCAAAGGAAAAAAATAGCTTGCCGGTACATAGAGTTCAGGACAAGTTATTCCCTGTATCTTCACCAGTCCCTCCTGTTGCTATATACTTCTCTCCTTTTACATATCCTGTTTCTAATCCTGCTCTGAACTGCTCGTTTTTTTCCCCGGGACCTCTCTATCTCGATCTGAACATTTACCGGGAAACTGTGATAAAAGCTCTTATCAAAGAACAAAATGAAGATCTGTACCGGCTAATCGAGAGAGTCAAGTTTGACGGAAAATACTATCGGGTAAAGTGTGTGCGTTTCGGAGAATGGAAACACTGCTGGGACCTGGCAGTTCGAGTACAATTTTGTGGAATGATGCCAGGGTTAACTTTCGAGCCAAGAAAGATCATTTATAGAGAAGACAAGAAAATAATATACAGATCCCTTGTCCTGGTAAATCCATATGAGTTATGGGAAAGAAAACTAGTCGAAAAATTATGGAATCTTCGGGATAGAATTGAATACCTGATAGCAAAAATCCTTTTTCATGAGTGCATCCATATCCTTATTTTCCTAGGAAAAACTCTACCTTCAGATTTTAAACAGACGAATATTTTCTTTGAATTCAAAGAGCTGCTTAAGTTTGCAAACTCGAAGAAATTGTGCCCTGAAAGTTGTGGCGTCCAATACCACCTACGTAATCTAGTTGATCTTTGCCCAAACTTTTCCGAACACTCAGAAGAAAAGCCCGAGCTGGTTACTGAGCTTTACGAGTTTCTGATCCACGAAAAATATAGCATCAAAAAAACCGATCTGGCTTTTGGTCTTCCATGCAGCAACAGAAAAATTTCCCAGAACTATGTGAAACTAGCAGCTTTGAAAATGGGTCCCTGTATGGAATTTGATAAAAAAATATGGAAAAAGGAGATTAACAGGTTGCAGAAGGATCTGGAAAAACTGTATGACAGGATTGATGATATTTGAGTCAAATTAGCTTATAAGTCAAATTAGATTATTTAACTCAAAATCAGACTTAATTGGCTATGAAAAAAAAATCATCAGTTTAACCTGGAATTCTGAAGCTTTGCATCCAATCCCTGCCTGCCTTGCTACCACATGCAGGGCAAAACGGAGTTCGGATGACATAGGCAATTTAGGAGGTAATATTATTTTGCGTCTGTTCGCCAGAGATCCTTTATCGATATTACCAGTGATATTTAAGATTTATGATACATTTTCTGTTACAAATTGATAACTTTTTTAACAATAGTATTATGAAGCCTGGACATTATATTCTGGAGAATTTACCATCTTGCAGTGACAAAATATAAAGAACGAGTGAAGAAGTTTAAAAAACTACATAATACGAACGGATACAACTCAGAAAACAAAGTAGGCTGAATATCGTATACCTAATCGACAAATTTACTTTTATTACTTTTGAGAAAAGAAATTTAGTTCTTTTTTCGTAAAGTTTCAAAACAGATTAGGAGACAATGTCAAAAAATTAACGTGAACAAATATTCGATTTAATGGAAGATACCAGGATACCTTATTTGACTAAAAAAATAAAAATACAGATACAAGAGAAGGCGTCCATAAAAAAATTTTCAGAAAAAGTAATACCAAAACGTATATATGTAATACTAAACAATGTGATGTTATTGAATGTATTCTTCAAAAACAGCTACCTGAAACATTGTAAGAAACTCAGAGATATTAAGGTTATTCCTGAAAAAGAATTTTCGGTCTTTATGTTAAGGATATTTTCCTAGTCCTTGCTTTTGGAATATTCCAGAACTTAAAGAACTTCTGTTTGGATTTACAGGAAATAAGAGATAGGGGTAAAAGAGGGAAGTGAAATGCATATACCTGATTCATTCATACCGCTTAGCCAGGCAGTAATTTACTGGGTTGTTGCCCTTCCATTTATTATAATGTCAATGAAATGGGCAAAAAACGAGCTTGACGAGATGAAAGTACCAATTCTTGCTGCTCTTGCGGCAGGAATTTTTGCAATTCAGGCCATGAATATTCCCATAGGGATGGGAACAAGCGGGCATATGGTAGGAGCAGCACTTGTTGCCATTATCTTCGGAAGCCCCTGGGCTGGAGTTCTTGTGCTCACTCTAGTCCTGCTCGTGCAGGGATTCGCCTTCGGTGATGGAGGAGTCACTACCATGGGAGCGAATATTCTGAATATGGGAGTTATTTCCGGGTTTGTCGGATACTATACATATGTTGCCCTTCGCAGTAAGGCAGGAACAAGCATCGCAGCTTTCGGAGGCGCCTGGCTCGGACTATTTATTTCGGCAATCGCCTGCGCGATTGAGATGTGGATTGCTGGTACCTTTCCCCTGCGTGCTGGACTTATAGCCATGGGAACTTATCATCTGATTATCGGTTTCATAGGAGAAGGCCTGATCACTTCAATTGTAATCACGGCGATTGCAAAATCCCGTCCTGACCTTCTTGAGGATAATTACACTGCCAGACCAGAAAAACATAAAAAAGAGGCACATGCATGAGCAGAAAATCAAACATGAAATTCTTGTACGTCGGAATTGCAATTGCAATTCTGCTCGCGGTTCTAGCCCCTTTTCTTGCATCTTCTGACCCCGACGGACTGGAAAGTGCTGCTGGAGGGGTAGTTGAAGAATCGAAGATGTCCAAAATTGAAAAGACTGAACCTGTAGTAGGCTCTCCGATGCCTGACTATTCAATAGAAGGCCTAGGAAAAGGGGGAGAAGTAGCAGCAATAGCTGTTGGAACACTTGCAGTACTGGCAATCAGTTTAGGGTTAGGAAAAGTTTTTAGCAAAAAAAACTGAACATAAAAAGTTCTCTTTCCCTAAAAACCGTTTTTCTTCCCGAAAGGCAGGGAAGAAACGGCTCACACACAAAAAGATCTTTGAAAAAGTAGAGCTTTTCAGTAAAACTTTACAGATTTTGCTTCAATAAAATAATTTAGTCTTCTGGCTCTGGAAAAAACATTCAAGCTTGAAAAACATTCAAGCACTGCTAATAAATATAACACTTGAAGGACATAAGTCCTTCACAATACAGATTTTGCATTTTGGTTTTTTTGCCTGGCAGACCTTCCTCCCATGATAAATCAGAGTCATGGAGATTGAATCGAGATCTTCCCTTCGGGCAAGTGAGATAAGGTCCTGTTCAATTTTAGCGGGGTCGGAGTTTTTCGTAAGTCCCAGCCTTCTTGAAACCCTTTTCACATGGGTATCTACAGCAACTCCCTCTACTATCCCAAATGCTCTGGCAAGTACTATATTAGCCGTTTTCCTTCCGACCCCTGGCAAACTGGTAAGTTCTTCCATAGTTTTTGGGACTTCTCCATTGTACTTCTCTACAATCATCTGCGCAGCAGTTTTGATATTCTTTGCCTTGCTTTTGTAAAAACCTGTGGAATATAGATCGTTTTCAAGTTCCCTGAGGTCTGCACTGGCATAATCTCTTGCAGTCCTGTACTTTTTGAACAATTTGTCAGTTACTCTATTAATCTGTACATCAGTTGACTGGGCTGAGAGAACAGTCGCCACAAGCAGTTCAAGGGGATTGCTGTAATTGAGAGAGGGTTTTACATCAGGATACTCTTCTTTTAGAAGAGCCCAGATACGGTAGAAATTATGTCTGTTATCAGGAATATCATATTCGGAAAAGAAGTCCTGAGTGTCAGGTTTTTTTGGTTTTCTTTCAGGCATGTTAACTCCGTCTTCTAAGTGTTATAGATTTTTGCCGGGAATTATTTGTTAGAAGAAATGGTATTTTCTTTAAGGCTCCTTAGAATTTTTAGTTCTGCGGTCGATCCTGCAGGTTACAGCATATAAGAAATATCCTAACATGTAGTAAGTAGGACATTAGAAGACAAGTTTTTTATGTCCGATGCCTTAAGCCCAAGCCACATTACCAAAGCGAAAATATTGATAGCTTCTTCGGCATTTGGGCCCAGAATATGCACTCCCATTACATGGTCGTTTGCCTCATCGATAATTACCTTTGAAGCTGCAAACTCCATTCCTTCTTTTCGGGATGTATACCAGTTGCTTCTGTCCCGGAATATTACCTTGCACTTATCACTATCTTTAGCCACACCGATTCCTACCGACGCCAGAACAGAAAAGTACCAAAAACTTAAAGAACTACATTCCCAGAAGAATTCTGAAAGCACCTTAACGGAAATACTGAATTTGTAAAATATAAATTCAGTTTGAGCAGAAAAAACTCTCTTTTTTAATATAATAATGCGTAGACCATAAGTTTTATAGCTAAGAATCTTTAAACCAAAGATATTGGTGATTTTTTGGTAAAGAGGGCACTGCTCAGCGTCTCAGACAAGACAGGAATTGCAGAATTCGCACGCGGGCTTGAATCACTTGGCGTGAAAATAATTTCAACAGGCGGGACAGCGAAAATTCTTCGCGACGCCGGCATAGAAGTTACTGATGTCTCGGAAGTCACAGGCTGTCCGGAGATGATGGGAGGAAGGGTCAAGACTCTCCACCCAAGAATTCATGGCGGGCTCTTATGCCTGCGAGAAAGCAAGGAACAGATGGCTGAGGCTGAAAGAGAAGACATCTCGCTTATTGACATGGTGGCTGTAAATCTCTATCCATTTGAGGTAACAATCTCAAAGGAAGGCGTCGAACTCGAAGAAGCCATTGAGAACATAGATATCGGAGGACCAACTCTTCTTCGTTCGGCAGCTAAAAACTATCGTTCGGTTACAGCACTCTCAGACCCATCGGACTATGGGCGTGTCCTCAAAGAACTTCGCTCAACAGGAGTAATTTCGGAGGAAACACGAGCTGCCCTTGCAGTTAAGGCTTTCAGACATACTGCGGATTATGATGCAGCAATCGATACCTACCTGAGCAAAACCCTGCTCGGAGAAAATGTACTCCGTATGAATTTTACCGACGGTGTAAAACTTCGCTATGGAGAAAATTGGCACCAGAAAGCCTATTTTTACAAAGATCCTAAAATAGAAGGCCCAACTCTGGCAAAAGCCACCCAGCTTCACGGAAAAGAACTCTCCTATAATAACTATGTGGACGCAGATAATGCACTTCAGACGGTAAAAGAACTCGGAAATGCTAACCCTGCCGTGGCAATCGTAAAACATAATAACCCATGTGGGCTTGCAACCGGAAGCACACTCCTGCAAGCTCTTCAGGCTGCCTGGGACGGAGACCCTATTTCAGCTTACGGAAGTATAATCTGCACCAATGAAACCTTTGATCTTAAAGCTGCGACTTTTCTGAACGGAAAATTTGTGGAGATTATTCTTGCTCCTGACTTCAATCCCGATGCTCTTGAATACCTGAAAAACAAAAGTGAAAATCTTAGACTCCTTAAACTGCCCGATCTCAGGGAAGCTTTCGGGACAGACTACACATATAAGTATGTAATCGGAGGCATGCTTAAGCAGAGTCGCGATATTAGCCTCTACGAAAAATGGGAGTCAGTCACAGACATGTCCTATCCTGAAGAGAAGCGCTCTCTTTCGGAATTCTGTCTTAAAGCCTGTAAGTCAACTAAATCCAATTCAGTGAACCTTGCTTACGAGTACGAGCCAGGTTTCTTCATGGTACTTGCTATGGGCGCAGGACAACCGAATAGGGTTGACTCAATTCGCAAACTGGCTGCCACAAAAGCTATTGAAAATCTCAAGGTAATTTACGAACGAGAAAATCCTGAAACCTCCTTTGAAGATTATTGCCAGAAAGTTATGTCAGAATGCGTAATGGCCTCAGACGCCTTCTTCCCCTTCGACGACAGCATAATTCATGCAGCAGAAAATAATATTCGCTACATAGTTTCCCCAGGTGGATCAATTCGGGACGGCGAAGTCATTGCTGCTGCAAATAGGCTTGGAGTTTCCATGGTCTTTACAGGCATGCGCCACTTCCTTCATTAATAAGCTTTTCAGGTGTTGACAAAAATAATATGTGAATATCCCTGAGTTAAAAACTCAGGGGTTTTCTGAATCGTTCTTACGACCATTCGACAACAAATCACACCGGCCAATATCCTGTGTATAAAGAATGCCAGTGCTTTAGTGTTACCTTTTGGTCTCCTGAGTACCCAGACATTACTCCGAGCCCTTGAGGCATCGTTTAAACTGAACTAAAATTCGTTTAAACTAAGTTAAAAGTTGTTTAAACGATTTAATTTTAGTTTTGAATCCTCTTCAAATTCAATGGAGAATTTTCCAACTTGAAAAATGTACAACAATTTTACCATACAGTTATAAAGTTGAATACATCGCACGAGGTTGGTTCTCAAACTGGGTTAAATTTTTAAATTTTCATTAAATATATGAAATTTACTTATACCCATAATTTACTTTTACCCATAAATTTGAAGGGTACACGTTTAACATGAAATCATATTCCGATTTTAAAACTTTTTATGCGAAAGCATTTTTTGTTTGTAACTAATTTTTGGTATAATTAATTTAAAATAATTATAGGGATTATTCTATGTTGTACACTAGAGATAACAGAAAGAGTGAGTAACGGGTATGAACAGTAAGAAAGAATTGCCCGGAAGCTTTAGATCCTGTTCTGAATAATATGCTTGGGGGAGCGTATTTTCAGATCAACCGTAACGGGGGCTACGGTAAAAGGAATATAAGTTTTCGGGCTTTTCCTTACCCTCCTTTTAATGTATGTTTCCTTATTTTTCCTGCTCTTATTTTTCTTCTAATTCTGTTAAAATCCTTTTACCGCGTGTTTCACGATGTCGGTAAAACTAGGGACCTCTTTGCCAGGATCCTGTCTATTCTGTTACAAAGTTTCTGGCTTTTGATGAAAATCAGTGATAACTGCCCTAAATTTCAAATCATAAGAATATATATTTCCGGAAGAAACCTATAAATTTCAAATTCAGTAAAATATAATTTTCGAAAATCCCGAGGATAGCTCTTCAAAATTTCAAATTCAGTAAAATATAATTTTCGAAAATCCCGAGGATAGCTCTTCACCAAGGAATTTTTCCACTTCTTTTTTCAGGTTTTCAATAACTTCTTCAATAGTAATTCCCTTGCAAATTATATCAGCTTCAGAGCAGATTGATATATAGAAACCATTTTCCTGACGGATAGTTGCGGAAAAAGGAAAAAAGATCGTCATATTTTAAAAGTCTATCAATTTACATTTAAACATTTTGTGCTTTTTATGTCCTTGAAAACCGCCTTTTTGGAGAAAATTGCCTTTTTGGAGAAAATCTCCCCATGAGCGCAGGAGTTTTATACTTAAGCTGGGATCACATCCTAAATATATAGTACCAAGTTCGTGTGTCCTATGCCAGCAGAGTTTATACTGTCTTCTCCTGTACCTTTACCTGACATTTCCGTGCTTATTCTTCTGGGTGTCTTTGTACTTACCGCTCTCAGGCAGCTAGGATCTTTAAGACTGCAGATCTGGCAAATCATGACCTTTGGAGCGATACTTGTACTGTTATTCGGTGAGATTTCTCCCCAAGAAGCTCTTGAAGCGATTAATATGGATGTGCTCATCTTCCTTTTCGGGGCTTTTTGCATAGGGGAAGCACTTAACATGAGTGGGTATCTTGCCTGTCTCGGAAATCGGATAGTTTCCAGGGCAAAGAATACGGATCAACTTGTCTTACTTGTGCTGTTTTCTACAGGGATTCTTTCCGCAATTCTCATGAATGATACTCTGGCTATCATGGGTACTCCACTTGTTCTGGGTTTTTCCAGAAAGTACAATATATCTCCAAAACTCATGCTCTTTTCTTTGGCATTTGGGGTAACTACAGGAAGCGTTATGAGCCCTATTGGAAACCCGCAGAACCTCCTCATAGCAATTAGTGGGAATCTGGATTCCCCGTTTGTAATATTTTTGCGTTCACTCGCTCTGCCAACCCTTATATGTCTTTTAATTGCGTACGCAGTGTTAAAACTCTTTTTTCGGGAGGAATTTGGAAAATCAACCCTTACTCAATCCGAAGAAGTCATTACTGACCCTGAACTTGTCAGTGCTTCAAAAATTGCTCTTTTGCTTTTGTTGGTTCTCATAGCCTGTAAGATTTTCCTAGTTGAATTTTCCCCTGCTTGGAACTTTGATTTGAGCTGGATTGCTCTTATCTCCGCGTCGCCCGTCCTGCTCAGTAGAAAACGCGTTGAGGTCCTGAAAAATATTGACTGGTCAACCCTTGTTTTCTTTGTTTCAATGTTTGTGCTAATGAAAAGCGTATGGATTTCCGGAACATGCCAGGAATTGCTTGCCAGGATGTCTCCTCAGTTAGGCTCGGTATCAATGATCCTCGCGCTCAGCATTGGACTCAGTCAACTCATTTCGAACGTTCCCTTTGTTGCACTCTATCTGCCTGCCATGGGTAGTACAGTTTCTCAAGGGCAGCTGATGGCACTTGCTGCGGGAAGTACAATTGCAGGAAACCTATTGATCCTGGGAGCTGCAAGCAACGTTATAATTATCCAAAACGCGGAAAAAGAAGGAAAAACTCCGTCATTTACCGAATTTTCCAAAATTGGAGTTTTAATTACTATTTTGGATGCTATTACTTACTTAATCTTTCTTTAACTTTTAAAACCCATAAATTTCTTAGAATAAATTTTAGAGGTATACCCAGGAAAAGCCCGCCTGAATGTGCTGCCGAGTTTGAGGAAAAAATTGAAGCCAGAAAAGGTATAGATTCCGAAAATAACCGGAAGAACCGAAAATAACCGGAAGAACCGAAAATAACCGGAAGAAAAGTGTTTTTTCAAACACTTACAAAACAGTACAGACCTTTGAAAGCGTATAAACTCAAAAAAATACAGGCCTTTGAGAGCATATAAACTCAAAAAATTGCGGGATGCGAAAGAATCGAATATTTCTTATTCACGTCTCCGTTTTTCTCTTTGTTTTTCTGTTACTTCTTACTTCTGGATGTTTAACTTTTTTTACTTCAGAATGTTTACTTCTTTTACTTCAGAATGTTTACTTCTTTTACTTTTAAACGCTTACTTCTTTTACTTTTGAATGTTTACTTCTGAATGATAATTGTAAGAATATCCTCATCCTGCATTCTATGCTCGATGCCTACTCTCTGTCCTGGATGTTTTGCAGAGGCACCCCAGACCTGGGCATAGCGGAACTTCCTGCGGAAATCCCTGTGCAGGCGATCGCAAATCTGGCCTATATTGGTCCCGCTCATAACTATCAGGGGATCCTCCATATCTGCAGGCTGGCCCTGTGGTTTTAAGTAGACTCGAATGAAACCCAACCTGTCGTAAATAGCGTCTTTGAGAGTCTCGATATTTATGCCTTCATGAGCTGAAATAAAGATCGCGTTAGGGTATAGCTTTCTGCATTCTTCGATCAACTGGGGATAGGCAAGGTCAACCTTGTTAACAGCTATTAGAGACCTGACATAACTACGATTGTTCAGGACAACGTCAATAAGCTGGTCAACTGTTATGTTATCTCTTATAAGTACACTTGCGTTGTGGATCTTATACTCATCCAGCACAGCCTTGATAGTTTCCTCATCCAGGTCAAGGTCAACGGTTGAGTTGATCTCTATCCCGCCCCTTTCTTTTTTCTTGATTACTACATCAGGGGGCTCCTGATCTATGCGAATTCCAGCCTGGTAAAGTTCGTCCATAAGCACTTCGTAATGCTTTGGCTGGAAGACATCAAGCAAAAATATAACCATATCAGAATTCCTGATAACTGATATGACTTCCCTTCCACGCCCACGTCCTGAAGAAGCGCCTTTTACAAGCCCTGGGACATCAAGGAACTGAATTGTTGCCCCTTTATGTTCCAGCACTCCTGGCACAACTGTAAGGGTAGTAAACTCATATGCACCCACTGCAGAATTGGCACCCGTGATCTTGTTCAGAAGCGTAGATTTTCCTACTGA
Organism: Methanosarcina barkeri MS; assembly: GCF_000970025.1. GTDB lineage: Archaea > Halobacteriota > Methanosarcinia > Methanosarcinales > Methanosarcinaceae > Methanosarcina > Methanosarcina barkeri. Next base: position 4,067,353 of record NZ_CP009528.1, read on the forward strand.
TGGAAAACCTACAAGTGTTACAGTTCCATCTCCTGATTTTCTGACCGAGTACCCTTCCCCCCCTCCTCTTGCCGAGGCTCTTTTCTCGATCTCATCTCGCAGGCGAGCGATTTTGGCTTTAAGGCGGCCTATGTGATGGGAAGTTGCTTTATTGTACTGGGTCTTTCGAATTTCGTCTTCGATTTCCTGTATTTGCTCCTGTATGCTGCTCATCTGGAACCTGCCAATTTAGGGACTAAAGAAATGATTTTCATATTAATTAGAAAAAGAAACCGTGTCCAAGCGGTTTCTACAAACCCTTTTTGATCCAAAAGAGATCCGTATCTGGATATTTTATCCTGAATAGTTGAATGCAATATATATACCTATGGAATGGTTTTATTTAGTGGTTCTGAATAATAGGGCTACTCAGAACATTTATATTTCATAATAATTATAATAATACTTAAAGCTTATTGAAAACGACTCCCAAGCCTATTGAAAATTACTTCCGGCGAAAGTTTATTCACCAGAAGCCTGTTCAAGAGCCTGCCCATTATTTAAGAAAGGTTCTGTCTCAAAGAGACTACCTCTCTTATTCAAAAGTTCTGTCTCAAAGAGACAATCTCTTCTATAGTTAAGATTATATTTTATTCAAAGAAAATTATTTCTCCTGTTCTCTCATACACATGAAGCCCGTCGGGAAGCTTTGAAGCAAATTCAGGGGAATTAAGAATTTCCAGAAACTTGCGGACTTCGAGAGTTTCCAGAATTTCCTTCTTTATAAGGAAATCGTATTCTTCTTCTGCAAATTTTACAAATTGGAGACCGTTCTTTTTGGTACAGTTTCTTATTCCTACACCTACCTCAGCCTTTCCGGAGACAACTGCCTCACAGACAGCTACCTCCGATTTTGCTCCGGATGTATAACCAGGAATCGAATCTGTAAATTCTTTTTTACTAATTTCCTTTCCAGCTACAAATTCTGTAATTTTCAGGTCTAATAGAGCTCTTGTGCCTGAACCCCGGTTCCGGTTAATCAGTTGTTTTCCCGGAAGATCCGAAAGCCCGGAAACCGGGCTATCCTGCCTGACAAGAAGCCCTACTTCCCGCCTGTACCCTTTAACAAGAGCAATGCCTGAAAGTCCCATATTCTCGATTGTAGGGACGTTATACAGGATTCCATCCGAACCTCTGGGGTCTTGTGATGGCATATTCACGCCTACAATATCTGCTGTATTTGCGGCAATTGCGCTGAAGCCTCCGCTTGAACTTGTGTAAAGGGTCCTGAAACGAAGTCCACTAAGATCTTCAAGCAAGTCAAAGCCAGGACAGAAACCGCCTGCTATCAGAAGGTCAGGTTTTTCAACCTTCCCGAAAAGAGTCACTTCTACGGGAGTTCCCGCTTCAATAAACTCTGTACTGGATGAAATTTCAATAAAGCCATCTGCCCCGGAAAGAGAGGTTATGGCGCCTGAGCCTTTGTCTGCAGGATAAACCCTTCCCCGGATCAGGCCTACTGGGAGAAATTGCTGTCTTCCTTCGGAACGGAAAACTGTGCCCATAATTCCTTTTTCCGTTTTTTTAAGCACTTTATCTTCTCCAAGGGCTTTTCTAAGAAGGGGAGCTACGAATTCGTTAAAAATCATTAATGCAGATGTAGGGTTTCCGGGCAGCCCTATTATGGGGACACCTTGTATTATTCCAATGACCACAGGTTTTCCAGGTTTTACACTTATGCCATGGGCAAGGGTTTCTCCGATTTCATCTATGAGCCTGTACATCACGTCTCCGGATCCTGATGACGTGCTGCCAGAAGTCAGAATCAGGTCACACTCCGAAACCGCAGTTTCAAGTGCCTCTTTCATAGCTGCCTCGTTATCTTCTACAATCCCGTAAAGCAGAGGGAAAGCTCCACATTCATTTATACCGGCATATAAAGTGTAAGAGTTTGCATCGTATATCTTTCCGGGAGTAAGTTTTTCTCCGGGATGCACAAGTTCGTCTCCTGTTGAGATTATCCCGACCTGTAGTTTAAGGACAGGCACATCCTTTTTTCCAACAGAAGCTAGTACTCCGATTTCTCTGATCCCGAGCTTTCTTCCTGCCCTGAGCACACGCTCTCCCTTCCGGATGTCCGAACCGGCTTTCATGATATTTTCCCCCACAGTTACAGGACTGTAAATCGATACGGTTCTGTCTCCTTCAGAACTATATTCGACCATGACCACAGCGTTAGCTCCTTCAGGAATCGGTGCTCCTGTAGATATTTCCACGGATTCCCCCGCTGAAACCTTGAATTTTTCATTCGAACCGGCCTGGACGCTTCCCAGGAGTTTGAGTTTTACAGGCCCGGTTTCGCTGCACGCATACGTATCCTCTGCCCTGACTGCATAACCATCCATTATAGCTCTTGGGAAAGGAGGGACATTAATTTCGGTAACAATATCCTCTGCAAGGATTTTACCGTAAGCGTTTTCAAGGGCTAAGCGTTCCTGCCTGGGAAAAACTTGCAGGCTGTTTATTATTTCCCGTGCCTTCTCTACAGAGATAAGTTCCCGAAATTCTTTGCGTTTCATAGAAATTCAACCCTAATTTACAGGTCTTCAGATAAGTGTTCTAGTTTAATAGCATTTCCGGGCATGTTTTAGACTGTTTTATCCCGATGTTTTATTGTTTTATCTTACTTTTTCCTCCTCGAAAAATCGGGAAGGCAAGTTAGTTAAGAGCTGCTCAAATCGAAGTTTAAAAAGAAACTCAAAATTAGTCCAGGTAACAGATTAAATAAAAATTCAAAATTAGTCCAAGTAGAAACTAAGTAGAAAGTCAAAGGACTTAGAATATAAGTAAACACGAACTTAAAAGAGACTTCAAAAGGGACTTAAGAACAGCTTAAGTAGGGACTTAAAAAGAGGCTCAGACAAAAGCTGCTTCAGAAAATTATCTAAAAAAATCGTGGCGGGAAAAGTCCCGCTTGATTTTATTGCCCTTTATGTTTCTTTCATTTTTCAGGGCTGCCCTTTTATTTATAAATTGGTGTACCCGTACTCTGGGTTATTTTCTCAAAAGCTTCAGCCATTTTTAGTGTCATAGGCCCGGGTTTGCCTGTGCCTATAACTCTACCGTCAAGTCTGGTTATAGGGGCAGCTTCAGCTGCAGTACCTGTGACAAAAACTTCATCGGCTGTGTAAAGGTCAAATAGACCGAGATTTGTTTCGATAACTTTGTATCCCATCTCATCCAAAAGTTCGATGGCTGTAGCTCTGGTAATCCCTTTTAAGTTGTTGATCGTAAAGGGAGTAAAAACCTTGTTATTTTTGATTATGAAGATATTATCTCCTGAACCCTCACAGACAAAACCATTATGATCCAGGAAGACAGCTTCGTCTCCTCCTTTCTCGTTGGCTTCAATCTTTGCCAGGATATTGTTCAGATAGTTCAGGGACTTGATATTAGGAGATATGGAATCAGGTGCATTTCTTCGGACACAGACACTGACGGCTTTGAGCCCGACTTCATACAGGTCACCGTACATGGCTCCCCAACCCTGAGCTATGACAACCACGCAAGGTTTCTCACAACTGCGAGGATCAAGCCCGAGATCTCCAGCTCCCCTCGAAACAACAGGACGGATGTAAGCATCTTTAAGGTTATTTTTCCTGAGGGTTTCAAGTATTGCTTCACTCATTTCTTCCTTTGTAAGGGGGATATCCATTGCAATTGCCTTTGCCGAGTCATAAAGCCTGTCAACATGCTCTTTTAACTTAAAAACGCGGCCGTTGTATGCCCTTATGCCTTCAAAAACACCGTCGCCGTAGAGGAAACCATGGTCGTAGACCGAAACTTTGGCTTCGGATTTGGGAACAAACTTCCCATCCAAGTAGATTAATAACTCACTCATTTGCGAACAATCCTCTGCAATCTTACTACTTTATAGAGTTCACTTATTTTCTGGATAATGTCAATTAAATATGATTGTAATATGCAAACCCTATAAACAATTTACTTTATTTCACTCATTGACAGTATGTAAGCTCTGCGCGGGGTTTTAAAAATTCAAAGCCTCAGGGAAGTTTCCATACTGGCAAATTCCTAAGTAAAATGCCGAATAAGTCACTATATACTAAATATATATTACAATTCCGATTCTATATAAATAATTTAAGATATTTACAGTCCCAATTAATGTATCCATACAAAAAGCTTTTATGTTAAAACGCTTATTTCGTATTCCGTACTAAGGAAAGCAAACAGGGCTCGTGGCTTAGCCAGGATATAGCGCTGGGCTTCTAACCCAGACGTCGAGGGTTCAAATCCCTTCGAGCCCGCTTAATTCTTTATCTTTTCTAACTAGCCTTAAAAACTGTTTTTAGATTCTCTACTTACTTCAAATCAACCTGCACAAGCGATTTTCACTTTCATTCTTTCTGACATGTACCCTTTTTCTTTAGAGCTTTATACTTTCGACCTGCCCATTTCTGTTTTTTGACCATTTTTGTAGAGCTTTTATACTTTCAAACTGCCCTCTCTGTTTTTAGGCCTTCTTTGCAGTAAGAAGTCTTAACACAAGCTGCAGTTTTACCGGAGTAAGCGCAACTTTTGGTTTTGGGAATCTCATATCAAAATTGTAGGATCAAAATTGTAGGAGACATAAATAGAGAAATACACCAAAAATTCTGTAAAATCGGAAACTCAAAAAGACACTAAACCGAATCGGACTTCACAATAGCAGGTACCCCAGTCCCAGTGCGAGAAACATGACTCCTGACATTACTGCTGTAATCAGCCCGATCTGCCTGATACTTTCCACTTTAGCTGCGAGATCCAGCGGCACCAGCAATATGAGATAAAACGAGGTTCCAACAAAAAATCCCCCAAATAGAAATATGCTGCCTGCAATACTTGCATAAGACAGAGCTGCGGACATTGCCAGAAGGAATGGGGGACATACATTGATTCCTGTCAGGAAGCCAAAGAAAGCAGGATAATTCACGTATTTTTTACTCAGCTTGCACAACCCGAATTGAAGCCATTTTTTTACCACCACGAAGGCTAGCATCAGGACGGACAGCAGAATCATAGCAGTCCCGATAGCTCTGTTGAGCCATGGACCGTCTATCTGCTTGCCGAGAATTCCCAGGATCAGGCCAAAAAACAGGTAGGCAATTAACCTACCCATTGCAATCTCTCCAATAGCTAGTATATTCCGCCGCAGCTTTCGATCTTCCGATAGGACAAAAGGCACATATACAGGGACGCAGGTGACCAGACAGAAAATGCCCGTGGACAGCCCTAGTAGCATGCCCTGAGAAATAGTCTCTATGATCATCAGCCACCGCTCATGACTTTGCTAACAAAGAAAAGCCAATGATCACAATGAGAAACATGTACAGATACATTACCTATATCCTGATATTTTTTTGTCAAGAGTCATTTCAGAAGCTTCCATTATTGCCAGTCAACAAGTAAATGCAATTATCAGAAACTCCCTATCTCACCAGTCATCAGGTAGTGTACAATCATCCATATGAAGCTCGATACAATGACCAGGTTAAAGATAATTGCCAGCGGAATAAAAAAATCTTATGTTCTGGTCAGTAAACATCAGCTTGTAATCAATCGCACCTGCAGGACATTTGTCCATACATTTTCCACACTCGGCGCACTCAATTATCGTTTTTCCCTTCGCAAGCGATTCTTTGGTGATCGCGAACAGCTCACAACTTTTCACGCACAAGCCACATTTTTTGCAGAGGTCTATGTTGATTTTTACCTTAAAAGGATTGATGACCCCAATTAAAGTATTGGCAGGCATAAGTGGACATATAAAGCTACAAAACAACCTTTTCTTTGTGAGCAGTGGGCCTATCACCAGGAAGATCAATCCACCAGTCACGAATATCAGCGCTGTGATCCACTGGAAAGTTGTCGTCACGGCAGGTGGATCATAGATGATCCGGAGCGGGCATATATAAGCACAGAAAATAGGTATCAGAAAGACAGCGCTGATCAGGATCAAGAACAACATAAATGCATAAGGAAACAACTTTGCCCATTTTGGGGGGTTTTCAAGAGGTATAATAGATTTCTTTAATAGAGAAGAGAAAAACTGATCCATCCATCCGAAAAAACATATCCAGCCACACTACCCTCTTCCCAGGATAAGTACAAGACCGAGCCACATAAAGAGAACGGCAAATAGCGATGTGACTGGTGATGGGAAGACCATTTTTCCCTCGGTAAAGTATGGTACCGCTACGAACGGGATGGTGATCGGACAGATGGGAACACTATTACTGCTCAAGGCTTGATTGGTCAGCAGAATGCTGCCCCTGTGCACCTCATGTTCCAGACTAAGCGCGATGGTAAAAATTAAACCATCCAGTCCAATAAAGGACCGCGAGAGAATATTTCAAACGGTCTGTACCGCATCGAGCTCCTTTACTCTCGATTTTGTTTAATTGAAACACTTGCTTACCTCATCTGGCACCAAAATGCTGAGACCACTCAATAATAATAAAGTTTACCCTGCCACTTATAAAAAACTCATCGAAATTTTTTAATATATATTAAAAAATTTCAGCGCCAGCTATATGTTACTGCTGTTGTTTTCTGAGGATTTATAAACTAACTAACTTAGGAATTAATAAGTTAATGTCTGATCAGAAAAGGCACATACTTACGCTTTGGATCTTGTATTCATACAACGCTGATTGAGAGTCTCTGAATGCAGGTAAGTTAAGAAAAGAGTGAAGTTAAACAATGTGTATCCCATAATAAGAGATTCAATATTTGTGTTTCAATTTACGTAATATAGAACAGTATTTCTATATATATGTATAGAGGCTGAAAAAATGGAAGTTAAGAGAACGAAAATTTAAAAAATGAAACTTTGAAGATTTCATCGCTGAAAATCACTGCCCTGAACTGGGAATCATTTTATATCCCTCCCCCGAGGGCATAAGTATTGCCAGAATAATATACAGGACAATACCAATTCCTCCTTGCAGAGCAAGGGCTGCGAAAGCAAGCCTTATAAAGGTCGGGTCAATGTCAAAGTATTCGCCCAACCCGCCGCAGACTCCGAAGAGCATACGTTCTTTCTTGCTTTTAGTCAGACGCTTTTTCATGGTATAGGTAGTGCGCTTTTCTTCTTTAGCTTCTTCCCCGGTATCTTCTCTGAGTTTCTCGTCAGTCTCTCTAGCGGCTTCCTCTTCTTTTTTCTCCCCAGCTTCTATAATGACTTTCCCTTCCATGTCTATAGGCTTTGTCCAGGATTTTTCAGTATAGCCGGTTTCAAGTTCTCCCGAAGCCTTGAATTCACTTTCTTTTGGGATTATTTTCTCTTCGGATGTGGGGCTTCCTAGAGTTTCTTTTTCTTCCATATCTCTTTCAGGCTTTGCCCAGGATTCCTCAGTATAGCCAGTTTCAAGTTCCCCTTCAGGTTTGAATTCGCTCTTTTTCGACTCTTCTCTTTCCAGTGGTGCAGTACCGCTAACTTCCTCTCCGGTTTTTCCCTCATGTCTCGCACATGGTTCCTCTTCAGATTTGGCTTTAGGTACCTCTGGCGCTTCAAAAAAGTGTCCTTTTGTTACCTTTTTTTCTTGAGATTCGGGATTTTCCTGCATATTGACTATTCTATTTTGAAGGATTTATATTATTCTGGTACCTTTTCTCTCCTCTTCACTATTTTCATTTTTCCTTCTTTTAGTCTCTTTTACTTTGGTGACATTCCGAGCAGCCGCATTCTTTTTCACTGCGGAAAATTCCATATAACATCAAGGGGAGAAGGAAAACCGCAAAACCCAACTTCAGATCCTCAGGGAGCAGTTCTTTTGCAGTCCCCACGGTTGCTACCGCACTGATCCCGAGTTTTAGATAAAACCAGTCCAACAGGAAACCTGCCCCAAGAGCGCAAAGAGAAATCATTCCCAGATACAGAGCTGCCGAACGTTTTCCAAGGAAACGGGCAACCATCGTTATAGTTGCTACATTGGTTGCCGGACCTGCGAGGAGAAAAACAAAAGCGGTGCCCGGACTCATGCCCTTGGCTACAAGACTTGCGGCAAGAGGAGTAGAAGCTGTAGCGCAGATATAAAGAGGGATTCCTACAAAGAGCATGACCAGCATTGATCCAAAGCCTCCTCCCAGATAATTCTGAATGAGACTATCGGGAACTGCATAGGAAATTATTCCTGCAAAAAAGATTCCAATAAGCATCCATTTAGAAATTTCGGCTGGCAGCTCGATATAAGCATATTTTATTCCTTTAATCAATCTAGATTTTACCGATTCTTTATTATTTCCATCTTTTTCGGGTTCCTGATTTTTTCCTTCTTTTCCGGACTCTTTATAATTCCCATCTTTTCCCGATTCATTTTCTTCGCACCCACACGCCCCACAGCCGCAAGAAGAGACATCTTTATGGACATCTTTATGGAAGTCTGGGCTTACCAAGGTAAGTTTTCGGACATTTTCAGATTTATTATTGACTTTCAGAGGCTTTGCTCCTGAAAGCTTTACTTCTATAGCCTTATTTATAGTGCTTACAGACTCAGTTTTTCCGTTATAGGAATCTGCTGGCTTATGGCAACTACATGAAGAAGAGCTACATGTTTTTTCCTGTAAAGGAGCTCCAATCAAAGTTGAGACTGCAAGAACTCCTGCTTTTTTCTCGGGACTTTCCTGTTTTGTGATATTCTTCTTTTCCGGGAATTCCCCGATCAAAAAATTATCTGCAAGCCCTGTAAGGATAGCGGTAACAAAAGCAGCAAGTGGGCGGAAAACTGCCATCAAGGGATCCAGAAGAGCATAAGTAACCGCTATTGAGTCTACTCCTGTCTCGGGAGTAGAGATAAGGAAGGAAAGGGTTGCCCCCCTGTTAGCTCCCCTTTTTCGGATCGACATCGCGGCAGGAACCACTCCGCAGGAGCAGAGAGGTAGGGGAAGACCTGCAAGAGCGGCATTGATAACAGAGCGAATTTTTCCTGCCGATGCTCCAAGGTAGGCCACAATCTTCTGGTCAGGCACCAGGATAGTGAGAAGACCTGCAATACCCAGGCCGAAAATAAGATAGGGAGCCGTTTCGACGAAAATGTTCCAGGATTCCAAGAGAACCCCTGAAAAAAGAACCAGAAGGGCATTTAGGAATTCGAAGTTCATGCTTTTTCCTCCACATGTTCGAGGCACATTTCGATCAGCGTGCGGACGTGCTCGTCTGCAATATAATAAATCGTAAATTTTCCCTCCCTCCTGACCCGCACGAGGTCAAGTTGCCTGAGGGTACGAAGCCCATGAGAAACTGCGGATTGAGTGACACTAAGCGCCTGTTCAAGTTCACAGACGCACATCTCTTTTTGATTTAGTAAGAAAAGGATCTTAAGGCGAGTATAGGACTGGAGCGCCTGAAAAACCGCAGCCATTCGCGTGATACTTTCGGGGTCCGGAACCTTTTGTAACAGTTGTTCCAGTTGTTTTGAATCCACTCTTTCACATTTCTCATGCATGAACATATGAACAGCTGTTCATATATTAATATCTTTTGAAGGACTGCGCCACCTAAGAAAGTTGTCAGAACCTTCGTTCTGTCTGATAATGTTTCTTTATGCCGTATTTAAAGAACCAAAACGAAGATGATAAAAATTGCAAGGATAAAAAGGGCTTTCCAGTCACTTTTCTGCATGGAAAGCTCATATATTGAGGTCCTTTGGCTTCCCTGATAGCCTCTGCTCTCCATTGCAAGAGCCAATTCTTCAGCATCCCTGATTACACCTCTTAGCAAGGGAATTGCAAGAGCAGGAATTGAGCGTAGAGGGTTTTTTACGAAATCCATTCCTCTTGCCGCCTGAGCTGCTTTTGTCCGCTCTACCTTCTCGAACAGAAGGGGAAGAAACGCTATAGAGATGTTCATCATCGTAGCAAGCTCAAAAGAGCTGATTCCCAGCCAGTGCAACGGTAAAGGTCTTAACATCCTTTCTATGCCGCAGGTAATTGCTGATTGGTCGGTACTGGCTGTCAAGAGAGCTGCAAAAAGCAAAAGTAGTATAAATCGGGCAGCAAGTTTGAGCCCTTTTTCCAGCCCTTCCAGACTTGGCTGCAAAATCCAGTACGAAGCAAGGAGTCTTCCATCCGTAAAAAATAACTGCGTAAGAAAGATAAAAAACATAAACAGCATCATAGGTCTTACTGCTCTAAAAAACACTTTCATTGGCAGTCCTGAAAGTAAAGCGAGGGCAAAGAAAAAAGCGAAAAGAGCCCCTATTCCTGCAAAATTATCAATCCGAAATGTCAGAATTCCGAGCAACATCACGGCTGCAACTTTTGTCCTGGGGTCAAGCCTGTGGAGAATGGAAGACCCTGGCACGTAACTGAAGACAGGTTCCTGCATATTTTTCAACTTTCTCCTTATAATGATCCTTCAGGAATTTTCCGGAGCTTCCAGTTTTAGTTAATTCCAGTTTTAGTTAATTCCAGTTTTAGTTAATTCCAGTTTTAGTTGATTCCAGTTTTAGTTGATTCCAGTTTTAGTTGATTCCAGTTTTAGTTGATTCCAGTTTTAGTTGATTCCAGTTTTAGTTAATTCCCGTTTAAGTTCCCATTATCTTCTGTTCCAGGAGTCGATTTTAATTTCAGAATTTCTTTAAGAGCATCTTCAACTGTGAAGCTTGCAGTGTCTACTGGCAATCCTCTTGCTCTGAGTTCTTTCATCATAGAAGCTATAGGCGGAAGAGGCTCGAATCCTTTTTCTAGGTAGCTTTCCCGGCTCCCCTGAAAAATAATTCTTCCTTCCCTTATGAGCACTATTCTTTCCAGCAAGGGGAAGAACCCCTTAAGATTATGGGTTACAGTTATAACCGCAGTACCCTTCTCTTTAATTCTTTTAAGTGTATCAAGAATGTCCTTTTTCCCTACCGGGTCAAGCCCTGTTATTGGCTCGTCCAGAATAAGATAGTCCGGCCTGAGAGCAAGGGCGCTTGCAAGGGCAACTCTTTGCATTTCTCCTCCACTCAGGCTGAAAGGGTCTCGAGAAATCTCACTATGGTCAAGAGCAACAGCTTCAATTGCCTCATATACCCTTTCCTCGGTTTCTTTTTTCGAGTACCCAAAGTTCAGGGGCCCAAAAGCTATTTCCTCATATACGGTCTTACAAAAGAGCTGGTCAGCAGCCTGCTGAAAAACCATTCCTATCCTGCGTTTCGTCTCTCTTAAAGAAGGATCAAGACCGTCTACGCGGACGGTTCCGGTTTCCGGCTTCAAAATTCCGTTGAAAAGTTTTGTGAGAGTAGATTTCCCTGCACCTTTTTCTCCCAGAATTCCCACAAACTCTCCTTTCTCTATCCGCAGGTTGATATTTCTCAATGCGAGAGTTTCGAGAGGAGTCTTTCTGGAGTAGGAAAAACTTACGTTTTCAAGAATAATCGGCATATTTCCTCTGCAAAGCTCTGTGGAGAAGAGGTTTTTTTCCAGGGAATTACGATTCCGTGCATTTTCAGGTTCTCGGCCAGCTCAATAAGGGAAGGCAGGGCAAGCCCAAGGGTCTTGAGGGAAGCATCGGAAAAAATGCTTTCCGGTTTGCCTTCAAGCCTTATTTTCCCTTTTTCCATGACAATGACTCTGTCTGCGTCATGAAGTTCTTCGAGATTGTGAGTGATATATACAATGGTTTTTCCCTTCCTGTGCAGTTTTTTTATAGTTTCTAGAATGGTTATTCCGGACCCAGGGTCAAGCATGGAGGTTACCTCATCAAAGATAAGGCATTCAGGCCTCATTGCAAGAATTCCTGCCAGAGCTACACACTGCCCCTGTCCTCCACTCAGGGTTTTCGGAGAACGGTGTCTGTACTTCTCAAGCCCGGTTTCGGCAAGTGCCATATCAACACACTTTCGGATTTCCACAGGGGGGAGGCAAAGATTCTCTGGGCCGAAAGCCAGATCTTCTTCGACAGTCCGACCTACAAATTGAGTTTCAGGATTCTGGAACACGATACCTACGAGCTTCCTGATTCCCGGAAGTTTTGAGGGATCACGTGTGTCAATTCCACTTATCATTACCCTGCCAGCCTGTGGTTTCAGGAGTCCGCTTAGTTGAAGGGCAAGTGTGGATTTTCCACTGCCGTTTTTTCCTATTACCCCTATGAATTCCCCTTTTTTTATAACCAGATTTATATTCTCAAGCGCAAGGGTACCATCAGGATAACTGTAACTCACTTTTTCAAGCTTGATCATGTCTACTCTAAATTTTCATTATATCTTTTAAAACACATTATGATTTATTAGAGATTATTACAAATTATTATAATATTTATTGAAAATTTGAGTTTTGCCTTTATTTTTATTTATAAAAAATTAAAAGAAAGTAATTTTATAGCTTGTAGGTTGAAGCAATATATGCGGCAACTCCAGTTTTTATGATTTCACCGAGCAGAAAAGGAATGACACCAAGAGCAAGGGCTGCTCCAGGTCCAATGTCAGCTACAAACATCAATTGAATAAATCCGCATGTATAGAGAATCAGGACTCCTGCACTCATATTAAGGGCATTGATAAAGAAACCGGATTTATCAGCCTTTTCAGCCTTTTCGGAAAGCTTTCCTATAACATAAGCCGCCAGAATGAAGCCAGTTATGTACCCACCTGTGGGCCCAAGAAGCACTCCCATTCCAGAACTGCCTCCTGCAAACACAGGAAGTCCTGCTATGCCGAGAAGGGTATACACTATCATGCTCAAGCCTCCCCATTTGCTTTTCAACATACTTCCTGCAAGCAGGACAAAGAATACCTGCAGTGTAACAGGGACAGGAGAGAAAGGTATAGGAATCTGTATATAAGCCCCTACGGCGGCCAGAGCTGCAAAAAGAGATGCGAAAACCATCATTCTTAGTTCAGGAGTCCGATTGAAATAAGGCTCTTTGTTTTTTATGTACACATTTTTTCCTCTTATGAATTGTACTCAGCTTTTCTCATTTTTCTCTTTTTTAAGCCTGTCAAAGTTGCTTACATCCCTGAATTGGCAGGCATGAAAATTCAGTGCAAATTTAAAGCTGTAATATATAGAAACTGAAATATAGAAACTGAAATATAGAAACTGAAATATAGAAACTGAAGCCTCGAGTAACCTTGTCAGCTTTATAATGATAACTTCATAACGGTTAATTCCAGTCCTGAAAGCTATATAGCAACTGAAAATTCAAAGTATTGTTAACCATTTTTGAGTTAAAGGTTTACATTTGATTTAAAACTTTCCTGAAATCGCAGTTCTTGTTTTCAGGCATACATTTATCCCATCCGGAGCGATAATTAAATATACATCTTATACCGGTATTATGGATCACCTGAAATGCAAATTCAGCAGGTAGTTGAAAAAATGTATTGTTAGGGAAGTATTTCATGGGCGTGTGGCCTAGCCAGGATATGGCGGCAGCCTCCTAAGCTGTAAATCGGGGGTTCAAATCCCTTCACGCCCGCTAATTTCTTTTAATCTGTAGTTTCCTTAATTCGTATTCTTTTAGCCTCTTTTTTCAGTTTTATCACGAAATAAAAGTCTATTTTTGAAGTCCGGGGTTTCCAACTCTAAGGCGTTATGGACATGCCTGCTCAGAAGAACCAGATATTTCTGAACTACTACCTTTCTGAACTACTACCTTTCTGAACTACTACCTTTCTGAACTACTACCTGTGTAAATATTCGTGGAAACAATGGAAAATATTTTATCTGGAAAGTAAGTATTCCATAGCAGTATAACAATACATTTTTATTGATCATAGCTCAGTGCATTCTACTTCATTAGAACAGAAAAATGCTAACCCAGAGGAAACACGAATTGATTAGAAAAGCCAGAGTAAATGACGTAGTTGTAATGAAACAAATCATCAATACTTATTCGAAGGAAGAGCTAATGCTTGCCCGTTCGCTGAGTGAGATGTATGAGAATATTAGAGATTATTACGTCTGCGAGATTGATGGGGAAGTTGTGGGCTGCTGTGCCCTGCATGTAGTATGGGAAGACCTTGCAGAGATACTTGCCCTTGCTGTGCACCCGGTATGTGCAAGAAAGGGAATAGGTACAAAGCTTGTCTCGGCCTGTCTTGAGGACGCTAAAAACCTTGGTATGAAAGAAGTTTTCGCACTTACTTATGTGCCTGGCTTTTTCGAGACATTGGACTTTAAGGTTGTAGACAAAAACACCCTTCCCAGAAAGATCTGGTCCGGTTGTTTGAGATGCCCTAAGTTTCCGGATTGTAACGAAATTGCTGTTATGAAGTCGATTAATCCCTGAATAGCTTTAGAAATTCTTCTTTGAAATCCTTCTTTTCTATTTTTTGAGCCTAAGACTTTAAATTCAAAACTACAGGATTTCGATTTGCAGTGTTTAAAATAAATATAAATAGCCAATAATCAAAAATTATTTATTCAGGCAGTTACATTTTTAGGCTATCCTAATTATCGGTTTGGAGTCCGGCATATGCTGGCGGGATGATGTAATGCAGATAGATCGATTTGAAGAATATCTTGAAACTATTCTCTACCTAATTAGAAAAAATCAGAACCCTGCAAAGACCAAACAGATCTCTGAAGAACTCAACGTATCTCCGCCAAGCGTGACGGAAATGATAAAAAAGTTACATTCTTCGGGACTTGTGGAGTATACACCTTATCAGGGAGTTGAATTAACAAAAAAAGGAACTGATCAGGCTATAAAGATCAAAAGGAAACACCAGGTACTTGAAACTTTTCTGGTTGACGTCCTTGATTTTGATAGGAAGGAAGCCCATAAAGAAGCCTGTGAACTTGAGCATGCGGTCTCAGATGCCGTACTTGAAAAGATCTACGAATTTCTGGGATGCCCTGAGTATTGCCCTGACGGGAACCCGATCAATATTGATAAAAATAATATCGTGCAAGAGGAAGAATTTGTCCCACTTGATGAAATGGAAGAAGGAAGTTCAGGCAGAGTTGTCCGGGTGACTCTTCCAAGAGAGACGAAAGAACGCCTGATCTCCCTTGGCATTCTTGCGGGAGAAGATATTAAAGTCAGGCGAAAGCAAAAACAGGGCTGTATCTCGGTTATAGCAGTAGGGTCGGAAATTGCTCTCGGAAAGGATATTGCAAAGAAAATTTTCATAGCTCCGAAGGGCAGAAACGTGTAAAAAAAACATAGAGAAGGCATATAACTGGCATGGAGTAAAATAACCGAAGACGCAGTAGGAATTTCCAGCTCATGCTGTACTTCCGAAAGCGAAAGTCAGAGCAAAAGCCCCTATGATTTGACAATAGCTTTCATAGGCAACCCAAGTGTTGGAAAAAGCGTTTTTTTCAGCAGGCTTACAGGGGTAGGAGTCGAGGTCTCAAATTATCCTGGCACGACAGTTGCACTTAAAAAAGGAATTGTAAAAGCTAGGGGAAAAACTATTGAAATAGTTGACCTGCCAGGAATTTATTCTCTTGGAGTCACAAACGAAGATGAGAAAGTAACCAAGCAATTTTTGATTGAGGAACGGCCGGATATTGTTATCAATGTCGTTGACGCAAGCAGGCTCGAAAGGAATCTGTACCTGACCCTGCAGCTTCTGGAACTCGATATCCCTATGGTTATTGCGTTAAATCAGGTAGATCTGGCTGCAGACCTCGGGATTCTCGTTGATACAGACGAACTCTCCGAACTACTTGGCCTACCTGTAGTACCAACAGTTGCGACCTGGGGAGTAGGGCTTGATGAAGTAATGCTTGTAGCCCTTGACGAACAGAATAAGACTCAAGAGCACCACAGGGTAAGATATAGCCAGTGGATCCAGCAGGCTCTTTCTAACCTTGACTATACCTTTCCCAATATACCTCCAATCGTAAAAATGGCAGCTCTACTAAACGATGCCGAGTTTGTAGAACTCTACTGTATGCCACCTGAAGCTAATGCCTTGCTTTCTTCTGGCAGGCGGTTAAGGCAAAACCTGGAGATAGAACAGAGGATTTCAGTACCTGATACTGTTGCAAGAGACCTCTATGGAGAAGCAGGATATATTGTGGACCGCGTGGTTTCAAGGTTTGAACCTAAAAAAAATATAAGGGAAAGAATCGATGCAATCCTTACCTCCCCTAATTTCGGAATTGCAGTGCTCATATCTGCCCTGCTCATTACATTCCTTCTTGTTTTCCGGGTAGGAGGATTCCTCGAGACCTGGATTGTGAATGAAATCTTTGAGCCTCATGTGATTCTTCCTGCCGAAGCCGCAACTTCTGGCATGTCGCCTGTCCTGAAAAACCTGATCGTGTATTCTCTTCGAGGAGTAGAGGCCGGATTTGCAATCGCAATTCCATATATTGCAGTCTTTTATGCCATTCTTTCAATATTCGAGGATTCGGGGTATCTTACCAGAGCAGCTTTTCTGCTTGACAATCTTACCCATAAGCTTGGGCTTCACGGAAGAGCCGTGATTCCGCTGGTTCTCGGCTTTGGCTGCAACGTCCCTGCAATTATGGCAGTGCATTCCCTTGGCACACGGCGGGAAAAGAGGATAGCTTCCATTTTGATATCTCTAATTCCCTGCTCTGCGCGAACTGTCATTATCCTTGGGCTTGTAGGAACTTTTGTAGGTTTTTGGCCTGCAGTTTCAATCTATGTTCTGGAGATCGTCATTATTACCGGAGTGGGTTTAATTCTAGGGAAAAGTCTGCCAGGTCAGAGAAGTGGATTCATCATGGAAATGACTCCTCTCAGAAAGCCCGAATTGAAATCTACCCTCAGGAAGACGTGGATGAAAAGCCGGGAATTTCTATATATAGCGTTTCCGCTTCTGCTCGTTGGAAGTGCTTTTCTGGGGGTTGCCGACGCACTGGGACTTCTTTCAATCTTCCAGGACTTTGTAGAGCCTATATCCGTGGGCCTGCTGGGCCTTCCGGCATTTGCGGCGACTGCCCTGGTATTTGGGATTCTCCGAAAGGAAATGGCGCTTCAGATCCTTGCCGTACTTGCAGGTACGGCCAATTTTGCAGCTGTAATGACACCTCTCCAGATGTACCAATTTGCTGTAATTACGACAATCTATATGCCGTGTGTAGCAACGATTGCAGTACTGAGGCACGAACTAGGTACAAAGGATACGGCTTTGATAGTTATTTTCACCATACTGCTGGCTCTCGGAGTGGGCATTTTGATTCGGATTTTTGGGCCGTATTTCCTTTGATTTCTTTTTTCTGTTTTTAGACTCCGCTGCAGATTTTATTGTCCCGGCTTTCCTCAAAAGTAACTGTCTTTTTCTACAGTCTACGTAGGTTATTTTATGAAAGGAAAATTTCTCTAATTGGGCATAACATTTATATATTGATAAGATTGTTTTCTTCTTTTTAAAATATTCTGCCTTTACCGCAAATTATTAATATTCGATACATAGTGTTATTCCCGATGACCCGAATTACCACTCACTTACACAAAAACGTGTTGAGTGTTATTATGGATATAATTGAAATGGATCATTTCCGCGAGCCTGAACTCGATGAGGTTCAATATTTCCTTGAAAGCACCGGAACTCACGGTTCCATTGTTAATGAAACTGCTGTGGAAATGGACTGTACCTCCTCAAAAATCCAAGCAAGGGAGAATGTACTGGTCGATTTTGAGAGCTCCTTTTCATCCATGAACTAACACTTTCCCTAAAATTTATCCCCTTTATTGGAATCCAACTCTTTAACTCCTTGTATTTTGAAGTTAAGCTTGGGTTTCATTCCTCTATTTTGTAGTATTATGAACCACGATGAACCTTTTCTCTCGGGGTTTCCCTGTAAATCTACATGGGGTTTGAACATAATTCTTACTCGATTTGTTCAGGGATGAAATATTTGGGCAGTTATCTCTATTTATTGCTTTTTATCACAGGCATTTATCACAGGCATATCGAAAAATATTTATTCAAATTTTCATTAAAGTTGTTTCTCTTTGTTTCCTAATTTTCTTTTGTTTCCTAATTTTCTTTTGTTTCCTAATTTTCTTTTGTTTCCTAATTTTCTTTTGTAATCTGATTTTCCTTACCCTTTTTCTGTTGTTTCCTTAAAGGTCAGTTTTCATTTTTGGAAACTATATATCTCGGTCTTCCTGCATATCCAGCCCGATTTACTGAGTATTTCAACAAAGATTAAATAAAAAGATTTTTGTTCCTCTTTATCAAGAGTTATATAAGACAAGAAAAACTATCGATTACCATATATATTTAAAGAAAGATTACATGTACTTTGTACATATTATTTAACTTCCTATGATCTAATCAATTTAATTATTAATGTGCTGGCTGCCTTGTCACCAGAAAATTCCAGGCTGTCAGGAAATCGGAACCCGAACATCATAAGAGGTATTTTTATGAGAACTGGACAGAGGGACGTGCATAATACACCGCTTAAAAGGCGACTATCGATAACCTATGAGGAGCTCGAGACTCTCAAAAAATCGATAAAGGTTTCGGTTCTCAATGAACTGCGGGCCGAAATGGAAAACACTTCCGATCAGGACTCCATCAAGGATCTTGTCCTCTCCGAAATCAGGACAGAGCTTATGGGGATCCCTAACCCTGCTTCACTCAAAGCTTCAATCCTGAACGAATTAAGAACGGAATTGAAAACATCAGGGGAAAATGGCTCGGAAGCGGCTGACCGGAAGCTGAGGGAACTTGCAGGCATTCAGGATGGACTTGTCCGCGAATTGCTTGACCAGAAAATGCTTATAAAGAAACTGGAAACACAGATCGGAGATCTCGCTAAACAACTGGAAGACACAAAAAAGGCTACTCCAGTTGCTCCACCTTCTGTAGTTCTGTCTTCTCCTTCTGTTGTTCCATCTTCTATTAATCGGACTCTTTCTGAAGACCCTCTGGACCTTCCGCCTCTCTCCAAAAAACCCAAACAAAAACCTGAGCTTAAAAAAGAAAACCCGGTATACAGATTGGGTAAATTCAAAGAAGCCCCTGCTCCCCTACCAGGTACACGCGCAAAGATTCAGCTGAAGCTCAGGGAGGTTGAGCCGGCAGATCTTGACAGAGAAGAAGCCGAAACAAAGTGTGAATATATTATTGCAGAAAGTGGAGATAAAAGAGGGCTTAGAGGCACTGTTAGACATGGACCATCGGTTAGACCATCGATTAGAGAACCTGCCAGGCAACAACCGCCAATAAGAACACAGTTCAGTAAGCCAACTTCAGGATCGTCGTTACCTGAAAGGCAACCTTCTACTGTTAAAAAGAGTCCTGTGGAAACAAAACCTGCCGATGATTATAAATGTGAGTATATAATCGCCGAGAGACCTTCGAAAAAGCACTTAATAGAAGAGGCTGTGGATGTGCGGGAAAATGAAGATGCCGAGCTTATTACATGTAGCCGGAAAAATTCTCGGGAGAAATAAAGCTTAAAAAGACAGAAACATTCTCAAAAACGTAAGATTACAGAGGCATTCTGTGTATATAAAAGAGATTGAATTTGTTAATTTTAAGTCTTTCGGAAAAAAAGTAAAGATTCCCTTTTATAACGACTTTACTACAATTTCAGGTCCGAACGGGAGTGGAAAGTCTAACATAATAGATGGGATTCTTTTTGCACTCGGGCTCACAAGTTCAAGGACCCTTCGCGCTGAAAAACTTACAGATCTGATTTACAACGGCGATGCGTCAAAGAAGCCTGATTTTGCTCAGGTTACGATCCGTTTTGACAACTCGGACCATAAGTTACCCATAGAGCTTGACGAAGTTGAAGTCTCAAGAAAGGTTCGGCGGACAAAAAGCGGGTATTATAGCTATTTTTATTTCAATGGAAAGGCCGTAAGTCTTGGAGAAATCCATTCTCAGCTTGAAAAAGCCGGGATAACGCCTGAAGGTTACAATGTGGTTATGCAAGGAGATGTAACGCAGATTATCTCCATGACCTCTGTAGAAAGAAGAAAGATTATAGACGAAATCGCAGGGGTTGCAGAATTTGACGAACGTAAGCAAAAGGCACTTGGAGAACTGGAAGTCGTCAGACAGCAAATCGAGCGCGTGGATATAATCCTTGAAGAGGTACGCACACAGCTAGGAAAACTGGCAGGAGAACGCGACCAGGCCTTAAAATATCAAGCGCTCAAGGCTGAAAAAGTAAAATTTGAAGGATATCTCCTACTTTCCAAACTCAAGGACGCGAGGGCTGAACTGCAAAATGTAGATAAAGAACTCGCAGGCAAAGAAGAGCATTTTGAAAAAGTCCAGCTCCTCCTGAATGAGAGAATGCAGGAACTTCAGGCACTTGAAAAAACCTTGGAAGAGCTTTCGGTTGAAATCCGAAAAAAAGGGGAGGACGAACAGCTTCAGGTTAAGAGGGAGATCGAAGAGACAAAGGGAGAAATTTCTCGCTGCGTAGATAGCATCGAGCTTTCGGAATCCGAACTTGAGGAAGCTGATTCACGGCGCAGGAAAGCCTTTGTAGAGATCGATTCCACCAAGGGCAAGGTAGAGGAACTCGAAGAAAAAATTGAAGCCGAAAACCTGAGAAAAGAAAGCATTTCTTCAGAGCTTTCCGAGCGCAAAACCGAGCGTATGCTGCTCCAGAGCAGGATTGCGGATGTGGACGCAAAATTTGCTGCTACACGGGATGAGCTCATGGCTGCCAGGAAGAAGCTTGAGGATGTAAAAAACGAGAAAAATGAGTTAATCCGAAACGAAGACCGGCTCCTTGATACCCTCCGAAGAAAATCTTTAGAACTCCGGGAGATAGAAAACCAGATCAAAGACGCTGAAGCCGCAGTTGCTACTTCTGACAGTGATACGCTTTCTGTCAAGTACGAGCTTGAAAAGCTTTCTGAAAACCTGGAATCTCTTATCCGAGACCGTGATGATATTGAAAGCAGCCATTTCAGGATAAAGGAAGATATCAGGAAACTTGAGAACAGGCTTCACGACCTCCAGCAGGAGTACACAATCACAGAGGCAAGAGTGCGGTCATCGGAACAGGGCGGAGGCTATTCCAGGGCTGTGGAAATGGTAATAGGAGCTGCAAGGCAGGAGGACCTTTTTGGAATTCATGGGACCATTGCCCAGCTTGGAAGAGTGGACAGGCAATACTCAACAGCTCTGGAAATTGCTGCGGGAAACCGGATGCAGGCAATTGTTGTGGACACGGACGCTGATGCTGCCGAAGCAATCGAGTACCTGAAGCGGAGAAAAGGAGGAAGAGCAACCTTCCTCCCCCTCAACAAACTGAGAGAGCCCAGGCGGCTTGAAAATCTAAGTTACGAAAACGGAGTAATAGGATACGCAATTGACCTTATTCAATTTGATTCTGGTTTTGAGTCTGCTTTCTGGTACGTTTTTCAGGATACTCTTGTTATGGAAAACCTTGAAAGTGCCCGCCGCCTCATGGGAAAGGCAAGAATGGTAACCCTTGAAGGCGAACTTCTGGAAAAGAGCGGAGCAATGGTAGGAGGGTCGATATCCTCGAAATCGGGCACTTCTTTTGCGGCTGCAGAAAAAGACAAACTGCTTGAGCTTGCAGAGGAGATCAAATCCCTGGATGCAAGCCGGAATGCAGCAATAAGCAAGCAGGACAGCATTGAAAGCCATCTTTTCGAACTGAGTAGGAAAATTCGGGACTGTGAAGCTACGATTTCACGAAAAGAGAACCAGCTTGATGAAATTGCAGGCAGGGAAGCAAAACTTGCTGAACTTCTTGAAGCAAAACAGGCTGATCTTAAAGCAATTGAAGAGTCCAGAACCGAACTCGGGACTGAAATGGATAGGGTAACTGCGGAAAAAACTGATAAGGAAAAGGCCGCGTCTGAACTTGAGGAACAGATCTCAGGACTTGAAGCAAAACTTGCGGATTCACCTCTGCCTGAAATCAATAAAAAGATAGAATTCGTTGATGAGGAACTCCGCAGGCTGGATGGTCGAATCCGGGATACTGAAGCCACGTTAAATGCCCTGCAGCTTGAAAAAGAGTATGCTGAACAGAAAATTGACGAAGCAAAGGAACTTATAAAGGAACTTGATGAGAAGAAAGCTTCAAGAATGAAAAAAGTTAACTCTCTGAAGATAAAAATAAAGGAATTAGAGGAAAAACTTGAGGAAAAGAAAGCCAGAGAGATCGAGCTTTCGGATGAACTGATAGGGCTCCAGCAAGAACGGGAAAAGGTTCAGGCCGAACACAATGCGGTCAAGCGCAGGGTAAGTACTGCCTCAACTACACTTGAAAAAGCAAAGCAACAGGTGCTTACGCTGACGGCTACAAAAAATGCGCTTTTAGGTCAGGAAAAGCAGTTTGTCGAAGAACTCCTGAAAAGAGGCATAGAAGAGACTGATGAGGTTCCAAATTACGAAACCGTTTACATGCGGATTCAGGCAATTGACGAAGCCCTCAGGCAACTTGAACCCGTAAACATGAGAGCAATTGACGAGTATAATGAGGTAGAGTTAAGACTTTCGGATTTGCAAGGAAAGCGGGATACTCTCTTTACCGAGAGAGAGCAGCTCCTTGAGCGCATTGACCAGTATGAGCAGTTAAAACGAGATGCCTTTATGGAAGCCTATACAAGCATTAATGCCAACTTCAAGGAGATTTTCCATGAGCTTTCCGACGGGGTGGGTGAACTCTTGCTTGATGATCCTGATGACCCTTTTGCAGGAGGGATGACTATTCAGGCGCAGCCCAAGGAAAAAACTCTCCAGCGGATCGAGGCAATGTCTGGAGGAGAAAAAAGCCTTACCGCACTTGCATTCATTTTCGCGATCCAGCAATACCGTCCTGCTCCCTTCTATGCTTTTGATGAAATTGATATGTTTCTTGACGGCTGGAATGTGGAAAGGGTTTCAAAACGCGTTAAAACCTCAGGATCAAAAGTCCAGTTTATTGTTGTCTCCTTAAGAAAACCTATGATCCAGGCCGCATCAAGGACAATAGGGGTTACAATGCAGGAAAATAACCTCACGAGTATTACCGGAGTGAAACTTAATGGCTGAGCTTATGGATAACGCGGGCACAGCGCTTGAAGTTCCTCGTCTTCAGGCTCGTACGGTTTCTGAATCCAGAGAAAATAACTCTATTTTTATGGAATCCGAAACTTATGGGCTGCCAGGTACTCTTTCATACCTTGGAATCGATTGGGACCTGCTTGATATTTCAGAGTTTAAGACCTCCGAACCTCTGGGCATACTGGTTGAGCTTGCAAGGGTCGGAAAAATCGATCCATGGGATATAGACATAGTACAGCTTACTGACGGTTTCCTGAAAAAGGTGGAAGAGCTCAAGCAGATGGACCTTAGAATTTCTTCAAGGACGCTTCTTTATTCTGCTATTCTCCTGCGCATGAAATCTTCGGGAATCCTTGATGTGGAAGAGGAAGAGATTGATACATTTGATTCGGATTTTCCTGATGATCCCGATTTCCCTGAGCCTGCAGATTTTCCTATCCCGAAACTTCCAGTTCGTCGTGTATCCACAAGGCCGGTAACACTCAATGAACTGATTCTTGAACTCAAGAAAGCCGAAAAATGCCTCTCAAGAAAAAATGAAAAAAAAGCCAGACAGATTTCAGAAGAATCCAATCCTCGCCCTAAGCTTACTACCGGAGATGTCCTTGGCATTGCACATGACGAAGCTATCAGCTCGCGGTTGTCCCTGATGTGGGAAAGGCTTGCCGAACTATTTACGAAGCAGTCTGTAGTGGTTTTTTCGAGTATACTGAAGGGAAGCGAAGACAGAATTATGGATTATCTTTCTCTTCTTTTCCTTGCCTCAAGCAAGAAAATCTGGCTTTTCCAGAATGAGCTTTTCGAAGAATTATACATCTATCCGGGAGAAGAGTCCGGCTTTTCCACCGAGGCAAATCCACCCCTCTTTCATGAGATGTTAATAAAATCAAAAACTGAAATTTCTAAGCCTGAAACTGAAGATTCTTCAGAGCTAAATTCTACAGAAGAGATCTCTCTGCATGAAAACACTGATAAAGAGCCTGAGTTAACCGTACATTGATATTTACTAATTAACTTAATTAAGAAAAAATTTATCCCTTTTCTGGAAGTGAAATTTATGAGTGAGCTTGAGATTATCGAAGCTGCGCTTTTTGCTGCTGGCAGGGCAATAAGCCTCGAAAAGCTTACAAAAATTACAGGAAAACCCAAAAAAGCCGTCCTTTCGGCAATACAGAAATTGACAGAGATTTATTCTTCCCGAGGATCCGGGATTGAGATTCTTGATCTTGGGGAGCGGTATGTTATGCAGGTCAAGCCCGAATACTCCGAGCTTATGCGGGAAGTCGCCCCAAAAGAGCTTTCAGCCCCAAAACTTCGTACCCTTTCCATGATTGCCTATCATCAGCCCCTGCTACAGTCAGACCTCATTGATATGAGAGGAAGCGGAGCCTATGATCATATAAAGGATCTTGTAGAGCGGGGTTTTGTAGAGTCCGTGCCCTGCGGGAGAAGCAGGCAGCTTTCAACAACCCCTCTTTTTGCAGATTACTTCGGGCTTAAAAGAAATGACCCTAAAGACATAAAAGAGAAAATCCTTGACCTTTTGAGATCCCAGGCAGGGCAGAGTGAGATCGACTTCTGGATAGGAAAGAAAACCATTGTTGTGACTCCCATGTATGAATCTCTTATGAGCATGTGCGGGATAAGGGAATACTTCGTAGCCAATGCCTACTCACCTTCGAAAGAGGAAATCTCCCGCCTGCTTGAAGCCGATGTTGTCGTGGTCTCGGCCGGTTACTCTGATACGGTACGACAGTACTGCGACGGAGAGATCCTTGAGATGCATTCAACAACTTTTGAAGACCTTATCGAAGCAGTTACCTTACTTACTGAAGAACTTCCCGATGAGGTAGACTCCAAAACAGTGGAAAAAAACATAAAGAAGATTCAAGAAACAAGGGAAAGATATGTTTCTGCTGCCGTTCTTATCGAGAAGAAGGTCAAGCCGGCAACTGAAATGATTTCAAGAATCGTAAATGACCTTTCCCTTGGAATTTCTGCAGAGGGAGTTCTTATCGCACCTGACTATGGGGTTTCGAAAAGCGGAGTTAAAATTGAAAAAGGGGCTCAGATCCTCATACCCACACACCGCAGTGTTGCAGGTGACCTTCTCCAGAGAGTCTGTGCAAAGTATGATTCTATTCTTGAGGGCCTTGAGAGGTTAAAAGACTGATATGCCTTATTGATGCACAATCTTCCTCATCTCTGGTTATTTTTTTTGAATTACGGGCGCCCTTAATTTAAATTTTTCTGTGGCATTTATATTCTATATATAAAGCATTTATATAGTAGCCGGGGCATTTAACTATAGCTTTATATACTGGGCAGAGGATATTACCTTTGCTTTATATACTGAGGGTTGACTAATGAGCGAATCTAGCATCAAGATCGAAAATGTGGTTGCATCCACTAAACTCGCTGAAGAATTCGACTTAACCGTTATCGAATCAAGGTTCGAAGGAGCCGAATACAACAAGCAGAAGTTTCCCGGGCTCGTTTACAGAGTTTCAGATCCTAAAGCTGCATTCCTGGTCTTTACTTCCGGTAAGGTTGTCTGTACAGGAGCAAAAAACGTTGCCGATGTACATACAGTTATAGGCAACATGGCGAAAAAGCTGAACAGTATAGGGATTACGACTATAGAGAACCCTCAGATTACTGTCCAGAACATTGTTGCTTCTGCAGACCTGCATACTATTCTGAACCTGAACGCAATTGCAATAGGGCTTGGCCTTGAAAATATTGAATACGAGCCTGAGCAGTTCCCTGGCCTTGTGTACAGGATCGATGACCCCAAAGTAGTTGTGCTTATTTTCAGCTCTGGAAAACTGGTAGTTACAGGTGGCAAAACCCCTGAAGATTGCGAGAGGGGGGTTGAAGTCGTCCGCCAGCAGCTCGACAACATGGGGCTTTTATAAGAACCCTCAATTATATTAATGTACCACTTTTCGAGAAGTAAAATAACTGATAAATTATAAACTGAGAAATCATACAATAAAACGGATTCTGCGGTGCGCGTAGAGGTTCCGGTAAAGGATATGTGTGAGACGTGAACAGCGCAGATGTTTGTATTCTTATTCCCACCCTGAACGAAGCTGCAACAATAGGGCAGCTTATCAAGGACTTCAAGCAGGAAGGCTTTTCCAATATTCTGGTAATTGATGGGAACAGCAAGGACGGCACAGGGCAAATTGCAAAAGCCGAAGGCGCAAAAGTTGTCATGCAAACCGGAAAAGGTAAAGGGCAGGCAATGATTCAGGCTTTCGGGCTTATAGAGAGCCCTTACGTAATAATGGTTGATGGTGACGGGACATATCTTGCCCAAGA
The DNA here is from genome assembly GCF_000970025.1 of Methanosarcina barkeri MS. Taxonomy (GTDB): domain Archaea; phylum Halobacteriota; class Methanosarcinia; order Methanosarcinales; family Methanosarcinaceae; genus Methanosarcina; species Methanosarcina barkeri. The sequence goes on from NZ_CP009528.1 coordinate 4,093,629, forward strand.
GGCTCATTCCATTCTCAAGCCTGTGCTGGAAGGCCATGCTGACCACGTTATAGGCAACCGGCTGGAGAAGTACTCCCAGGGAGCTTTTACGAGGCTCAATCTTGTGGGCAACCATTTGATAAATATGTTTTTTGACATTGCATATGGCGTGAAATTAAAAGACATTCTCTCTGGATACCGTGCGTTTACGCTTGAAAGCGTAAAGGAACTTGAGCTTAATAAGACAGGTTTCGAAATCGAGACCGAAATTTCTGTGGAATGTATTCTTAAAAGACAGAAGGTTGAAGAAGTCCCTATCACTTACTTGCCAAGAAGTGAAAAAGGTTCAACCAAGCTAAATCCGGTAAAAGATGGATTCAGAATCGGGTCTACTATCTATAAGCTTGCAAAATTACATAATCCAATGTTTTACTTTGGAATTATAGGGTTCATCTTAATCATTACAGGCCTGTTCACAGGAACCTTTATTGTAGTCGAGTGGTTCCGGGGAACAGATCATATCCCGCTTACGATTCTTACAACCCTATTGATCATATTCGGTCTTCAGATGTTTATCTTCGGGACTTTGAGTGATTTCATATTAACTCTCCATAGGCAAACAGTCCGGCTAATCATGGAGCAGAATAAACAGAAAAAGTAAAGAACCCTCATAAAAACGATTTGTATTTTTATTATTTATTTTTTACAGTGCCCACTTGTTTGGATTTCTTCTTTTTGCGATAATTTCCAGGTATCTGATATCTCGAATCTCTTTTTATTTTGATATTTTCTTCACCTTCTCCGAAAAACGTAAAAACAAGTTTACTTGCTTTTTATTCAAAGAAAGTTTGGTATATATTTATAAAATATTTATTTTAATTCAACATTTCATGTTTTTCAATAACTATAGACGTGTAAGTAAAGTAAACTTGATTACGGTTAAAGTTAGTTTTTTAAAAAGTGTTATATATAATTACGCGCCTTTTATGATCTAACTCACTCTTGCCCTAATTACAAATTAATCTTACAGACACATTTTACAGATGATCAAAAGCTTGAGGTTAATAATATGACGATCGTGGAAGATGCACAAAAAGGAATTATTACTGAAGAAATGAAGATTGTTGCAAAGAACGAAGGACTTGATCCTGAATTCATCCGTCGTGGTGTTGCAGCCGGAAGAATTGTTATTCCAACCTCCCCATACAGGCAGGTAAAGATCTGCGGTATAGGAGAAGGGCTCAGGACCAAAGTTAATGCATCCATCGGTGTATCCTCAGACATTGTTGATGTAGACATGGAAATTAAAAAAGCCCAGGCTGCCGAAGCTGCAGGTGCAGATACCCTTATGGAGCTCGGAACTGGTGGAGACTTCCTTGCAATCAGGAAAAAAGTCATTGACAGCATTTCCCTTTCAGTCGGTTCAGTTCCTCTTTACCAGGCTTTCATTGAAGCCGCAAGGAAACACGGCTCAATCGTGGATATGACCGAAGACGAACTCTTCAAGGCAACCGAAGACCAGGCAAAGCTTGGAACCAACTTCATGGCAATTCACACAGGAATCAACAATATCACCATGGACCGCCTTAAAGCCCATGGCAGGTACGGTGGCCTCTGTTCCCGTGGTGGCGCCTTTATGACTTCCTGGATGCTCCACAACGAAAAGGAAAATCCACTTTATGCAAACTTTGATTACCTTGTTGAAATCCTCAAGGAACACGAAGTAGTCCTTTCTACCGGAAACGGCATGCGTGCAGGTGCAATCCACGATGCAACCGACCGTGCCCAGATCCAGGAATTAATTATTAACTCCGAACTGGCCGACAGAGCCCACAAGCAGGGTGTGCAGGTCATTGTCGAAGGTCCGGGCCATGTCCCTCTCGACCAGATAGGAACCAACGTAAAACTCATGAAGGAAATGAGCGGTCACAAGCCATTCTACATGCTCGGTCCACTTGTAACTGACATCGCACCAGGCTACGACCACATCGTAACTGCAATCGGAGCATCGGTTTCTGCTTCATATGGCTGTGACTTCCTTTGCTATGTAACTCCTGCAGAACACCTCGCCCTTCCAAACCTTGAAGATGTTATCACAGGAGTCAAAACCTCAAAGATTGCAGCTCACGTAGGCGATATGGTAAAATATCCAGACAGGGCAAGAGAACAAGACCTTGCTATGGGCAGAGCTAGAAGAGAGCTCGACTGGGAAAAGATGTACTCACTTGCAATAGACCCAGAACACGCAAGAGAAGTAAGGAACAGCAGGGCTCCCGAAGATTCTGACGCCTGCACAATGTGCGGTAACTTCTGTGCTCTCAAGATCGTCAACCAGAACTACAACCTCGCAAAATAAGCAGGTACAGTAAATTCTCAAAGTGAAGCCTTCGGGCTTTACTAATCTCACTTTTTAAATTTCGTTTTAAGCTACTTTTATTCTTTTGTTCTCACTCATTTTATTTCGTTACTTTATTTTTCAGTAAACTTCGAGATCCTATTTGATTAATTAATTGATTTTTATAGTCTTGGACGCAACTATTTACACTTGAGTTCTCGTAACGAACTAGAAACACAACTCTTCGGATCAGAAAATGGACCAGTTAAATTTTGAGTGTAATTCTTTGCGTAAAAGACTATAATTTTCATATTCAATTCGCGTTTTTACCACTTTGGCAGATTAAAATCGATAACTTTTTACATAGATATCTTAAAAATATCCAAAGTTATTCTTATTGTTTTATTGTTATCTCGAAATATTCTTTTCAAAAATCTTGATCATTTCCTATACTTGCCAGGGGTGGATTTTATGAGACAAAAATCAGGTAAAAGGTTAGCTCTCGGAATAGTTAAAGGACTCATTACCTTAGGGTTATTACTTTCCTTTGCAACGTTTTCAGAATGCAGTGCTTCTACAGAAATTACGAATTCTTCTGAAATATTATACATGGGACAACCGTTTGAAAAACTAAATCCCAATGAGGTTACAACTGAATGGAATAACTCATATCTCTTCAACAGCAAGGAAGATGCCTTAAAAGAACTTGAGGTATTAAACAATAGATCCGAAGAAATAAACGAAACTTTTCGTCCGAAATTTGAGAATCTGTCAGGATCTGTTTTACTGAATTATCTAAATGCTGATAAGGAATTTTCAAAATCTCTTGAGGTTCTGTATGTTTATGCATATACTCAGAACAGCAAAAATGTTAGTGATCCATTTTTTGCGTCTCTTCTTATGGACTCACAGAATCTGGTTACTGAATATGGAAAAGCCACTTCATTTGCAACTGTAAAATTGTCTTCACTCAATAAGGAAGAGTGGGACAGGCTTTTTTCCGAAGAGCCAAAACTTGAGGAGTACAGGCCTTATCTTGAAGCTAAGTATATGAGGTTTTCAGACCACAGGGCAATGAATGAATCTCAGGCTGCGTATATTGCAGATCTTGAAAACCAGCGCATGAAACTGGAAACTGAGGCGTTTTCGGAAATTACGAATAACGTCACAATGGCAGGAAATATAACGCTTGCTAATGGAGATGAATATTCTGTCAATTCCCAATCATACAATACTTTACTATCAACAGATCAAAATCGGGAAGACAGAAAGAAATGTTATGATAAGAGGTTTTACCACTTAATTAACGAATCCGATTCTATGGCAGCTCTCTATTCAGAAAAAGCCCGGCTTGACGATCTTGATGCAAGAGAACTGAACTATACAGATTGCTATAACTACACTCTCTATAGTGCCTATCTTAACCGTACTCAGATTGATGAGATGAATACGGTTTTCAAAGAGAGAAAAGATGTTTTTGAAGACTATAACGAGTTCAGGAAAAACAAACTGGGACTTGAAAAGCTCAAACCATACGACCTTCTACTGCAGTTGACGGATCAGCCTGGTAAGAATTATACGTATGTGGAAGCTTTGCAGGAAATCCAGAATTCGTATTCTAGAATGGACCCCCGCTTCAATGAAATTTTTTTAAAAATGGTAACTGGGAATTTCGTAGATGTATATCCGGATCCTGAACACGGGAAACAGCCAGGAGGTTACACTTACAGTTTATGTTCTTTAAAGTCTCCAGCCCTTGTATTTCTCAACTACAATGGCCTTATCAGCGACCAGAAGGCCATTACTCATGAACTTGGACATGGGATTAATTTCTACCTTATGGGTAACTCTGTCGATTATCTTTACTGCTCAGGTCCGATTTATGAAATGGAAGTCCCTTCAACTTTTAACGAAGAACTTTTTGTTGATTACGTGATTCAAAATTCCGATAAAGAAACTGCAGTTAATGTACTCTCCCAGCATATAGGAGAATACCAGAACTACTTTACTCGCCAGCCTATGATTACGGAATTTGAATATAAAGCACACCAGCTATGTGCTGAAAACGGGACAGCCAGCGGAGCCGACCTCAATGCGATCTGGACAAATCTCTCTAAAGAGTATGGGAGCGACTCGGTGGAATATTATGATGAGGATTCTGCAGAATGGGCCTATATTAACCATATTTACTTAACAAACAATTACTATACCTTCAACTACGCAGTTTCAAAGGCAATAACTCTCTCCCTTTTCAAACAGTATAAGGAAGACCCGGAAACTTTCAACAAAAACTACATTGCGTACCTCTCGGCAGGCTCGACAATGCCGCCTGAAGAAAAACTCAAAAAATATTTTGGGATCGAAATCAACAGACAGCTTTTTGAAGATGCAATGGACGTTGTTGAGTTGAGGATTCAAGAACTCAATGAACTGGAAGCAAAAAAGAGTGCAAATGAGTCTGGTTCTGCCGCAAAAAGTCTGAATACTTCTGGATTTTTCTGGACAGGCGAATATAAAAACAAATGAACCTGAGTACTTAGGTAAAACACATTTAGTGATTCAGGTAAACCACGCTTAAAACCTTCAGGTAAAACGCACTTAAACGTTTCAGGTAAAATAAATGAGGGTTAATGGTACTTAAGTGCCTTTAACCTTCAATTTCTTTTTTGCAAAGGGCATTTCTTCCAGTTATTTTTCATCTATTTCTTTTTTGCATAGGGCATTTCTTTAGTTATTTCTCACCTGTAAAAACCTATCCTGTTCAGCGAACTTTCTTATTTTAGCCGTTGAATAAAGATTTCTATCAGAAGCAATACAATTATTTGCAACAACGTTTCTGGAAACGAACAAAATGTATTATCATATAATCGAATCTCCAATCGGTCCCATTCTTCTGGCAGGGGATGAAAAAGGGCTGAAACATCTTAATTTCTTAAAAGGCAAGAAAAAAATAGAAATCCCTGCTGACTGGATAGAAAATAAAAAGTTTTTCAGGGAGGCTGCAAGGCAGCTTGAAGCTTATTTTTCCGGGAAACTAGAATCTTTTGACCTTAAACTGGCTCCTGAAGGAACGGATTTTCAAAAGTCTGTCTGGAAAGCTTTATGCGAAATCCCTTATGGAGAGACCCGAACTTACAAAGAGATAGCTGTATCTATCGGAAAGCAAAAGGCCTATAGGGCTGTAGGGCTTGCAAATAACCGAAATCCGATTGCAATAATTATTCCCTGCCACAGGGTAATAGGCTCAGACGGAAAACTTACAGGTTATGCGAGTGGACTGGATATAAAGGAATTTTTATTGAAACTTGAAGAAAACAATTTGAAATAAGAATAACACAAAAATTCGATCTAAATTCTCTGTAATTAGCAGGAGAAATCATCATGGAGCTTAAAAAAAAGATTGAAAGCATTATCAAAGAAGCCGTAGCAAGTCCAGGCACTGAGACTAGATATCGTGAACCTCTCATAGGCTATGCTTCAGCAAATGACCCAATTTTTGATGACATGAAGAAAATCATTGGTCCTCACCACCTGCTCCCTAAAGAGAGTTTCCCCGAAGCAAAAACTGTTGTTTCCTTCTTCCTACCGTTTGAAAAAAAACTTGTGAATCTGAACTGGCAGTCTCCTGATCCTGTAAAAGAATGGATTCAGGCCAAAAGTGAAACCGACTGTCTCATAGGGAAAATAAACGAAAAAATAAAGGCTGAGCTGGCAGAAGAGAATATACAGTCAGTTGTGCCTGGAACTGATTTTGATTATAAGAGTAAAGGCTTCGACGTTACCTGGTCTCATAAAAGTGCTGCTTATGCTGCGGGTCTGGGAACTTTTGGCGTAAACCAGATGCTGATCACAAAAGCCGGATGTGCAGGCCGTTTTGGGACTTTGCTGATTTCTGCCGAAATTCCTCCAAATCCACGCCCGAAAGAAGAGTTCTGCCGCTACAAAAAAGGAGAGAGATGTCTTGTATGTGTGGACAGGTGCCCGGCTGGGGCTCTCAGCATAAGAGGACTTGATAAAGAAAAATGCTACAAGTATCTTCAGAAAAACGCCAGAGCTTTTCCCGAACTTAATCAGTTTGCCTGCGGAAAATGTGCAACCGGACCCTGTGCTCTCAGATCTCGCTGAAAAATCTTTTATCTTCTTTTTAATTTATTACATCGGGAGCGAAGAGGGTTCACTTCATCACCATTCTTTACATGCTTTCCGACAATTACCACTAATAATAATCAAATTCCTTATCTTTTTGGTAATACAATATATTACAAATAAGAAAAGGTTTAAGATCAACAACGTTTATAAAATATTACATTATTTGCCGAAAGAATACAGTTAGTTTATACTTGGTTGCAATGTGAACCAATTTAGCTAGTCTCTTACAGGGTTGAATGTTTCAGATCCTAAATCTTATGAGATTTCGAGAGAATTTATCCACATGCTAAGAAATTTAATTGCGCTGATAAATATATCGATGTGGAACAAAGGATAAGTATGCAAATATTCTGAAATGGCTGGCGATACCGTGGATAAAGAGATAGTTACTGAGAATGTATCTAAAAAATATGGTGATTTCGAGGCTGTGAAGAGTATTTCATTCAGTATCAAAAAAGGAACTATATTTGGACTTTTGGGCCCAAACGGAGCAGGAAAATCCACTACTATCAAGATTCTTACCTGTCAATTTCCTCCTACCTCTGGTACTGCATACATTGGAGGATTAAACACCGTATTGGATGCAGTAAAGATAAAAAAGAAAATCGGCGTTGTTTTTGAGTCTCAAAACCTGTACGAAGAATTATCGGTTTATGAGAATCTCAACTTTTTCCGCCAGTTATACAACTCTCCGAAAGAAAGAATAAATGAAGTTCTGAAGATTGTAGGAATGGAAAAGTATCAGAAAAACAAAGTAAAGACTTTTTCAAAAGGCATGAAACAAAAGATAATGATTTCTCGAGCCCTTCTCAATGATCCTGAGGTTTTATTTCTGGATGAGCCCGGAAGCGGATTGGACCCACGTTCAGCAAGGGAAATAAGGCAGATGATTCTTGGTCTTAAAGAACAGGGCAAAACAATTCTCATAACGACACATAATATGGAGGAAGCAGATTTTCTATGCGACTTCCTGGCTATTATACATAAGGGCTCTATAATAGCTATGGACACACCTGGAAATCTGAAAAAAAGGTATGGTGAAGATGTTCTGATGATCAAGACTGTAAAAGGAGATATTTACGAATCGCCGCTAAATACAAAAGCCAGTAGCGACATTTTTGAGAAACTCTCTGAAAATAATCAGATATCCCTTGTACATTCAAAAGAAGCTACAATTGAAGATGTTTTCATAAAATTAACCGGGGAGAAATTGACTGATGAATCTTAACGTTGTACTGGCTATCTTTAGAAAAGACTTAATATCATCGGTAAAAAGCAAAAATTTATTGATAATACTACTCACTCCAATCTTTTTGTCAGTTCTCTTTAACTCTACGGTTTCATTGACTGATAACACCATAGTACCCATTGCAGTTTATGATAAAGGTTCCAATGCAGATTTTATTGAATATCTAAGTTCGAGAGATAACTATGACGTAATTATTGCAGACTCTGCTAGTAAATCCGAAGAGCTACTTTATAACCAAAAAGTTGCAGCCGTTATGCTTGTACCGGAAGGCTTCAGTGCCGACATAAAAAATGGACTAAACCCTTCCCTGAATATCATTGTCAACCCTTATGAGGCAAAATCAGCTGCGTTTTTGCAAACTTATAAAGATATCATCATGGACTTTGCAGAACAGAAGTATCCAGTGAATGTTATCTTAAATACGCTCCCTGAAGACTTGCAGTCCAGATTTAACATTCCTATATGGATTATGTTTACTGTAGTATTTGTTGGAATGATGGTTTTACCAAATACGCTGACTACAGAGAAAGAGAAAAAAACCCTTGATGCAATACTTGTGTCACCAGCTTCGGAAAAAGATGTGATTTATGGCAAATCGTTTTTTGGACTATTCCTGACAATACTGATATCTCTGGTTATAATTATTATAAATAGAGGTTTCGTCGGAAACTTCCTATCGACCGCTGTTTTTATAATTCTCGGTTCTGCAGTATTCACAGGCCTTGGGCTTCTGATTGCCAGTTACGCTGATAACTACTCTTCGGCATCTCTGCTTTCCACAATTTTCATGGCACCTCTGATTTTACTTGCTCTGCTAGCCGATTTATCTCAAGAGATTGAGTATATCGCTCATCTTGTACCAAGCACCTACGTGTTTTACGGCATAAAAAGTGCTATGTTGAATAACTCCAGAATCTCTGACCTTTATCCTGAAGTTGGAATCCTTCTTATATTTAATATTCTTGTATATGCGCTGACATTTCGCGTTCTCAAGAAGAAGAGAGATATATGAACTTTTGATTATGTTTTGCAGAAAGGTTTTGTATTTATGGCTAGAATACCGATTTTTTGAATTTACGTCAAGAGAACTCATAAAAACAAGCTTCTGGAAAAGCGTGTAATGAATTTAAAAACAGACTAGATAACCGAATATATAGCTAGATAACCGAACATACAGACTAATACGGGAATTTCATACCTGGGCAAAATTTCCTTTTATTCTCACCATGCTGAGGACCTCTCCACCATAAAAAAGGAAAAAATGCATAATCTGTATGACAGGTGCCCTATTTAATAAAGAAATTTGAGAAAGAAAAAAGTTTCAGCCTGCCAAAAGGAAAAATATACAACAGGGTACTATCCACTCAGATTTCGCTGAAACAGAGAAAATTCTTTATTACTGCTCTCAGAATTGCACGATTTTATTATTTCAGTTTCTGAGATGAACATGGCTCAGTGTCAAATTCCGACTCGGTTGCTTATACCGCCGTTGTCAAAGTTGAAGTATTCTTCGAAAGATTCTGCGTTGTTACGTTTATCCATAGGTTAAGATTTCTGTAAGGCAAACTGATATTCTCTAACATTTCTTTTTTATCGATATTATAGAGCAAAAACTGAAGGTCCATGTTTGTCCCCTCGAAAGGAGGATTCATAGTGACTGCTTTCTCCAGAGTTTCGTCGTTTTCGATGCATATATTTTGCCAGTCAGCCGGTAAAGGTAGAAGCGTATCTTCGAGTTTGACTTCCATTGTATAGTTTACGGGCTTTTGCTCATGGTTTATAATTTCCACAATCACGGTTCCATTCTCTCCGAGTACGTAGTTAGTAGGATAGTTTTTAGCTGTTCCATCAGGTCCCAAAATATAAAATTCGGTAGAGGGTTCCTCTAAGGATTTGGAACTCTGTTTGAAGTTCATTATTTCCTCGCAGCCCGATGCAAGAAGAGTAAAGCTTATTAGAATCATTATGACTAGTTTCTTTATATACATCATCCGTCTCACTGCGCCTCCAAGTTTCCTAAAAATTTTTATTTTTGACAATTACAATCTCACATCTTAATATAATTTCCCAAACCTGTATATTATAAAATAGAAAAAAGATAAGTGATATTTATGTCCATAATTTCCCTGACTACCGATTTTGGAGACCTCTATCCCGCAGCCATGAAAGCCGTGATTTTGAGAATAAACCCGGCAACACAGATTATCGATATAACCCATTCCATCCGGCAGGCCGGAATCCGGGAAGGGGCTTTTGCGCTCTATTCCCTTGTTCGATATTTCCCGCAGGGAACCGTACATATCGGTGTTGTCGATCCTGGGGTAGGGACTTCCCGTCGCGCTCTTGCCATAAAAGCAGGTCCTGAAGGAGAAGAACAGTTTTTTGTCGGCCCTGATAATGGACTACTGATCCCTGCAGCTCGCCACCTTGGCAAAATTGAAGTATACGAGATCACAAATCCTGAAATCATGCTTAAATCAGGAATTTCTGCAACTTTCCATGGTAGAGATATTTTTGCGCCTACAGGAGCCTACCTTTCAAAAGGAACACCTATCGAGGCGGTCGGATCTAAAATCTCGGATTTTATTAGCCTTGATTTCGAAAATTTCGGAATTGACGGATCCTTCCTTGTAGGCGAGGTTATTTTTGCAGACAACTTTGGAAATGTTATCACCAATATTCCTGAAGAAGTAGTTTTAAAATTCTCTAACTTTGGCTCACAGATAGAAATAAACAGCAGAAAGGTCTCCTTTGTTCAGACCTATGGTTTTGTAGGGCCGAAAAAGCCCCTTGCCCTTATAGGCAGTCATGGCTTCCTGGAAATTGCCGTAAACAAAGGAAATGCTGCGCTTCAGTTCGGACTTAAAAGCGGAGATCAGGTAGCAATAAAGATTGTATAAAGAATGGCTGCATAGAGAATGACTGTATAAAGAATGACTGTATAAAAGTAGGCTGTAGTTCCAGATCATTTTAGATCAGAGCTTATCCCAAAACCAATTTTATTCACATATCAATAAGAGTTTCAGAATTAGTTTTCAGGATCAGAAACTCTATTGATAATCCAGAATATGATATTCAGAGAAGCAATTTTGAGTTTTGGGGTCAGCTCTAATAAAGCTTAATTGCTTTTCTTTCTCAAAAGTCAACCAGACACTCGATTCAGCGGAATTTTTATATAACTATCCGGCACAGGCAGTCTGTTTAGAATGAAACTGACTACCTTGAAAACTTACAAGCTTGAAGTTTTCTTTTTATTTGCTCTGGTTATTCTGAGCTTTTTCACCCTATCAGGAAATGGAAATGCAGATAATTCTGCGGCCAGCTCTGGGGGAACTTTCTGGCTTCCTTCAGCAGTAATGCAATCAGTAGCAGCATTGTATGCCGTGTTTATTGCTATATTCATACTTTCCCTGCAAAGCAACAGGGACAGTACTAATTCGATTGCCAACCGGATAAAACCGCCCCTGAAGATGGTATCCTATACGGCAGCAGGGACAATCTATTTTAACGGACTGATACTGATTGTTTTTAGCTTTGGCTCTTTTTCCGAAGCCAAAATGAAAGTTCTGTTAGTTTCCTCTCTTATTTCAATGGTTTTATCCCTTATAGCCATCGTTTACACTTCCATAAACTTGCTAAGCAACGTTTCAGGCTTAAAAACCTCATCTGAAAAACTAGTATATATCTCGGATCTTCTTAGAGGACAGGAAGGAAACCCCATTAGTCCATTAAAACAAAGCGAAAAAGATACACAGTTCTGCATCAAATCCTTGGACGACGAAAATCCGGAGGTCCGAGCAATCGCAGCCGAAGCTCTGGGCCAGGCAAGAGGTCCTGAAGTAGAGAAGGCACTTCTTGAGCTCCTCGAGGACAAGAATTCCCGAGTAAGAATAACTGCAGCCAGAAACCTCGGCCGAATAGGAACCGAAAATGCAGCAGAACCGCTAATTAAACGGCTGGCCGTAGATAAAGACCCTGTATTCCGAGCATGTGCTATAGAATCCCTTGGATATCTTAAAGACAAACGGGCAATTGAGCCTTTAATTAAAAGTCTGGATGACAAAGTTCCCGAAGTCAGGCTAGTTGCAGCCCGTGCCCTGGGGATTCTTGGTGGTGACAAGGCTGAAGAATCCCTTATCGGAAAACTGAATAAAAGCTCTCCGGAATTACAGAAACAGATAATACTGGCTCTAGGAAACTCTGGCAGCAAAAAAGCTGCAGGACTTAACAGTAAAAAAGCCACAGGAGCTCTTATTTACAAACTAAGAGATAAGGACCCCGAACTTCGAAAGTGTGCAGCCGAATCCCTTGGTAAAATGGAAGATCCAGAGTCAGTAGACCCGCTTCTCGAATGCCTTGGTGATACGAATCCTGAAGTAAGAAATGCTGCTGCATATTCTCTGGGAACTCTCAGAGCTGAAAAAGCAATAGACGCTCTTCTGGGAATGCTGACCGAAGAAGATTCAGAACTCCGAATCACTGCAGTCTATGCCCTTGGGAATATAGGCAGCCGAAAAGCAGTTGATGCACTTCTAAAAACTCTAGACGACAGCAACCCCTGGGTGAGGAGGTACGCCGCAGAAGCCCTCGCAAAAATAGGAGATCAAAAAGCAACAGCCCCTCTTGTCAAAAACTTAAACGATCCTGACCCTGAAGTCCAGTGGGCTACGGCTGAGGCTTTAAGGTTGCTGGATAAGCAGAACTCAAGGTAAAAGAAAATCCATTAAAGAAAATCCATTATACCTTAGCTTCCTTGCCATGGATGCTGATGTACTTTTCCGGGTTATCCTGGAATCTCTTCATGCATTCAAACGAACAAAAATAATAAGTTCTTCCCTTGTAGTCACTTTTGTATGTAACATCCCTCTCCGTAACATTCATATCACACACAGGATCAAGCCGTGTTCCACTCCCTTTCATTTTCATAATTTTTCCTCCACTGGTCCGATTATATCATTTTACTCTTTCAAAGCCGCAATATCGGTAGCTTTTCACCCTTCCACACTGCATTTCACAAGTTGCTGAAAATAAACCCAAATAACTGATTATTACTATAATATTTAGTAATTTTTATATAATTCTTTTTGGCAGCGTTCCTTCGCTCTTCCAGCTTCCAGAGACGTCTCATACTTTTCCGTTATATTTTGTGGAAATTTCAACAAATATTTATATTTCTTTCCAATAAACAATTAAAAAACTCTGTTAGTCTTCATAATATGGCATTTGAAAGCTCAGCTTCCACGAGATTTGCTTCATATTATGAAATTAAACTACGTATGGAGCTAAATCCTTTTGTCAGGCGATAAATCAAAATCTTCGTTCGAATGCTTAAATGATGTTTCGACGAAGGAAGATGTACTTGGATTCCGTTCTTACGTCGAAGCTATCGCAGAATTTCTTACCTCCGAGGGCACAAAGCCCCCTATTACTCTTTCTATTGAGGGACAATGGGGATGCGGTAAATCTTCTTTCATGAAGCAATTGAAAGAGGAAATTGAAAAAGGAAATATATGCGATATATCTATCAGAGAATTTTGGAAGTATCTATTTTTAAATAAGAAAAAAGCAGGTCTTCCTGAATTAAAACCTCTTATTTCTAAACTAGAAACCCTTTTTTCTTCCATTGAGGAAAAATTCTCACAAAATAATGGAAATGAACTAAATAACAAAGATGAAAATTTTGATCCATATTCCTTCGAAAATAAAATAAGAGCAATTCTGATATATATTCCTTCAAAAATTAAAAGAAGAAAGTATTTTACAGTCTGGTTTAACTGCTGGAGATATGAAAAAGAAGATGAGTTATGGGCTGCTTTTGCACTTAGTCTCATGGAACAGTTGTCAGAGCAACTTTCCTGGGCACAGCGATTATTAGCACAATTAAAATTAAGGTATCTCAGACTTGAGTTTAAATGGAAAAGTAAGAATTCAATTTCTCTTCACATTTTTTTCTTTATTATTGCGGTTTGTATTCTTAGTTATTCTATTGTAAATCTTGTGACTATTTTATACTTAAATTCGATAAATCAACTATCAGTTACTGTTTTAGCAACATTGGCCGGAATTATAGGTTCTATACTTCCGATATTCTATTTCTGGAAAGATATTAAAGACGTGATTGGCAATCCTTTTGACTTCAGCAAATTTGTATCCAATCCTAATTACACGGAGCACATATCATTCATAGAACGTTTTCATTCTGACTTCAGCAAGATAATTAAATCCTACGCTGGAAATTCAAGAGTCTATGTCTTCATTGATGATCTAGATCGCTGTGAAATACCAAAAGCTGCAGAACTAATGCAGGCTCTAAACCTAATGATCTCTGATGAAGCGAATATTTATTTTTCCATAGGTATGGACAGAAAAGTTATCTCTGCAGGACTGGCGGCTAAAAACGAACAAATTTTCAAGTACTTAAAAATGGATGGGCCTAATCATGGCTATGGGCTTGAATATGGCTACAATTTTATTGAAAAATTCATCCAGCTTCCTTTCAAAGTTCCGAGTCCAAAAAGCGTTGATTTTTTAAAATTTTTACCATCAGCCAATAAAATTGAAACTCCTTTAAATCCATCTGAGCCTGTAGATAAACTAAGTGTCTCTGAAGACCCTACCCCTGACAAATCTCCGGAAAGAGACCTTAAACCCTCAAAGAATGGAAACAGCAATAAAGAAACAGGAACAATTGACCAAAATAATGATGAAACAGTATCAAATAAGCAGGAAATCCAGAATGATAAAGATTGCGTGGAAGATTATGAAACATCAAAGCTGATTCTGAAAATGGTGTCTTCTGCTCTGGATAATAATCCTCGTCGGATAAAGCAGTTCATTAATCAGTTTCGTTTCCAGAGAACTATAGGAAAAAGAACAGGTCTCTTTTCCTATAATAAAGGCACTGCTCCTGAAAATATGTGGAACTGCAAAAAACTTGCAAAATTCGTGGCAATAAGCATAAAGTGGAACTCAATCATTTCTGCTCTGAATTCAAATAGAGTGCTTCTTACCATCTTGCAGGAATATGCATTGAAGCCGGAAAATGAAGATAAAAATCTAGAGAAATGGATCCGGGACGAAAGGCTGATCGAATTTTTGAGGTACGGCTGCGTAGAAGAAAGTAATCCCTCGAAAAATGCAGCCGAATACACGTTATCAGGCCTTGATCTCAGCAAATTATTGCAGGTTTCCCCCGTCATTGTATATCCAGAAGAAAGTATGTCCGGGTCTTTACTGCCTAGTATAGATGAAATGGAATTTGTTCGGATACCAGCAGGAGAGTTTATGATGGGCTCACCTTCCGATGAGGAGGGCAGATCTGATAATGAAGGTCCCGTTCATAAAGTAACAATCAAAAATCCTTTCTACCTTGGCAAATATCCTGTTACTCAGAAGCATTGGACTGTTGTAATGGGTAGCAATCCTTCTCGTTTCAAAGGTGATAACCTGCCTGTGGAATCTATCTCGTGGAATGATGTTCAGGAGTTTATCGCAAGACTCAATGAAATAGAAGGCACCGAGAGATATTGCTTGCCTTCCGAAGCTGAATGGGAATATGCGTGCCGTGCCGGGACAACAACAAGGTATTCCTTCGGGGATGATGAGTCGAAACTTGGAGATTATGCATGGTATAGCAATAACTCTGGACTGAAAACTCAGCCAGTTGGCCAGAAGAAACCCGATCCATGGGACCTTTATGACATGCATGGGAATGTCTGGGAGTGGGTTCAGGGCAGATGGCACGCTAATTATGAAGGAGCTCCTTCTGATGGTAATGCTTGGGATGGAGATAGCACCTACCATGTGGTACGGGGTGGCAGCTGGAACGACAATGCCATGGACTGCCGGTCAGCTTACCGCGGTAGGTACGGCCCCGACGACCGCAGCCCCAATGTTGGCTTCCGTCTTCTGAGGAAATTGTAACAACTTTCGACTTTACCACTTTACCACTTGAGTTACTAGCTGAAGCAAATTTGAATTCCATTGGGCGAAGCCCGAAGACCCAAAGCGTGCGAAGCCGCCGGGACTGAGGCGCTGAGCGCTCTAAATTAAAAAATAGTTTCCTTACCCCCCGATTTCAGCCCTCTTGAGCGAACGAAGTGAGCGAAAAGGGCACCGTCCTCCCGAGACGGGACTCGGGAAGCGGAACTCGGGCGTTACATCCACTCGTAATGCATCAGAACTTCAGGATTAAAACTCTGCATCAAACTGTTTTCCGTATATCCAAAAAAGAGGCAGCCACTGCAATTTTTGACAATTTCCTTTCTGTGTTCTTCCGAATTTTTCCAGACGCTTTCAAAGCCGTCCAATATCACATTTCCAAGAGGTTCGTTGTGCACACGACAAGTTTCCATAGTGCCGTCATGAGTCACATTTATAATAACCCCACTAGCCCTGCATTTGTAATCCATTTTTCCGTCCCTAACCATTTTGAGGTAGGTTTCGGAATTGATTATCGGGTAGCCCTGCTTCTTAAGCTCGATTATGTGGTCAACTGTACAGTGGAATTTTTCCTTGTCACGAATTCCGATATCGTTCCAGATTTCCTCACTGATTCCGGGGAACTCGTGAACAGGCTCGAAGGAAACTTTCACTCCCAGCTTTTTTGCAAGCAAAATGAGAGTCTCGATATCGTCCAAGTTTTTTCCTGTGAGCACGCAATTCATCAGGATGGGATTCTTCTTTTTCTGAAGTTTTCTAACCCTGATAGCTTTTTTTAATCCCTTCAGCAGAGTTTCGAAATCCATCCTGCGGATCTCTTTATAACTATCTACTCCATCCACTGAAACCGAAAGGTAGTCTACATCTACCAGTTCTTCAGCCCTTTCATAGAGCAATTTTCCATTCGTGACCATGGAAGTGATCATCCCGATTCCTTTGGCATGCGCCATAATCTGGGGAAGATCCTGCCTGAGTAGAGGTTCTACGGTCCAGGCATTATAGACACCGATTCCGAATTTTCTAGCATCGTCCAACAATTTAAAAATATCTTCTCGAGGTGGCTCTTCTCCAGTTTTCTTCCAGTACTCACAGAACTTGCAGCGCATATTGCAGCTAGCATTTACACCGTGAGAGAGGACAAAAGGGCGTTTTCTTACTCGGATCTGCCAGAGCGCTCTTGAAGCCAGGATAGGATCAAATCGGGACATAGAAATCTCTTATCTATTTTTTTCTATAAGACTGCTTATTATTCATTATTTTTTCTATTATAACCTTTTTTTGGAGAGCTAGTTTGTAACACATATTTTTTCGACTCTATCTAACTTACGGACTTATGAACCGAAGCCCGCGGATAATTTGTAAACCACTTAATACATAGAGAGTGATCAGATATGATATCAAAGTAAGCTAAGTCAAAGTTATCTGCCAAGAATCGTGTGAAAAATTCTGTGTAAATAATAAAAAATGAGTTAACTGCTAATTTATTCATAACTAATTTTGAGTGGGCTTAACAGTTACCGGACTTAAAACGTTTCCATGATTCCTGTACGTTATTGCTCTAACTAAAAAACATATTCCTATAACCGGCATCACAAAGAGCCAATAAAATGCCTGAAAAGCGACAACAGCATCAAAAGTCGGCCCTCCTCTTGAAAGTGCATGTAAAAGTCCACTGAGCGTGAAGAAAAGGAGTAACATCGAAAGCATACTTGCCACATATGAAACTGCAAGATATGCATTCATCGAGTCAGGATGTCTATCCATAGATAAGAAGACCAGTGCCGAGAACGGGGACAGTAACGCCATAAATAGCATCACGAGTGTTTCTGCGATGCCGATGTGGTCACTAAGAAGACTAAAAAAATTCATCCAAAAACTTGCGATGACCGGTATAAATAGAGAGATGCTTAACGGGACTGCCAGATACCATCTGGGTAGTACTTTTCTTGCTTCCACCAAAAAAAGAACGGAACCCAAAAATGAAATAATGCTCAATAACTCTGTCAAGTCCCCGAAAGAAAGTATTGTGACAGATATTGACCAAAGTATACAACTTATTATTAAGGCTGCGGCCCAGTAAAACATAAAGATAGCAGACATCAATGCCAGTGCGATTTTTATCCTCATTAAATCATCGCCATAAAATATAAAAATCGGGTGAAAATTGTTCACCCTATCAGGTCATAGAATTCGTTTATTGATCCTTCGTCTCCTGCTGCACTATCTACAACTCTCAGCCGCCAGTTGTGCACATTCTGGAGGCCTTGCACGTGTACTGTAAGCTGGAGGTTACTTCCTCCCTGATGGTCCCATATTTTCTGTTAAAAATTACTAATTTCAAAAATCTCCCAAAGTATACGTAAATCTTACATATACTTGAGACAGTATTAACTTCAAAACATAAATTTTTTTTACTGTATAAGTTCAATTCAATAAATAAAAATAACGGGTTAGTTCCAAAATTTAAGCTTATAATCTTTTGAAAAACATACCTTATTAGCTCTTTATTAGTTTCTTTGAATATTGGATTTTAGAGAATCAATCTTATTTTAGATTAAGAAAATGACTCAAAAAATTTTAATGATTCGTAATAATATGAGTTTTGGTATCGACTCTCTATATAGCTCTATTATTGCTTTTAGCCTGAGCAGATTGTGTTTTATAATCCAAACAAATTGGATATTATAACAGAGAATCGACTAGAAAAGATAAAGAATTCTACAGTAAAATCAGCTAATTCTACGTTATTAAACTACTGCTAAAATTTCTATTGAAAAAAGAGCGCTCGCCATATTGGCGAGCTGTAGGTATTAAAGTTTTATTTGCGTTTATCCGAAGAGAGCACCGAGGCCGGCCATTCCGTCTTCTTCAGAGTGGTCTTCTTCCTCTTCTTTCTCTTCTTCAGCAGGAGCTTCTTCTGCGGCAGGGGCTGCTGCGCCTGCAGGGGCTGCTGCGCCGGCTGCTGGAGCTGCGAATGCTGCCTTTGCAATTGCTTCTTCGATGTCCACGCCTTCAAGGGCTGCTACAAGGGCCTTTACCCTGGATTCGTTAACTTCGATACCTGCTGCCTGGAGAACGGCAGTGATTGCGTCTTCGGTAATTGCTTTACCAGCGTTGTGCAATAAGAGAGCTGCATATATATATTCCATCATTAATCACCTAAGTTTTAATTATCGTAAATTTATTTATCCGAAAAGGGCACCGAGACCAGCCATTCCATCTTCTTCGGAGTGGTCTTCTTCCTCTTCTTCCTCTTCTTCCTCTTCTTCCTTTACTTCTTCTTTCTTCTCGGGTTCCTTGGCTACTGCGGCTGCTGCGCTTGCGGCCGCTCCGAGAACTTCCCTCAGTTGGTCATCCACGGCATTTGCATCTTTGTCTGCGGCTTCAGATGCAACGGATGTCATCTGGACATGAGCTTTTGCCAGTAAGGCATCCATGACTCCAGAATCAAACACAACAGCATTGACACCAAGGTTCTTTGACTCTGCAAAGGCTTTTGCCAGCAGGGTGCCGATTGTTGCGCTTGTCGGGTATGCAGTGTTGACAGCGAGGTTGAAAGCGCTCTGAGCTGCTCTGGTAATGTCAGAGAAGTACTGGCTTTCATCAATTGCAAGGAGTTCCGGCTCGTAAATTGCTCCATTGTCATAGGCGGCTCTTAAGTCCAGCCCTACAATGAGAGGGTATATCTCCAGCTTTGCAAGCATGGTTGCGAGTTTCTGCGGGACTACCTCGCCGGCTTTACAGACAACCTTCGTTTCCTTTATTGCAACTTTCCCTGCGTCTATTGAAGCGGGAATCCCTACGCTCTGAAATTCTCCAAGAATAGGACCAGGTGGGAAACTGGTAGGCCCCTTCTGAACAATAATGTCTGCAGGAGCTATTGCGCCTCCTTTAATTGGAGAAGGAGTTTTTGTTTGTTCTAGTACTTTATAAAGCTTGAAGGGACTTTCGTTAGTAAATACCAGAGCAGTCTGCTTGTCAAGGTATTTATTCATCTCGGGAATACTTTCTCCGAGCTGGTTTAAAGCCCGCTCAGTAAGGGAGTTCCTTGAGACCTTGAGCACTGCAACGTCTTTAAGGTCCCGACGAATTTTCTGGATCTTGGTTGCAAGAATGCCTTCGATTCCAACCATTCCAAAGACCTTATGGGACTGAATGAGCTCTATTATATTCTCGACCTCATCCTTTTTCCACTCTGGGACGCGCTCCGTGTGATGCTTCTCCTCTGCCATTTACACCACCCTTTCGGATTTTCCCATAGTTGTCGTGACATAGACTGTTCTCAGGTTGTGCCTGCCTTTATCCAGGACACGCTCCAGCCTGGACACTATAGTCTCAATGTTTTCGGCAAGATCCTCGGGACTCATGTTCCTTCGGCCGACAGGCACATGGAAAGTGAGCTTGTCTTTTGACCTCAATCTGATTGCATTTTGCTTGCTCTGGATAAGTTCGCCTATGTCTTTGTTAGGTAAAAGCGGGATAGGCATTTTTCCTCTGGGTCCAAGAACAATACCCAGGTTCTTACCAATTGTTGGCATAAACTGGGTTTCTGCAATAAAAAGGTCATATTCGTTTGCAAGAGTCCTGGCTCGGGTTTTATCAGCCGCCAGTTCATCGAGCTCAACATCAGAAATAACATACGCAGCACCGGCAGCCTTTGCTCTGAGGCCCACATCACCTTTTGCAAAAACACCGATCTTCAGTTCTTTTCCGAGCCCGTGAGGAAGAATTACTTCTTCATCGACTCTGTTACTTGGTTGGTTCATGTCAAGATTCTTCAAGTTAATAGCCAGATCTACGCTTTCAGAGAAATTGCGTTTTGGCGATTCTTCAAGTACTTTCTTGACAGCTTCCAGTATACTTTTTTCTGCCATCTTGTTCCTCCCCGTAGTGTTTGAACTTACATGTTCAAGCAGCCTTTTCGGCTTACTACGGTTGGTCTTAGGGCTTTCCCATTAATCCGGATATTCTGTTATTCTTAACGATAAGCCACTAGTAACTGTCTTTTTTATATACTGCAATGACATGCAAGGTTCTTGAGCTATTAGTGCTATCCAATTTAAAACTATTGGTGATGACGAAATTCCGGATTAAGTAGTAAAGGGATGAGAAGGTTTACCACTCCTCACCAGCAAGCAAATCATCGAACTTGCCCTGATCAAGTGCCTTCTGGCTGTCTCTAGCCTTAGCTCCCTCTACAGTCACGCCCATAGGGACACAGGTACCCATTACCTCTTTCATTGTTGCCCTGAGATCATAGGAAAGTACGTCTTCCTTTTTCATCCGGGCGATCTTTGCGACCTGCGGAATGCTGATGTTTCCAACAACTTCACTTCCCGCATTTCCGGACCCTTTTTGAATCCCTAACTCTTTCATAATCAGGGATGCAGTGGGTGGAGTGCCTACTTCGATCTCGACATTTTTCTTGTCGTCAACAATTACTTTTACAGGAACCTGCATACCATTATAGTCCCTGGTTTTTTCGTTGATTTTTTCGACAACTTCTTTTATGTTGACCCCAAGCGGACCAAGCGCCGGACCTAAAGGTGGTCCAGGATTTGCTTTTCCTCCGGGGACAAGTGCTTCAACAATACTTGTCATCTGAGTCTCACCGGTTTTTAAGTATAATATTTGTAGATCTGTTTAGATCCACTTTAAGTACTGGTGATTTTATTTATTAATAAGCTGGAATTTTAGGTATTTTTCCATCTCGCTGTGACTTCACTCAGTTTCTTTTTTCAGTATCCTTACAGTATCGCCACGAATCGTGATGGGAATCGGAACCACAGCATCGAACAGTTCCACAGTAATTTCCTCATGCCCTTCATCAACCCTTTTAACACGGGCTTTCTCGCCTTTAAAGGGTCCTGAAGTGACCTCAATTATAGCCCCTTCCTTGATCCCTGTTACTGTTGGTTTGGGTTTAAGGAAATGCTCAATTTCAGCAATTGAAGAGCTCCCTTTCACAAGAGCCCTTGCATGGGGAATAGTCTGAATTGCCAGTTCTATAATTCCGGGTTTAGGAGCCTCGACCAGGACATATCCTTTTAGCTCATCAGGAGCCAGAATTGCCCTTATATCCAGCTTCTCCTTTTTCGAAACTCTGGCAAGGGCTGTTGCAACCGATCTTTCTTGGTTTGCTGTAGTTTTGATTACAAATATCTGAGAATCCTCACTCATTTGGCCACCCACTGGGGCAACATTGTCAACAGTACGTATATTATAAATCCTATTGCTCCCACAGCCAGAATGCCAACACCTGCAACTTTGGCAATGGTCAAGAACTCTTCCCTGGACGGTTTTCTAGTAAGTTTCAGGACTCTCAGGTATGCCCGGATTACCTGACCAACGCTTTGTGCAGTTATTTTCGGTTCAAACGTGGATTCTACCATCAATTCACATCCAGGTTTTCTTTATTCAATTTATCATTCTTTAATTTTTGCCTAGAGTTCTTCCTATGGGTTTTCCATTCCCGAAATTCGCTTTTCTTATTCGCTTTTCTGACATCTAGAATTTCCGGATTTATATTAAGGAAGGAACGGGCGGTTTATATTATTAATTCCTATTATATGAAGATATCACTGCCACGCTTTTAAAACATCAAAAGATTCCGATGCTGGATTTATATTTGTTCCAAAGCTTTAATCGTGCCAGTAGAAATATTTCTTTTTTGATGCCGAATTGTATCGGCACCATACAGCATTTACCATAAAAATAGTTTTCGATTGGTTTTTATTCCTATCCCTTATTTTTATTTTAAAGAGAGGAAAACAGTATTTTCTCCAACCGAAGATTTTAATCCATTTTATCTCTGGTATGATCACTCTACAAAATCAATTCCATATTTAAAGGCGATATCCTTGTCGTTTCCGTGACCATAAATCTGAGCGGATGTTACTCCTGTAACCACAATCATAGTACGTACGGTTTGTTCGAGGTCAGGGTCAACCTGTGCGCCCCAGATCAAACGGGCGTTTGCGTCTATCCTGTTGTAAACTTCCTGAACCACAGATTCAGCTTCAGAAATTGTCATGTCAGGACCTCCAACCACATTAACAAGAGCAGAAGTTGCACCTGAGATATCCACATCAAGAAGCGGGCTGCGCAAAGCTTTCTGTACGGATTCGACAGCTTTGTTTTCTCCGTCGGACTCTCCAAGCCCTATCATTGCAACGCCCCCATTCTGCATAACAGTTCGGATATCGGCAAAATCGAGGTTTACAAGTCCGGGTTTTGTGATCAGTTCGGTGATACCCTTTACGGCTCTCATAAGAACTTCGTCTGATACTTTGAAAGCAGCCTGAAGCGGAAGCCTTGGAACTACTTCGATCAGCTTGTCGTTGGGAACCACTATTACCGTGTCTGCGACATCTCTAAGGCGTTCAAGACCGGCTTCTGCGTTGGTTCTGCGAACATGACCTTCCACACTGAAAGGCAGGGTGACGACTGCGATCGTAAGGGCTCCTGCGTCTCTGGCAGCCTCAGCTACTATAGGTGCTGATCCTGTGCCGGTTCCTCCTCCAAGTCCTGCGGTAATAAAGACCATGTCAGAGCCTTCGACAACGCTGTTAATTTCGTCGATACTTTCGATTGCAGCATCTTCTCCGATCTGGGGGAGACTTCCGGCTCCAAGTCCGCGGGTTTTCTTTTTCCCAATAAGAATCTTTTTGCCGGAGCGTATATGAAGAAGGTGCTGAGCATCGGTATTCAAGGCAACAAGGTCAGCTCCCTGTATTCCTTCTCCCATCATACGCTGGATGCTGTTCGAGCCGCCGCCTCCGCATCCTATCACTTTGATAGTTGTTTTAAGGCTTCTGAGGATCTCTTCGAGTTCAGCATCTACATCTGAGTCTACTACGTCAGAGTAATCTAAATTTGAGTACTCACTCTGCCCGGCACGTCCTTCCTGGGCAGATCGAGCAAGGGCTTCTTCCACAATGGATCTCATGATACTGTTTTCCTCCATCCTATGGGGTAATTTTAATGACTGGTATTAAAAAATAAATGTATTTTTAGAGGGAACATGTGTATTTTATCCATCACATATACAGTTTCCAATTTAATAGTTTTCCTGTTCAAGTCTTTAAACTTATAATGTATTTGTTTAATAATTTAATTAAACTCTTCTACTTTCCTATTTAGCCTCAGGCATTTCCCCCACAGTTATTAGGATCCTGTTTTGCCATAATTTGGAGTGTTCTTTAATAGTTTAGAATTTTTTTTAATAATTTTAAATTTTCGTTAATGTTTTGGAATTTATTATAATAGTATAGAATTGTTTAATAATTTCAAATTTTATTTAATGTTTTGGAATTTTATTTAACAATTTTAAATTTTGAAAATTGTTTGAAATCTTATTAAATTTCTTGGACTAAAATGTTTATTTTTTATTATTTTATTTTTCTGAAGCCTTCCATGTATTTTTACCTTTCTGTTTGATTAAAAACAATTACGCTTTTCCTCTGGATTCTCCCAGGATAATACCTGTCGCAATAAGGTGGGCAACCCTTAAAGGCTCAGGGATATTGCTTCTTATCGAAGTAAGTCGGATAATCTTTTTAACAGTCTCTATACCTATGCCTGCTCTCTGGATATAAATAGAACTCTTTTCACCTAGAATTCTTTCTATTTTTCCGGCCCGCTTTATTATCGTCCACCGTTCCTCTCCATCCGGGAAGTATTTGAGAGCGGATTTTATTTTCTCGAAATTCGGATAGGACCGCATAACCACAACTACAGGAATTCCGGTTTCCCTGTAAAGCATCTGTATATCGACAACATTAAAGCCTCCATAAGTGATTCCATCAAGAATAACCGTTCTTATCTGGCCATAATGTTTACTCTTCTTTACCATGTTACAGATAACTTCAGTAGCATCAAGCCCGTCCTTTGTGATTTCTGAGCGAAGGACCCCGTCAATCCAATCTCCTCCCCGAAAAACAGCTCCAACTATCATCACTTTTTCATTGAGGAGCGCAGAATCGTCTATGCCTAAAATTCGAATTTCGGGCTTGATATGAAAATCTGTATTCACGGGTACTTCTTATGTATGGATTACAAAAATAGTTTGTCGATTTTCCTTCAGATTTTCGAATAAAAATCCTTTCCAGAAAAATTTTCAATTTTCCGGTAAAACACCCTTCCTCTCAAGCTAAAGTAAAAATAAGCCAAAGATAGAAATGAGCCCCTAGAGGGCTTTCTATTCGGTTTACCGGAAACTTTTTTACACGAACATGGTTTCAGGAAGACTGGCAGGCATCATTTTCTGCGTATCCGCAGCCATAGAGACTTTACCCACTGCTTCTAGGAAATCGTCCATCTCAATCAGTTCTTTGTCTTTCCTGACCGCAAACATACCTGCTTCAGTGGCGATTGCCTTCAGATCCGCTCCACTCATTCCTTCGGTAGCTTTTGCAAGCCTCTTAAAGTCAATATCTCCTGCAAGAGTCATTTTTTCACAGTGGATTTCGAGAATCTTTCCTCTGGCCTCTACTCCGGGCATGGGGACATGGACAAGCCTGTCAAATCGACCTGGCCTGAGAATTGCCGGGTCAAGGACATCAGGACGGTTTGTTGCTGCAATAATCCTGATATTTTTTCGTTTATCAAAGCCATCCATCTCTGCTAGCAGTTGCATAAGTGTCCTCTGAACCTCGCGGT
Source organism: Methanosarcina barkeri MS (assembly GCF_000970025.1). Lineage (GTDB taxonomy): Archaea > Halobacteriota > Methanosarcinia > Methanosarcinales > Methanosarcinaceae > Methanosarcina > Methanosarcina barkeri. The sequence goes on from NZ_CP009528.1 coordinate 4,118,942, forward strand.
CTGCTCCCGTCGTTTCATTCAAACGCCTTGCAGCAATTGAGTCCAGCTCATCAATGAAAATAATACTCGGGGCCTTTTTCCGGGCCATCTCAAAGATTTCTCTTACGAGTTTGGAACCGTCCCCAATGTATTTTTGCACGAGTTCAGAGCCTACAACTCTGATAAAGGTTGCATTGGTTCTGTGAGCCACAGCTTTCGCAAGCAGAGTTTTGCCTGTTCCCGGAAGTCCATAAAGAAGAACTCCCTTCGGAGGATCGATACCTATCCGAGCAAAGCGTTCCGGTTCAATGAGAGGAAGTTCGACAGCTTCCTGAAGTTCCTGTATTTGTTCATCGAGACCGCCGATCTGGTCATAGTCCACTTCTACGCTTTCGAGGACTTCCATTGCAGCAACAAAAGGTTCTTCCGTAGAAGGAATAACCTCGGCAATAGCAAGCGTATGCTGATTCAGGGCAACCTTTGCCCCTGGCAGCAGTTTTTTCTCATCGATATACTGTGAGACATTAACCAGAAACTGAGGTCCGTTACTGCTTCGGACAATAATCCTATCATTCTTAATTACATCAATGACCGTACCAATGATGAGCGGAGAGGTCTTCATCCGATCGAGTTCAGACTGCAGCTTTCGTATCTCTCGTTCATACTTTATCTTTTGGTTTTCCAGATAACGTTTTTCGGATTCGATCTGGCTGCACTGCTCTTCCAGATAACTGTTTCGGCTTTCAAGTTGCCTCATTCGGTCCTGGACGCTTTCAGTCACTTCCCCCAGCTCTCCAGGCTCGATTCCGTCATACACAGGTCCGGGCTTACCAAGGTGACTGCGCATGCTTTCATCCTTACTTTTGGTACTTTCCGTCATGGAGCTCCGAATAATATTTAAGTTCATACCGTATATAGCGTTTTCGAAGTGATCAATATGCAGTGCGAAATATGTGGTGCAGAGATCCGCGGAAAGCCTATATGCATTACAATTGATAACAGTGAGCTCCAGGTCTGCCAAAAATGTGCTCCTTACGGTAAACCCGTTGATAAGCGAACTCCCGTGTCAAGAAAAGTCTCTCCGGTGGTTCGAAAGGTAACACGAACTGGAAATAGGCCAAAAAAGGATTTTTTCGATATTTTGAAAGACGAACTCCTGGACAACTATGATCAGATTATCCGGGAAGCAAGAGAAGCAAAAGGCTGGTCTCAGGAAGACCTGGCTGAAAACATCAAAGAAAAAGTATCTTTAATCAAAAAGATAGAACGCAGCGAAATCGTTCCAGAGGATTCCGTCCGAAAGAAACTCGAACACGCTCTTGACATTAAACTTACGGAACGTGTGGAGGAGTCAGGACAGGAAGTATCTCACCTGAAGAAAGATATGACTCTCGGAGATATAGTGAAAATAAAAAGAAAGTAAATCTCAAAGCAGATAAAGAGAAGTAAATCTCAAAGCAGATAAAGAGAAGTAAATCTCAAAGTAGAGGAAGAAAAGTATTTAAACTGCCGGCTCTGTTCCGGCAATAACACCTAATTTCTGGCAGTTTCTCCTTCCGGAAACGACAGAGGGTCCCATATGAATACATTTTTTTAATCCCCTCTGTTTATATGTGCTTTTTATGGTTTCAGGCCTTTTTTGTTTTAAGCCTTTTCTTTGCTTTAAATCTCAATTTCAATTTCATAGACCTTTTCAGGATTTTCTTTATGAATAGCCCAGAAAGGTTCTTCCCCATACATTTCCATCAGCTTTTTGGTTCTTCTTGGAACTGTTTTCGGGCCGAGTACTGCACCTGGCCTGTCAGAGTCATCAATGTAATCAGTTTCCATCATGAACCGTGTACCTTCCTCAATCGCTTGTTCAATTGCTCCTTTTAACGAAATCACTCCTGGAAAAAGCCCAAGTTTCTCACAGGTTTTTACCAGAGGTGGAGCATAATGTTTGACAACTTTGTACATTTTAATTCCTGTTTTTCTAGCCCTCTCTGCTATATCCTGAAGTTCAGGCTCTCCCACACTTTCAGTATGAAGCTGGACCGCACAATCCTGTTCTTTTCCCAGGGAAAAAGCATACTCCATAACCTCGTTCGAAGCCGCCCAGACTTCCGCAGACACAGGGTAATGAGGACGCCCTGACTTAATTCCTACGGCAAGCCCCTTTTCAACATATCCAGAGGCAAGTTCGAGCCCTTTCTTCATGATTTCTGTAGCTTTCTTCAGTTCCATATACTCGGTAAGCCTTGAGATTTCTGCCGGATGGACTCCCAGTACAGGAAAAGCTCCAACTTCCATCTCCCTGATTTTTGACGCTATTTTTATAGTTTCGTCAAAAACTTGAATGTAGTCTTCAGGTTTTTTGACCATTATTCCAAGCGACCAGCTAGGTTTGGTGACCAGAATTATATGAGTTCCTCCAGAGTTCTTGAAATCCTTTACTGCTTCGAGTCCCCGAACTCTAGGGTCGATATGCATATGATTATCGGTAATAGGTATTTTTGCAGGCATTTTCATCCCTCAAAGGTATGAAGTTCCGGGTAAGTCGGGAATAGAATTTTCTGAAAATCTTAATTTTATTTTTAGAAATGTGCGCAGGTATTTATATATAGGACCCAGCTTCGCATTAGAGATTGCTCAACATGTTAGAAATTGCGCGACATGTTAGATATTGCTCAGCATATTATTAATTACCCAAAACTTGAAATATATAGCCTTACGTTGAGTACGCTGGAAGATTCAATTATTTATAAAGAACTTTGAAAAGTTCCCCTTTTTTAGCTTTTCAGTCGCTACGGTTCTTTAAATACGAACCCTAAGATCTGGTGATAATTATGAGTAAAACCGCAGCAGTAATCAAAGGTGACGGGGTAGGCCCCGAACTTGTAGACGCAATGCTTAAAGTAACAGAAGCCGCTGGCACAGACGTTGAATTTGTGATGTGTGAAGCAGGAGCCGGCTGGTGGGAAAAGCACGGAGGCAATTCCCTTATTCCAGATGAGACCTGGGACATCCTTGACAGTTCAGATGCCTGTTTTAAAGGACCGACAACCACACCAGGAGGGATAGGTTCCCCAAGAAGTGTGGCTGTATCTATAAGGAGTAAGTATAATCTTTATGCAAATGTCAGACCAATCAAGACTTTCCCCAATTCAAGTGCTCCTCTTGGAGATGTGGAAATGGTTTGTGTGCGCGAGGGCACAGAAGGCCTTTATATTGGAGAAGAAATCCAGCTTACAGATGACGTTTCAATTGCAATCCGTAAAATCACACGCACTGCATCCCACAAGATTGCCAGCTATGCTTTCGAGGAAGCAAAGAGAAGAGGCTATGACGCTGTTGTGCCCATCCATAAGAGCAATATTCTGAAACTGACCTGCGGCTCTTTCTTAGAAGAGGTAGAAAAGGTTGGGAAGAATTATCCAGGTATCGAAATCTGGCCCTATCATATTGACAATATTGCCCAGCAACTGATAAAGAACCCGCAGATATTCAATAAAAAGGTTCTTCTTTCTACAAACCTCTTTATGGACGTAATCAGTGAAGAATGCTCGGCCCTGGTAGGCAGTATTGGGTTAATCTACTCTGCCAATATAGGGGATTCTTTTGCAATGTTTGAACCTGCTCACGGGTCAGCTCCAAAGTATGCAGGCCAGGACAAGGTTAACCCTGTGGCAACTGTACTTGCAGGAGCATGGATGCTTGATTACCTTGGCGAAAAGGAAAAATCCGAAGCGATATTTAAAGCTACAAAACGCGTAATTTCCGAAGGTAAGTATGTAACTTACGATCTCGGAGGCAATGCAAAACTCAGTCAGATGGCTGGCGAGATTGCAAAGTATACGGCAGAAATTCTCAAATAAGAAGGTACTGAAGGAAATACCTTTCATTCCTTCAATTTTTCGTCTTCAGAATCGGTTATCTTTTCTTCGTTGTTTAATTTACCTCGACCTGCACGTCCCGAGCCGCAGATCGGTTGGTATAGGAAGTATTTTTCGACATAATCAAAGAGCTCTTCATCAGATATGCAGGAAATTCTTTCTTCATCATCATAGAGTTTCTGAATTTCTTTCTGGATTTTCAGAAGTCTGGGGTCGTCTTTTTCCACAATGGTTTCAACATCAAGAAGGTCATTTAAGGTCTCCTGAATTTTATAACGGATAACTTCCAGACCAGAAGAGTCACCTATAAGCAGGAGCCGCTTTCCCCCTACCAGTTCTGGAGGGTAAGGTTCATAGTTAAAGGGATTTTTAAGAACGCCTGCGGCATGTATTCCAGATTCGTGAGCAAAAATATTTTTCCCGACCACGGCTTTGTTCCTGGGAACCCGCAATCCCAGTTCTTTTTCCATGAATCTTGCAAAGCGAGTAACTGGTTCAAGGTTATATTTTTCAAAACCTTCTACCCTATCTTTCAGGAATAGCAGGATTTTTTCCATCTCGCTATTTCCTGCTCGTTCTCCGATACCCAGGAAAGTTACACTTGTCCAGTTAGCTCCGTGCCAGAAACCTGCAATAGAACTTGCTGACCCAAACCCGTAATCGTCATGAATATGGGTTTCTATATTTTTTACCCCGATTTCTTTTTTGAGGTGCTGCACAATTTTCGGGATTCCATAAGGCTCATCGACACTAACGAAGGGCATCCCGTATCCTACAGTATCACAGACCCGGATAATACAGTCAGGATCGATCTCGATAATTTTTTCAACTAGCGGGAAAACAAAGCCATAATTGTCTGCTCTTGTCATATCCTCAAGGTGAGCCCGTGTGCGAAGTCCATGGTCGACTGCATACTGAAGAGCATCCAGATATTTCTCTTCGGCTTCTTCCCTGCCTGAAAGTTTCATTTTGGAGAAAATATGCGTATCCGACACAGACATCAGGATTCCTGTTTCTTTCAGTCCATCAACTTCGAGAATTTTGTCTATATCAGCTCTTGAAGCTCTTGCCCAGCCTGTGATTTCAGGAAACTCATACCCGATATCAAGCATTAGATCTACAGCATCTCTATCCCTCTTATTGAATACGAAGGCCTCGAGTTTTTCGATTCCTATCTCGTGCAGATACTCATAGATCTGGAGCTTGTGCTCTCTGCTCAGGACGATTCCTGGCATCTGGGAACCATCACGGATAGTGCTGTCACTTATGTACACATCGTTTCCAGAGGGCAGCTTTAGTTTGGGTAGATCTTCATATGATTCGTAAACTTTCATTACTTTTCCTCCTTTATTTCAAGTGGCAGGAACCTGTATCGATAGAGCGGGCTTTCACTGCAAAGATCTTCCTGTGAAAAAGATATATTTCAGGTATACAGGTCAGAAAATAAGTTATATTCAACCTAAGAACTCTAGCTTCTTGTTTAAAAAACACTCTTTAGGGGAGCACTTACCACTGTTCTTCAAAACAGCATCTTACATTCTATGCTGAGATTTATATCTTATCTTATATCCTATACTTAAGTATATGTCGTTATAATTAAAATCTCTTTCTTTTAAAATACTTAATGTGTTTTCCTATTCATATTTATATTATTTATAGTACCTATACTATTTAATTTACCAGGAGTGATAGGAGATACTACTTATTTTTCTTCTGTAAAATCCCTGGAGACTTCATGAAAAAGGCTACTTAGAATTGATGTATAAGGTTTGTCCAAAATTTATCTTTCAGAAGTTGTATCTGCTTTGTTATAGCTTCATGAAAGTTTACTTTCCTATCTTGCCCTTCTTACCGGTAATAAGGTATATCTACAACAAATTATATTTATATTCGAGCTGATCTGAAAAGTATGATTAAATTATATCTGAAAAATATGATTAAATTATATCTGAAAAATATGATTAAATTATAAATCTGGTTTAGCTATAAACTTGACTTAATTATGTTTGTGTATATCTGTAATTGTCTCTGAACAATACACATTTTCCAGCTCTGATTAATAAGTCGGGTATTAAATAAAATTAAAAATTATATAGTCATATATTTAGTTACATTTGATATATTTACTTTATTTTATCTCGAGGTAAACATGTCCGAAATAGTAAGCGTTAGCGGCGGTCCGACAAAACCTGAAATCATTGCTGTGTCCCTTTCCAAACTCGGATTGCGGGACGGAGATCGGTTTGCAGATGTAGGCTGTGGTACGGGATCGGTATCGATTGAAGCCGCAAAACTTGCCCGAAAACTCACTATCTATGCGATAGATGCCCGAAACGAGGCTCTGAGAGCCACTGAAATGAATTTCAAAAATTTCAATATAAAAAATGCCCGTATTTTAGCTGGCGAAGCCTCGGATCTCCTGAATTCGGAAAGTTTTACTGATTTTATTGACTGTGCTTTTGTCGGAGGAACAAAAAATATTGGTTCCGTGCTTGAGACCCTTGTAAAGAAGAAAGCCAGAAGTATTGTGGTAAACGCAGTCCGAATAGAAACGGTTGTCAGAACAATTGAGGCAATGAAAAAACTTGGAATTTTTGATGAAGTAGTTCATATTTCAGTTTCGAGAAGTGCACCAATTGCCGGAGAAACAATGTTCAAACCCGAAAACCCGGTATACATCATTGTTGGAAAAAAACAAAACTGAAAATTGTCTTATAATTTTAAATCTTCTTTACATTTATTTTTATAACTAATGGAGCGATAGCATGTTAATTGGAGTAGGACTTGGTCCCGGAGACCCTGAACTTCTGACCCTCAAAGCAGTGGATGTTTTGAAAAACAGCGATAAGGTGTATGTACCAGGCCGCCTGGCAAAAGATCTTGTGGCTCCTTACGCAGATGCTGAAATCCTTGAGTTTCCCATGATAAGGGATATTGAGGTTCTTAATTCTCTCTGGAAGGAAAATGCTGACAGGGTGGCAGAAGAGGCAAGAAGAGGCACTGTAGCTTTCGGGCTTATAGGCGACCCAAACTTTTTCTCTACGTTTTCCCATCTCAAAAAGGTAATGCGCAAGCACTATCCGGATGTCGAACTTGCAACTGTGCCTGGGATAAGTTCAATCACATCCTTTGCTGCCAAGACCGATGTTGCGGTTGAAAGCTCTTTTGAAGTCAGCGACGGTTCTGAAATCGGACATAAGATTCGCTTGAAGGCTACGCAACCGAAGTCCATAGTTAAACAACTTGAAACTGAAGGATATACGGAGTTTATCTTTGCAGAAAAGCTCTTTTCGGACAAAGAGCTTATAATCCGAAATAAAGAAGAAATTCCGGAAAAGGGAAACTACTTCAGTATCATTTACGGAAAGAAGTGAAAGTGACCGATGTAATATTCAAACTTACATAAATTCGTGCAACTTACATAAATTCGTGTAACTTACATAAATTCATGCAACTTACATAATTTTGAAATAAAACACGAAAGCAAAGGGAATGGTCAGATGGAAAGGAAAGTATATTTTGTGGGAGCAGGCCCAGGGAACCCGAAACTCATTACCGTACTTGGGCGTGAAATGCTTGAAAAAGCCGACCTTGTGATGTATGCTGGCTCTCTAGTAAACCCAGAGGTTCTTAATTATACGCATGGAGAAACAGTGGATAGTTATGGGTTAACCCTCGAAGAAACCACCAAAATAATTGCAGACGCTGTAGACGCAGGGAAATTCGTTGTTCGCCTTCACAGCGGAGATCCATCTCTTTACGGTTCCGTCATAGAGCAGATGGAAGAGCTCAGGAAACACGATATCGAAGTCGAAAGAGTTGCAGGGGTTTCCTCGATTTTTGCAAGCGCTGCCGCTCTTGGCACACAGCTGACTCTTAACGGCGTTTCAGATACTCTAATTATTACCCGCCCTGCAGGAAAAACTCTTGAAAAAGACCTTATCCCCGAGCTTTCCGCCTACAATACTACTATGGCAATTTTCCTTGGTACGCAAAAAATAAGGGAAATTATGGAAAAAGTCCGCTGCCCGAAGGATACACCTGTTGCAGTAGTGTTTCATGCGTCCTGGGAGGACGAAGAAATCATCACCGGAACTGTGGAAGATATCGCAGACAAGGTACAGGATGCAGGGATTAAACGTTCAGCAATGATAATTATCGGTGGGGTTGTTGACCCTAAAAATTACAGGAGGTCCTACTTATACGGAGTAGCCCAGGAACCGTTGTAATCACTTTTGAACGAAATAGGGAGATTGCGGCAAGAATAGCAGAACACCTGAACGCAGATATGCTTCTTTACGAGAAGAGCATATTTGAAAAGGCTTTTAAAAGCTATGGGGCAATAGTTGCGGTATTTGCCACGGGCATTGTGGTAAGGGATATTGCTCCACTTCTAGAGAATAAGTGGTCTGATCCTGCCGTGGTCGTGGTTGATTCAAACCTGAATTTCGCAATTCCCTTGCTGGGGGGCCACCACGGTGCAAATGAAATTGCCCGCAAGCTTTCTGAACTTGGAGCAGTTCCTGTGCTTACAACGGCGACAGAGGTTCATGGCAAACCTTCAGTAGAGGGCATTGCTGATAGGTTAGGCTGCGAAATTTTCAACAAAGAATCTACTGTAGCTGTAAACTGTGCCCTCTTAGATCAGGAAATAGAGGTTCTTGAGGTTAAAGGGCCCCGAATTGTTGTCGTAGATGAAGATGTATCCGTACTGATAAGAAAACAGCATAAGAATGCAGAAGTCAAAAACAACAATAAAAGTAAACAGTAATTGAGCTGTAAATTAACCAATCTGCACTTAAGTAAATTAACCTGCACAGGAACTCTTTAAGAATCAGAGACGATAATAAATGATTGTAGGAATAGGAACTCGCAGGGGCATTACGAAAGAAGAGGTCATTGAAGCCGTAAAACAGGCTCTCGATGAGTGCGGCCTGAGCCTGGGAGAAATTACAGCTTTTGCTTCTGCGAAACTTAAGGAAAACGAACAAGGGCTTCTGGAAGCGGGAGAGACGCTCGGCATTCCGGTGGACTTTTTGCCGGATGACGTGTTGAACAGCTACAATCCTCCTTCAGCATCCCAGGCTTCCCGGTTTGGATTAAAAGGAGTTGCAGAACCTGCAGCTCTGGCCCTTTCTGAAGAAAAACAATTGATTTGCAGGAAGAAAATCTATGGCAGAGTCACAATCGCAATCGCAAGATAAGGCAACTAAAGGAAAACTTTACATCGTAGGGATCGGACCAGGGTCTGTAGAACAAATGACGCTCAGAGCCAGAGATGTAATCCTTAATGCCGATTATGTACTCGGAAACGGTACTTACCTGGATCAGATAGCAAGCCTCCTCGGAACCCAGGAAGTAATCCGCAGCTATATGGGTAAAGAGGTAGACAGAGCAAGAAAAGCGGTGGAGCTTGCAAAAGTTGCAAATGTTGCCATGGTCAGTGGCGGTGATACCAATGTATACGGTATGGCAGGCATCGTGCTTGAAGTTGCTGAACATCAAGATCTTGAAGTTGATATAGAGATTCTTCCTGGAGTCACAGCAATTTTAGCCGGTGCAAGTATGCTAGGCGCACCTGTTGTAACAGACTTTGCAGTAATCAGCCTCAGCGACCTCCTGACTCCATGGGATGTGATTGAAAAACGGCTTAATCACGCTGCAGAAGCTGATTTTGTAATGGCTCTCTACAACCCGAAAAGCCGTAAGAGACAATCCAACTTTTCAAGAGCTATCAAAATTATCCGTCAGTACAAGGCTGATTCCGTGCCTGTGGGACTTGTGAAAAATGCTCTGAGAGGAGATGGTGAGGATAGAATCGTAACCACTCTTGGAAAAGTTATGGAATACGAAGATTGGGTAGACATGAGCACCACGATCCTTATTGGAAACGGGGATTCCAGGATATGGAGATCTCAAAAGAAGGATTTTATAATTACTCCCAGGGGGTATCAGAAAAAGTATGACTACTGAAGAGAATGCTAATGAAAAGGTAGGAAAATTCGATAATCTTGAAGAACTTACCGAGCTTACGGTTGATGTGAATCCCGAACTTGTAAGCATTTGTAAGGACTCAGGGGCAAGAACAGAAGAAGCAAAAGCCATCTATATGAAAAGCCGGACAATGATCCAGGAACTCATCGGCAACAAAACTCCCGAAGACCGCTTCCGCCAGCGCTGTGTTATTGCTACAGGAGATCTTTCCGTGGCAGATATCATGCGTTTCATGCATGACCCCATCCCTGCAGGCGTGGAAGCGATTAAAAAGGGTGCCCCGATTTTCGTGGATATCAATATGGTAAAATCCGGAATTACAAAGGCAGGACACAAATCTGAAATTATTTGCGTGCTTGATGAAGACCCGAATGCTGAAATTGCTAACAGGTACGGAATTACGCGTACATCAGCCGGCTTCCTCGCTGCCAGAGAGAAGCTCGATGGGAGTATTATTGCAATCGGAAATGCACCTTCTGCCCTTATTATGGTCTGCAAACTTATCGAAAAGGGTGTGAGACCAGCACTTATTATCGGGCTTCCGGTAGGATTTGTAAATGCAGCTGAATCTAAGGAAATAGTCCGAAACCTGAAAATTCCTGTACCCTCTATTAGTTGTGTCGGGACAAGGGGCGGAACCCCAATGGCAGTTGCATGCGTAAATGAGCTTGTTGCAATCGCAAGAGAAAGTGAAGACGAGAGATAAAGTTAAAAAACAACACTTTCTTTAGTTTTTTATTTTAATTTTTATCCAGCTTTTTGTTTTCAGTGTTCTTTCAGTTAACCGTTTATTTTCCAGTGCTTTTTTTGTTGAGGGACTTTTTTATTTTTTCGATTTATACATTAAGTTTTAAAAATAATTTTTTGTGTGTTTTTGTACTTTAGTATTATTCTTATTATAACTTAAAAAAGGGAGATTTGAACTTAAATAAACAGCTATAAGCTTTAAATTTGATTTATGAATAAATTAAAACAAAAGAACGTTCCTATGCAAGTTTGTCTAACTTCAAGTCTGCCTTATGAGCATGGAAAAATAAATATGTGAAGTTTTATTTTGAGGGATTTTGAGAGTCCTGAGAGTAAAGAAAGCAACTTGTTGCACAGGTATTTCTACTCAATAGATTGATCCTCAGGACCTGATAAATCCTTCTTATTTTTCTTTCCCAAGAAATTGGGATTTGACTTACTGCTTTTTTAAGTTAGGTTTACTACTCTCTTAATTCTGTTTAAACTCTGCGCCTTTAGGAGCATAGACCAACGCTTTCTGATGTTTATCCCTGGTATTTCAAAGTGTCTATCCCTGGTATTTCAAATATTCTGTATCTGGACTTATTTAAACAAACCATTGATAATGATTCTGATAGATCATATAAAGCCCGAAGAGTACCAGTATTGTTCCCGCTCCTTTTTTGAAGACTACATCCCACTTTGAAATAAGCCGGATTTTTGAAGAGGAAAAGTAGGCTGAGTACGCAAGTAAGAGCATTGGTACCGCAAATCCAAGCGAATAAACTGAAAGGGTAAGGGCTCCTGTAATAGTATTCCCTTTTAAAGCTACCATGGTAAGAATCGAGCCTAGAATTGGTCCGACGCAAGGTATCCAGAGAACACCGAGGGAAAGGCCAAGCAAGAAGCCTGAAACAGGCCCTTCGTCACCCATTTTCCCCAGAAGGGGAAACTTTGAAAATGCATTGAATAAACTTATGTCAAAGAGTAGTGCAAAACCCAGTAAGAGAATCAAAACCTCTGCCAGAATCTTCAGTTGATTTGTATACGCGCTGAACACCGCCCCAAAGGCAGAGGTTGCCACTCCCATTATGGTGAACGATATTGAGACTCCAAGCACTATTGCAAGGGGTCTCAATCTGTTTTTTCCTGCAGATGTTGCCAGGACAGCAGGCAGAAGAGGAAGGATGCAAGGAGACAGGACACTGATAATTCCTGCTCCAAATGCAGCCACAGGGGAAATAACTTCATAATCCATGGTTACAATTTCTTTTTATAGTTTATCTACGATAGTTTTTTTCCGGAACTCCGGGTTTTACCATAAGTTTGGACTTCTAACTTAATGAATTTAGAAATTAGTTGTATCTATTAAGTTTATTTTTATTATTATGTACTTTTCCCCTCTTGGAGAAGAGCAAGGTTTATACGATTCTCATAAACCTCTTTTTCCATTTGCCCTTGAATTCTAGCACTGAATCTATCCTTAGTGACTGTTCCATTCTCTTGCATGTAAACATAGTCCCCATCTTTAATACCCACGACCAAAGAAGTGTCAGGAACGTATCCAATATCAAAATAAGCTTCAAGGTCAGGACTCTCAGTTATATCTATAGACGCAATAGTAGCTTTCCCACTATATTCTGTTGCCAGCTCCTTAAGCATGGGCTTCATAGCCTGGCACGGTCCGCAGTGTTTAGATCCTATTTTCACAAGAACCGGCCCCTGCTCGAGAGATGCATTTATCTGTTCAAGGGAAGTCACTTCAAGAACATTACTTTCTTCCGGAGTTTCCTGAGAAGTTGTGTTCTGTCCAGATTCATTTGCTTTGACAATACCGTTTTCTTCCTGGACTTCCTGAAGGTTTGTCTGTTCAGATGCAGTTGTTTCGACAGTACCATTATTCTCCTGAACTGCCTGGATATCTGTGGAATTTCCCTGACTTTCATCAGTACAGCCCGCAGTAAAGACTACAGCTGCAAGCATGATCAATAATATAACTAATTTCTTCATGTTCTCAACGTTAATTTTTTATTTTATATTATATTACATATTATTTAGTTATATGGTAATAATTTTCTCGTTAAAAAATAACATTCATTTTAAGATAGCCTTTGTTTTCTACTGATTGTGAAATTCGAGTTTTAAAGTAGAATTCTCGACAAAGCTCGATTAATTAACTCTAAAGAAAGAAAATATATGTCTAGTTTAAGAGACTTTTGGTCTGTAGAAAATATATGAAAACCCTTAGAAATCAGACTTTAAAGATAAATATAATAAGTTGAGTAAGAAGAAAGAAAAGGAAGAAGAGATCTTAAAGGTCTAATTATAATTACCAGGTCAGCCGATTGAAGAAAAGTTAGCTGATTGAAGAAAAGCCAGCCAATTGAAGAAAAGTTAGCTGGTTGAAGAGAGAAGTTTTCCTCCAAAGAACACCAGGTTGCTGTTTAGCTTATTAAAGAGAGGTTAGCCAATTGAGAAGCTAACCAATCGAGAAAAGTTATATAACCAAGTAAACGTGTTAATCTTTCCTCTTTTTATTTTGCCTCACTCCTCTCCCAGAGTTTTTTCTACTGCGGTTATAACAGCTTCGAAGTTCTTCTCCCATTCCGTACTGTGGTCGAGCAGGCCCTGGATAACAGTGCCTTTATCTTCCATTTCTGCGACCTTTGGCTCAATGGGGAGACTGGCAAGAATCGGAATATTGAAGTCTTTTGAAGCTTTTTCCACACCACCAGTTCCGAATACCTCTATTGGCTTGCCGCAGTGGGGGCAAATAAGCCCATGCATATTGTCGACAAGCCCTATGATAGGCACGTTAAGTTTTTCAGAGAAGATTATTGACTTTCGGACACTGATAAGGGCTACATCTTGGGGAGTTGTAACAAGCACTGAGCCGTCGCAATTGGGAATGAGCTGAGCTACACTCAGGGGTTCATCTCCGGTGCCAGGCGGCAAGTCTATAATCAGGAAATCGAGTACTCCCCAGCTAACGTCTTCCAGGAACTGTTTGATTGCCCCCATTTTGGCAGGTCCTCTCCAGATTATAGGAGAATCTTTGTCTCCGAGCAAAAAACCGATAGACATCATAGAAAGGTTGGGAAGTACCGAGACTGGAAGAATGCCCTCTTCATTAACATCGGGTCTTTGAGACTCTAAACCGAAAATCGTAGGAATTGTCGGGCCATGAATATCACAGTCCAGAAGCCCGACTTTATATCCCCGCAGGGCCAACCCGGCAGCCAGATTTGCTGCAACTGTACTTTTCCCTACTCCTCCTTTTCCGCTCATTACCATGATCTTACGTTTAATGCGCCTGAGATTGACTACTATTTTTGGCTCTTCTGGCTTTTTCGATAAGCTCTCAAGTGGTTGAACCTTATCTGTCATTTTTATCGCCTGTGTAAAATTTACGTATTTTATCCCGGTTTTCAGATTTCTCTATTACGAGTTAGCATCTTCACTAATGTCAGCGCTCTCAGCGCTGATATAGTTACCGCCCTTTATTTCTATTGCTTTTCCTGTGCTAAGTGCAAGAGCGATTTTCATTCTTGCGGCTTTTAGATCTTCCCAGAAAGCTCTCCTTGATATTCCTACTCTGATGGCTGCATCTTCCTGCTTCAGACCTTCAACGTCTACAAGTCTCAGTGCCTCAAGCTCTTCTACTGTAATGGATACAACCTCAAGATCCGCCAGCGGGACCCCTCTAGGCTTGAAATATGTGATGTCGGGCGTTTGCTCAACACGCCTCGGACACTTTGGTCTTCCTCTGCATTTTTTCATAGGCTACTTATGCACATTGTGGAATAAATATATAACAATTTCTCTTCTATAATAGAAAAATATATATATTTCTAAATAGATGAGGGAAATTACAGTTACTTAGTATAAAAGTAGGAGAAGTTTTTATGAAAGTATACATACCTAAAAATGAAGCGATAAAGCGCTTCATATGCGTTTAAGTCCTGGGGAGTCAGGGATGTTGTAAGCGCAAAGGCGCGATAAGATAAACTTAGCTTCCTTTGGCGCAGATCTCCTAAAAGATCTGTTTTTTCCTCAAGTCTTTTTTAAAAGGCGTGCTGTCAAGACGTAGACCTCCTCAAAGAGAAACACCAGAAAATATCTGTGAAGATTATAGGTGAGAGTATGAACTTTATCATTAAACAGAGAGTTTTATTTTATAATTGTACATTTATTTTTCCGGTTTTCCAATTTATATGTAGGACTCTATCTATATATTTCGAGATCCCTCGTAGAAATATTTATACCTTCACAGCTTATCTGTGACTATAATTCCCTATTCATGTTAAAAACCCTGGGAGAAAAAAATGTGCAGTGCGCGTTATGCCGGATTAAGGAATGCGTGAAAGGCAAAAATTGTTCTGTTATTAAATATGGGCTTGAGTATACTGGCGATAATCTGAAATCAATTCAGATTTCTGCCTGGCTCGAATCTAATGGCGTGAAAAGGACAAAACTTGAAGAGATAGCTATTTATGCAAAAAGTCTTGGATATACAAAAATAGGAATCGCTTTCTGTGTTGAGTATGAGCGAGAAGCCAGGCTGGTTTATGATATTCTTTCAAGATATTTTGAGGTATTTTCGGTTTGCTGTAAAGTATGTAGCTTCGAAAAAGCCAGTCTAGGTATTAAAAAATCCGAGGACCTTGAGTTTGAAGCCGTCTGTAATCCTATTGGTCAGGCGCTGCTACTAAACGATGATCTTACGAATCTTAATATCATGTTGGGGCTTAAAACAGGCTATGACATCCTCTTTGCAAAATACTCTGAGGCTCCTGCGATAACGCTACCTATTGAAGAGTTACCCCAGCTAGCTGATTCAAAAATCGATATTATAGAATGAATTTTTAAAGTTAATTTTTAGAATTAGTTCTTTGGTTCTGTGAGTTGACACTCTGGAGAAAAATATGCTCAAAAAATCGAGCACCTCTGGAACGGGCTTTAAAGCCGGGTCTAAATGCCTGAAGATCAGAGCTCATCACCTTTGCTGCATCCAGGGTTTTCAGGGCTATGGATACAGCCCGATTTTTGTGACAAATTTGAAGGCCGTAATTTCAGAGATTAAGGCTTTTCCTTCAAGACTTCTGAAACTGGTATCCGAATGTGATGTAATCTGTGCATCCTGTCCAAGCAAAAGGGAATGCACTGCGAAGGACTCAATTATCTCTGGCAGGATAAGGAGTATGGATCTTGTTGTTATGGAGAAATTAAAGATAAAAGAAGGAACAATTATGGAGGCATATAAAGCCTTCAGTTTAGTCAATTCACAACTAGCTAACGCATCCGACATTACTGAAGTCTGCGGGACCTGCAAATGGAGGCAGAAGTGTATCTGGTGTACATGCAGGAAGAAGGCTAAAATTATGAAAGAAAAACTATGAAAGAAAAAATCATGAAAGAAAAACTATGAAAGAAAAACTATGAAAGAAAAACTATGAAAGAAAAACTATGAAAAAAATCATGAAAGATAAAACTGTAAATGACAAAATCTTTAATTCTGGCATAAAAAATGAAAATGTTCTCTTTCCTATTTTCTTTCTCTACCTTTTAGTTGACTTTTTTTCTTGAATATTTATTCCTGATTTTTATTTTAAACCTGCACTGATCTCATAGATTTTTGCAAGAAACTCGACATTCTGAACCGCATTCTGTTCGATTCCCAAATCAGATGGAGAAAAACCAAGAGCAAGGCCCAGTAGCTGAGAATAGTGAAGGACAGGGATCGAGTAATCCATTTCGAATTTTTCATTGACTGCGAGCTGTCCCCTATCAAATTGCAGGTGGCAGAAAGGACATGCATTAACAATGCAGTCAACTCCTGCTTGCCGAATACAGGCAAGCTTGTGCTCAAGCATCTCAAGGGATTCAGTAGCATGTCCTGAGCGTACTCCTCCTCCGGCTCCACAGCACATCATCTTGTCGGTGTAATCTACACTTTTTGCACCTGTGGCTTCAACAAGTTCGTCAAAGAAAATCGGAGCCTCCGTTTCTCCAAGATTTCTATCCCTAGAAGGCTTGATAAGATGACATCCGTAGTGTAGTGCCACTTTGAGGTCAAGTGGGGTTGTGATATATTCCTTGAGTGCCTCAGGCCCAAATTCTTTATATAGATATTCTATTATGTGCCTGACCTCAACAGTGCCTTTGAACTCCATGCCGATTTCTTTAAGGCAATTATTCGTGCTCGCCTTTAATTCAGGATCTTTTTTCAGTTCCAGATTAGCATCCGCCAGAGAGCCGTAGCAACCATTGCAGACCGTAAGTACATCTCTACTCATCTTTTCAGAAAGAACTATATTCCGGCTGGCAAGGGCAAGCCAGGTTGCTTTATCAAAGGACTTGAAGACTCCTGGAGCAGGACAGCAGGAAGCTCCTGGCAGATCGGATACGTCTATATCAAGCTTTTGCAGGCAGAGCTTAGTTGCTTTTTCAATTCCAGGGTAACGGTTGGGTACGATGCATCCAAGAAATAGTGATAGTTTTTCCATATTCTGTGCCTCCTTATTTTTCAGCCGTTAGCTCGTCAAATTTGCATGCTTTGAGAAGATTCCTTACCTCTTGAAGGGCTTCAGGATACTTCTGGACAGTCTCAGGTATTGGATCAAGACCCAGTTCTTCCCTCTTTTTCTTTGTTTCTTCATCCAGAGGGACTGAATGTCCGAATTCCATGACCATTTCCGAGACCTTCCTGTGCTCTGGAAGCATGAAACCTTTTTTTACTGCAAGTCTTCTGAGCTCAAGGATGGCATCAGTAATTGGTATCTCGCGCGGGCAGCGTTCCTGGCAGGTGTAGCAGGTTGTACAGAGCCAGAGGGCATCATCTGATAGAACAGTAGCTCTGTTCTTGCGTGCGTCCCGAAGAATTCTTCGCGTATTGAGCCCGGTGTGACGTCCTGAAGGACAACTCCCTGTGCATATGCCACACTGCATGCAGGAAAATAAGTCAAGCCCTGCATCCTTTAACACTTTTGGCAATTCTTCACTCATACAGGTTCACTGTCTGATTTTATATTGGTTATCCCGTTTTTAAAAAAATAAGTGTAACCGAAAGAAACAGGTCAGGATGAAACACTGCCGTTAATTCAGGATGCTGATGGGCAGAGTTTCCAATTTCAAATGATAAATTCATTCGAACTGATTTATTCAGAGAATTTTCAGTCGAATCCTCAGTTGAATTCTGTACTAAAGAATTCTTTATTATATATTTGTATTACTCTTATGATATTTAACATGAGCTAAATTATCCGGGATTAAAATCCGGATCAAGGGTAATTACAGGTTATGAGCACTCACTTGAAAAATTATAGAATAGGATGATACAATTCCTTCAGGAGGAAGTTAACCGTATTTTTTGATTTTATTTCAGTCAAATATATCGCGAGCTTGCTGCGGGAACGGAAAACTTCCCACATAACCTTTGAAAAATTATCGATTTCATGTAAAGAGGTAAAAATTTAAGAACGACTTCCAATGCAAAATCAATAGCCATCAGGCAAGAAAATTCCTTAACCGATGACCAATGGAAGAGGATACAATTATTCTGTTAATTCACTTTTTCTATCCGCGCTATTGTCCCGTTCTCAAGATATGCTATCCTATGGCAGACATGACGCAGAACTTCAATGTCATGGGATACGAACAGATAAGAAACTCCAGTTTCATCCTGTATCTTCTGCATAAGCCTCAGTATCTGGGCCTGTACCGAGACATCCAGCATTGAGGTTGGTTCATCTGCAACTATCAGCTCCGGTTTAACGGATAGAATTCTTGCAAGCACTATGCGCTGTATCTCTCCGCCGCTAAGCTGGGAAGGGTAACGATGAAGGTGCTCCATGTGAAGGCCTACAAGCTCTACGAGTTCACCAATTTTTTCTGAAAGCTCATTTTTTCTCATACTTGAGTGAATTCTCAGCGGCTCTGCTATGCTTTCAAATCCCTTCATCCTAGGGTTCAATGATGTTTCAGGATGCTGAAATATCATTTGTATTTTCGGGAGTATAGTTGATATGGTTTTCCTGTCTGAAATGTCCTTACCTTTGAATATGATATTACCTGAACTAGGTTTTTCAAGACCTGTGATACATTTACCGACTGTGGTTTTCCCTGAACCGCTTTTGCCAAACAGCCCAAGAGTTTCTCCTTTTGAAATAGAGAAGTTAATGTCCTTGATTATTTCATTAGAATCAAATGACTTGGACAGAGATTTCACACTCAGTACATGTGACATCTGACCATGCCTCCATCAAATTTTCTTAGAAGGGGATGCTCACTAACACATGAAGCAGAATTAAATCTACATCGCTGGCTAAAGAAACATCCTGTCGGCAGGAATATTCTGCTTGGGCTCTGCCCTGGGAGAGGTACAAGTCCATTGCGAGGAAGGGCACTGATAAGTCCCTGTGTGTATGGGTGTGAAGGAGAATCAATAATCTTTTTTACCCTATTCACCTCAACTATCTCTCCTGAATACATAACTGCTATCCGATCACATATCCGGAGAGCAAAATCAAGGTCATGGGTGATTATCAGCATTGTTCTTTTGTGATCTGCCTTGATATGCATGAACAATTCACAGATCTTATCCATAGAATCTGGATCCAGTCCTTTTGTTGGTTCATCAGCTATGAGCAGCTCAGGATCTGAACAAAGAGCAATTGCAGCCAGAAGCCTTTGCTTCATGCCACCTGAAAGCTGGTATGGATACGAATTATACACTTTAGTTAAATCTTTAAAAAATAATCGGCTCATTATTGAGATGACTTTTTTTCGTTTCTCCGGCAAAGTAATATTTTTGTTATCAAAAACCTCAATAACCTGTTTCCCATTTTTCAGAACAGGATTCAGGGATTTTGCAGGATTTTGGGGTATCAGTGAAATTTCCTTGCCCCTTATTTTTTTCATTTCCTTTATGTCCATTTTTAGCAGATCCGTACCATGGAAATAGATACTCCCATTCACATGGGCATTGTTTGCAAGTAAACGCAGCACAGATTGCCCTATAACAGACTTGCCAGAACCTGTTTCCCCAATAATCCCAATGCATTCTCCTCTTCTAATATTCAGTGAAACCTTGTTCACGGCTTTCACATATCCTTCATTGGTTTCAAAAAAAACATCAAGGTCACGAATTTCAAGAATATTTCCCGATATGTTCAATAAATATCACCACCTCTGTCCTGAGGATCGAGAATGTCTCGCATTCCATCACCGATTATGCTGAAAATAACCACAAAAGTTGTTATTGCCATTCCAGGGAAAATTGTCTGGAAAGGCGCTGTCCTCATATAGGCTTTTCCTGCACTCAGCATGGCACCCCATTCTGGAATATCGGCAGGAAGCCCGATACCCAAAAAACTCAGGGCAGATATGGAAAGAATGACATGTCCAATGTCAATTGTCGCAAGGACAAGGATAGGAGCTATAGAATTGGGAACAATATGCCTTAATAGTACCCTGATATCTCCTATACCTATCATCTTTGCTGAAAGAACATATTCGTTCTTTTTAACCGAAATCACCTGTCCCCGCATCAGCCGGGCGTAACCTGCCCACTGGACGATTGAAAGCGCAATTATGATATTTACGACACCAGTGCCAAGCATACTCATTACTGTCAGGACAAAGATTATCCCCGGAAATGCAAGGAATAGGTCTATAAGTCTCGAGATCACATCATCCGCATAGCCTTCACAGTAACCTGCCATGCATCCCAGAAAAACGCCGGACACAAGAGATATCAAAACAACACCAAATGATATCAATAGGGATGTATGAGCTCCAATCATTATTCTGCTCAACATATCACGTCCGAGATAGTCGGTGCCAAGTAAGTGTTCTGATGAAGGACCAAGATTTTTGTTATTAAGATTTACCTCGTTGGGATCAGATGGGACGATACATGGAGCAATTAGGGCGATTGACATTAGAGTAAAAAGAAGGACGAGGGCAATCAGCATGTCCTTTCTCCTGAAGATCATCTGTATGTGGTCTTCACTTATGATGCTGTCAGGAATTTTTATATTTTTCATTATAACCACGTTTTAATCATATTTTATTCTTGTATCCAGATACGTATAGAAGATATCCACCAGGAAATTTATCATAAGAAACATTGCCACTATACACATTACACAACCCTGCACGACAGGGATGTCACGAGCAGATATCGAATTGACAAGGAGACTGCCTATTCCAGGCCATGTAAATACCTGTTCTATAACAATGGAACCGCCAAGCAGGTGCCCCATCTGAAAGCCAAGAACTGTTATCACTGGTAGCAGAGCATTTTTCATAGCATGCCTTAAGACTATAGTTCTTGTGGAAAGTCCCTTAGCTACGGCAAATTTTATGTAATCCTGACCAAGTGTCTCAAGCATGCTTGTTCTTGTAATCCTCATCACCGATGCTATCGAATGTGATGAGAGCGCAAGGGCTGGCAGGAAAAGATTCTCCAGACTACCATAACCCGTTGCAGGTATCAGTTTGAGCTTGACTGAGAAAAGCAGGATAAGAAGAAGGCCGATCCAGAATCCCGGCATTGAAACTCCGAAAAGGCTGACAAACCTGAGAATATGGTCTGACAACTTATTCTGTTTCAGGGCAGAATACACTCCCAGGCTTATACCTAAAACAACAGTTATCAACATACTTGATGTCGCCAGCAGGATTGTTGCCGGCAGACGTAGTTTCAGAAGATATATCACAGGTTTATGATATACATAGGAAGTACCGATGTCACCGTTTAACAGAAAATTTTTCAACCATTCGAAAAACTGAATGTATAGAGGGTCATTGAGGTTATATTTTTCTGAAAATTGCACCAATTGCTCTTCTGTGGCTGTTTGTTCCAGGCCTATAAAAGTATGTTTGAGAATTATCTCTGTAGTTTCTCCAGGTATCATATGCATCAAGAAAAATGTCAGTGCACACGCCACAAAAAGTGTGATCAGCATGGATGCAAATCGTTTTAGTAAATATTTGTGCATGTACCCCTCCTGAAAAAAAGAAGACCGGAATTACCGGTCATTTCAAAATAGAGTTTATTTCTCAATATACATCCCGGCGTTAATGCGATAGTCGTGAGCTGTTGGGTCAAAAATGTAACCCTTGACCGTATCTTTCTTAACAATATCACAACCATAATAAGCCACAAGGATCATTGGCTGTTCTTCGTATACTATTTTTTCAACCTCGTTGAATTTCGCATATCTCTCTTCCTGATTGGTGATGCCTTTTGTTTCTTCTATGAGTTTATCGACTTCAGGATTTGAGTATCCGGGCTTATTGTCTGTACCGTTTGTGCTATACCAGTTGGTAAGGATAAATTCAGGATCAGGTACCATTGCGATGGCGAATGGTGCAAGACTCAGATCCCAGTTTCCTTCTTTTTGCCTCTCAAGAATATCACCGTATTCCAGCACTTCAGGTGTCACTTTTATGCCGATTTTACTTAGCTGTGCTGCAATAGCCTCTGCCATTGGAGGAAGTCCGGGCCTTGTTGAAAATGTCATGAGAGTAAGTTCCAGCTTCTGACCATCTTTATCTCTTATCCCATCTCCATCAGTGTCAATCCAGCCTGCTTCAGTCAGAAGTGAATCTGCTTTTTTATAGTCCTGCTTGTAGGGTTCAAGGTCTTTGTTAGTCCAGACCATGTTAGGAAGGAAAGGTCCGGCTGCAGGTTCGCCTACATTATAGAGTACATTTTTTACAATGCTATCTCTGTCAATTGCATAAGAGATCGCCTGCCTGACTCTGGTATCGTTTAACTTGTCCTTTGCAAGATTTACGTCTATCTTATAAACTCTGGGTTCCACGTGTTTTTCTACATTAATACCCTCAAGAGCATCAATCCTGTCGGTTTCACTGTATGGTACATCTACTGTAAAATCGATATCTCCGCTTTCTATTGCTATTGCTCTTGTGTTAGGATCTGGCATACCTTTGATTACCATTCTATCAAGGCCTACTTTTCCTCCCCACCAATTCTTATTCTTAACAACTGTAAGTACATTGGTCTGCTCGTCAAATGACTCAAACATATATGGACCGGTGCTTATAAGTTTTATCAGGTCCCCGTTTTCATCTACCGAATTCCTGTTTATTATTGCAGTACAGGGATAGTGAAGTACAGCTGGAAGCATCGTATTGAGGTCAGCTGTTTTTATGAGCAGAGTATAGTTATCTTTTACTTCTATAGATTTTATATTCAACATTGATGCAACATTGACATTCCTGCTAATGGCTCTATCCAACGAGAATTTTACATCTTCTGCAGTCATGTTGGTTCCATCATGGAACTTGACATCCTTCCTTAGCTTGAATTCCCATGTATTATTGTCAAGCTGCTGCCATGATGTTGCAAGACCTGGTGCCAGTGAAAAATCCTCATTTGTTGTCACAAGAGTTTCCACAACCAGAGCTTTTTCACATATTACCTTCATGTCTTCAGCTGGATCAATAGATTCTATGTCCCACATTTCCCCAATTGTCAGTTCCTTAACGTCACTTTCGTTACTTACATCGGCTTTACCTGAATCGAGACAACCAGAAATTGCCATTGCGACTACCATAAGCATAGCCATAAGCAAAAATGAGTCTGCTTTCTTTCTGTACATAGTTCTACCTCTTTTAAAATTATTTTTTACCGTAGAGCATGTAATAATCGTAATTGTACCCGATTCGTTTCCAGAAAGACATGTATTGCTTCTGTATTTTCCTGATGTGAGATATATCATAGGCATCGATTTTTGAAAATCCGGCATTCTTAAGATATTGCCTAGACTCTTTCAGTGAAGTGCCGCTGGCATTGGGAAGCGATGCTGTCAGTTCTTTAGAATAGTGGCCTTCCCATGGATTTGCTTGTTCAAAAATAAGAATTCCAAGACTGCTTATAAAACGTCTGACTCGAGTGTTTAGAGAACCGTCGTCCCAGATCCCATCGATAATTATGGCATAACCTCCATCTCTAAGGACTCTGTTCCAGTTCTTTATAGCTGTTTTCGGGTTGGGGAGAGTCCACAGAAGGTGACGAGTTATTACCACGTCGAAGTTTTTTTCATCAAAAGGAGGATTTTCGGCATCGCCTTTAAGAAATTTAATGGATAGCCCCTGGGACATGGATTTTAGGCGTCCTTTTTCCATCATTTTCTCGGAAAGATCAAGACCTGTGACGTTATGTCCCATCTCTGCAAAAAGAATGCTTAGCTCACCTGTTCCACAACCTACATCCAGAACATCAAGTTTTCCTTCTGGAATGATCTTTTTGAACATTGTCTTCCAAGCATCAGCTTCCTCAAGACTTTTTACTTTGTGCCCATGCTGTGTGTCATAGGTAGCTGAAGATTCATCCCATTTGCTTGTAATGAGTTCTTTGATTTGTTTGTTTTCAAGAGTCATGGGGCGTTATAATAATAAAAAAATATAAATAATTCACTTTATTGATAATGTTTATTAGTAGGATTAGTAATGTTTATTAGTAGGATTAGTAATGTTTATTAGTAGTAATACAAAGAGTCTAGTAGTATAAATTAATAACTAATACATTTATTGTGTGACTTCATTATGTGACGGCCTTGAATGAAGTTCTATGAATTATTTAATTAACAATATAAATATATTAGAGATCATTTTGGTAATTTATGTTTTATTAACCTCCAAATTTCCTCATAGGCTACATTCAACATTGAGAAGTCTTGTTGCCAGGTTAAAAAAAGTTCATATCAACGTAATAAGCAAGATTTAAGAAAACAGGGAAGTCAAAATAGAATCCTATAATTGAAGATAAAAACATAAAGATAAGATTTATGAGGATGATTTATTTTAACAAAGAACAAAATTTTAACAAATTATATTTTTAGTCTAAAATAATTTCACTTTGAAACTTTTTTCGTTTTTTATTTTCACAACTCAAACAATTTCACTTTTATTCAGAATTTTACCTCAACCGGTAATCTATTCCGGAATACACTTTGTGATGATTCTAATTGTTCAAGTTTCAAAGCTCCATGAGGTCTCTTGTTACAACCACTGTATGAATTCTTCGAAAAATTTGGATCTTTCTCCAAACCTTTCGTATGTATAGAACTATTTCTCTATTTTCCGTTTGTCTGAGGATGTCTTACCATTGTAAATATTGGTTTAATTCCAGGTTATTCAATGCGCCTTAGGAGTTAAACTTACTATTCCATGAACCATCTTTATTGATCCTGTGAACTCTGAATTCACTCCATGATAAATTTCCTTAAAAGACATATGTCCCAGTACTCACTGACAAGTTCATCAATTACTTTAATGGTGTTCTCCATGTTACAATGAACATATTCTCCACCTGCAATTCATTTTTGATGACTCATCAAGAATGGCACAGACCTGCAAGCCTAATCTGGGGTTTTCATGCCAATCGATGCGTGCAGCAGACATGCTGTGTTCACGTTCGTATCTGTACCATTTTCACCTCTTATTTCTTTTATCGGTTCACACTGACAAGGTTCATGCTGAGTAGATATTTATGGATTCTGTTATGAGATATCCTGGATTATATTTGCCTTCCACGAGAATCTCAAAGTAATATACTCCAAACTTGTAATCTGAATAAGTTTGATCAATCAATTCCTTTTCATCAGAGAATAATGGCTTCTTTGGTATTCCAAGATAATTGCTAACCTGAAGAAGCTTACCAGCTTCAATGTATTCTTTATAGATCTGCTGAATTCGATGAGCTGAGGTTCAGAGGATCTCAGCTATCGTATAGGAGGATTCCCCTTTCAACTTTAGAGTAACAATCCAACGGATCTTTTTCCTGTCAAGTTTCACAAAAGATAAGGGATTCCAAATAACATAGTTAACACGAAATCATTTCGGGATAAAACATGTTTCTGCAATCCTTTTTCTGAGATATGTTCTTTTAGCTATTTTTATCTGAGATTTTTAGGAGAAATTTATTCCGAGATCTTTAAATCCGTTAAGTTTTGCAAGGTTGATCAGCAATGGTGTAAGCGATTCCATAGTATTTGCCTGCTTAAGAGGGCCTCCATCCAGGGGTTTCATGCATCCCATATGATCTGTAAGCTTAATGACCAGCTTCTTTGCTTCGGCATCATCACTACATACCAGCGCATGGTATACAGATTTGCACTTAACAATATCCCTCAATTTTCTTGCCGGGATGTTGTGGAAAGCTGCAACAACTTTTGTAGAAGCCGGGACATTTTTCTGAATTGCAAGAGCGGCTGAACCTTCCTCTGGAGGTTCATATACAAAAAGGTCTCCTTCCTTTTCCATCGGGACTACAGGAGTAATAAGAATCTTGTCTTCAAGAGCCTCACGAATCTCATGCAGCAAAGGCAAAACGTGGCCAAAACGAATAGTAAGAATTATTACTTCGGCTGCTTGCGCAGCTTCATGGTTACTGTTTCCTGTGATAGTTATCTTAGAAGTGTCAAACCCGCAGTTTTCAAGTTCGGAAATGGCTTTTTTTGCGGCTTCATTGGCAGCTTCCTTGGATCTGGATCCTATAATTACTTCGTTCTTTACGCCTTCAGCCATAAGGTTTTGAAGGGCCAGCCTGAGCACCATACCTTCTCCTATATTGCCAGTTCCTCCTAAGACAGCTATTTTTAACTTTTCAGAACTCAATTTGAAAAAACCTCCAGTTTGCTATATTTTCTATAAAATATGTTAGAAAGTAATTGCACCTTCTGTCTTTGTTAATTAAATTAAGATCGCTAATTAAATTAGAATATTATGTATAGCGACTCCAGATTTCTATAATTACTTTCATTAATCTGAATATTTATCTAGGACTATAAAACTAAACTCTTTTATTAATTTCGCTTTTCTCATTAAATATTTCTTTTAATAATTCAACACTCTAAACACACTATGAACAGACATCACAAAGATTTAGGAATATACATCGTTTATATTTTGCTTGAATTTTCATTCAAGCAGTAAAACCCCAACACATATAGTTTTTTCAGGTATGCAGAACTCAAGTACAAGTCCTGCCTTTTCCATTGCCTTCTGGAGATTTATTCCTACAGCCTCAGGTGCAAAACGCCTCAATTCCGGCTTTATGCATTTTTCAAGATTACAGATTTCGCATTCGTTGCATGAGCCAGGCCTCAGAAGATGCGCAAAAGTAAAGCCTTCCTTGAAAGCTTCATGTTCAAGCTTTAACATTTTATGGAAGGAGTCTTTACGAATGTCTTCCCAGACCTCATGGATATCCGAAACCTGTGAAGTATCGCGTTCTTCGATAAGTAGAAGCGCACTATTGTATTCTCCTATGATTTTTCTAAACTCATCAACCGATATAACATTAGGTGGACAGCTCAGTCTCCTTCCATAACCTCTGCAACCGTAAGCACACTTCAGAGCAATCCTGTTTTCAACCGGAATATCTTCTGCATCCACAAGGTAAGCCTTGAGACCCAACCCTGAAGCCTTTTCAACAAGATCTTCAAATTTTCCTAACATGATAACCCCTTTAAAAAAACCTTTTTGTTTTTCTGTCTTCTTTCTTCTTAATTTGTTATCTTTCCAATTATTTTTTACTTTGAGAAATGAATTGAGATCTTACTATCCATAACGTTAACTAGCTCTAAAATTAACTAGCTCTAAAATTAACTAGCTTTAAAGTTAACTAGCATTAAAGTTAACTAGCCCTAAAATTAACTAGCTCCAAAATTAACTAGCTCTAAAATTAACTAGCTCTAAAATTAACTAGCATTAAAGTTAACTAGCCCTAAAGTTATTTTTTATCTTTTAAGAAATCACTGAGAGAAATATAGTTTTGTTATGAAAAACAAGAATTATTATATTTACTATCTATATTTGCTCATAAATCCTTGCCATATTCACTACTGAATTGATATCTCTTAATTGATAACAGATAATTAGTAAAGGAATCTACATGATTAAAAAAGTACCTTTAACTGAATTGAAAAAACGGATGAGAAATTTTAGAAAACGGATGGATATCTCAAATCCTCAATGGGAGATAGCTGTTATCTTCAGCAAAATCAATCTTTATTATTTTACGGGTACGATGCAAGATGGAATGCTGATTATCCCTAAGCACGGAGAAGAAACTTTCTGGGTACGCCGCAGCTACGAAAGAGCCCTGGATGAATCCTTATTTCCAAATATAAAACCTATGAACAGTTTCCGTGATGCCACAAAGAGTATAAGTAGGCTTCCGAACACAGTATACCTTGAAACCGAAGTTGTTCCTCTAGCTTTGTACCAGAGATTTCAAAAATACTTCCCTTTTAAGAATGCCAAATCTGCTGACTCTCAAATTTGCGCTGTCAGAGCAGTAAAAAGCGAATATGAACTCTCGATAACAAGAGAAGCTGGTAGAATTCATCAGCATGTGCTGGAAGATCTTGTACCTGAAATGCTGCAGGAAGGAATGAGTGAAGTGGACCTGTCAACCGAAATATATTCAGTTATGGTTGAAGAAGGACATCACGGATTATGCCGTTTTGGAATGTTCGATACCGAGATGATCCTGGGAAATGTCTGTTTTGGTGAAAGTTCAATTTATCCTTCTTACTTTAACGGACCTGGAGGAATCTACGGGATGTGTCCTGCAGTTCCCCTGATTGGAAGCCGTGAGAGAAAGCTGAAAAAAGGAGATCTGGTATTCATTGATATTGGATGTGGGATTGAAGGTTATAACACGGATAAAACGACCACATACATGTTTGGTTCTTCGCTTCCACAATATGCCATAGATGCCCATAATAAATGTGTGGAGATACAGAACGAAGCTGCTTCAATGTTAAAACCAGGTGCTATTCCCTCGGAAATCTACAATACCATAATGAATAAGCTCGATTCGGAATTTCTTCAGAACTTTATGGGTTTTGGCAACCGCAAAGTTAAATTCATAGGCCATGCGGTTGGATTACTAATCGACGAAACGCCTGTGATTGCTGAAGGATTTGATGAGCCCCTCCAGGAAGGAATGGTATTTGCTCTCGAACCTAAAAAAGGAATTGAAAATATAGGAATGGTAGGGATTGAAAATACTTTCATAGTAACTGCTAAAGGCGGAGAGTGTATTACAGGAGATAATCCGGGATTGATTCAAGTATTTTAATTGCGAATCAAACATCCAGGGAATCAAGCATCTAGAAGGTTTCTTACTAACAGGTGATTATATTTCCAGATGCCTGAAAACGGCATTTTTTCTTTCCGAAAAATACTTTCCTTAACCTGGAAGCATTTTTCAATCCATAGGTTAGAAAGTGCCACCCACCAGCTTGCCTGACGGCGCTTGCGGAAGCTTATCCCGAAGAGGCAATAGTCCAACAGTTCGTTGGACAATTACCTCGGGAACTGGCTAAACAAGGCTGATATGTCCATTTTTCCTGATTTGATCGATAACTGCAAAATCAAATTTCATTTTTATGAACTCTGCCTGCCTTTACAATACCAAAAAAACCTCTCTCCCCATTCAATGGCCTTCGAGTCAGAACTGAATAATCCTGTACTGATGTCGTATTCAACGTTTCCGTTTTTGTACAGGCTCAGAGAAAGGTGTTTATCCGTAACAATGAGCCCCACTTTGATATCTTGATCCATGACAATTAATTTGAAGTTTTCATAATCTTTCAGTGCTTCTACTTTTTCCAAGTAAGGTGATTGATTCAATTCTTCTGCAACATGAAGAGAAATTATAAGCTCAACAGGGATTCCTTCTTTCACTCTTTCAAAGATTGAATCAGCATATCCGCTGGTCACTACGGACGATATGCCATATATATGATCTGCTTCTTTAATTATTTTTAACTGGTTGTTATAGACATTAAGGATCTTCATACCTTTATCTTTGAGGACTTCAGACTCGTAAAGACATCCGATTTCTTTTAACAGAGGACCGGGAATTCCTTCAAGGTAATGTCTCAACCAGAAATGCTTAAATTTATTAATTGTCCAAAATGTTATAAAAGAGTCAGCTACTTCTAAAGCTACAACTTTTCCTGCTGGCGTCAGGAAATACTCACGTCCTTTCATTTCTATTAGACGATCTGCTTCGAGTTTCCTGAGCTTTGGAATTATAACCTGAGAAGTGCTTCCGGTAATTTCACGCAGCTGAGAAAGCTTTCTGCTGCCTTCATTTAATGACAGAAGTATCTCTGTTAGAAGTCTTGACCTGTATATTGCCTGAATGCCATCGCTCATCTCTTTATAAATTTCGAAGCTGTTCATTTCCTGTCGCCACATCTACAGATTTTTTCCCTACTTTCTTATTAAATTGTTTTGACATAATATATCCTTTTCTTTTGTTGAGGCATGTTTGTTGCTACCTTTTTATTAATTTTATAACAAAGTGAAGGGGAAGAATATGCAGATTATTTGCTAAAAGTAGATCGAATTTCAAACGTCGATTAAAGCTCTGAAATCTCGTCATTTTCGATGAGAAAGAGGTGCGACTTAATGAATGTTAATCAGGCTGATGAAATATTCATCGACGTAACAAATGTATAGGAGAAAATTAAGAGAAATTTTTGAATGTGAAGTTCAAACAAACCTTCCAGAGCATATTTGAACTTCACATGCCCTGAGGCAAGGAAATGATAGCTTAAGAATATTTAAGGCTTGCTTGATCCTGCCTCCTGGGTAAAAATACACGAGGTAAAGGCATGAGAACAAGAAATGACTCAGGAATAGGTATGCTAATTTTAGCAATACTGCTGGTTGGTATGATGTTAGTACCAACTGTTAATGCACAGGAAGAAAACAGTCATAGTGTAACTGCAGAGGAAGCCTTTAAGCATGCAAATACGCGCATGATAAGGTTTATAGCAACCGATACAGAAAAATTTGGAAGCTGGAAAGGGGCATCTATTGATCCCAAACCACTGGAGCTTTATGATATAAATGGTCAAAAATTGTATTATCAATTTTCAGTATATGAAAATAATAAAACAATAGGTAAAATCGATGTTGGTGCCAATAAAACACTGGGGCAGCCAATCCAAGTCATCGAATTTAACCCGATACCGTTTAACATGACTGAAGTTATGGAAAAGTCAATCGAAACTGCTAAAAGCAATTACCCAACTGGAGAAATCAAATCAACTAAGATGGTTGTATATAGCTATCCCAAAATAGGGGCAATGACCGTAGTAAAAGACAAGACTACAGGAGACGAACATCGGATATTTGTGGATGCATATACCCTTGATGTGGTACCAGATGAGCCTACAACTGAAACAAAACTTGGAGTCTGCTCAATCTATGAACAAAAGTCAAAGAATGAAATAGACGAGAATTTGAAAAAGTGGCAAAAAAGTGATGAGCTTACTAAATCTATAGAACATGCAGCAACTATTAAGGGAATTAATATTAATATGCCAGTCACTGAAGAAGATATCAAAAAACTTAGTGACGACACAACAATAGTGGGAAGAAGTACAAGTTATTATCTCGATACTACTTTATATGGGCAAGAAAATGATCATTACTGTGCTCCAGCATGTGGCCAAATGATTGCTGATTATTATGATGTATTTCATACCCAAGATTATATATATCAAAAGATGGGCCCAGGTTATACTACTGGCGGGAATGTCATTAATAATAATCAGTTAAATTACTATAAACCATCCAATGGATTAAATAAACCTAATTCAGCATATGTTACAGTCTTTACGTTTAGTCAAGCGGTTTCTGAAATTAATAATAATAGACCCTTCGTAAGTATAAGAGATAGTCACTCTAGAGTTTGTAGTGGATACTTAAGTAATTACCCGGAATATTTATTGGCAATCGACGATCCATTACCTGAGGATTATGGTTATTCTTATATGGAAACGTTTGGTTCAGAAGATTACCGTGTATATGTGAGGAGTTAAAAACTCCTCGTTTTTTTAGAAGGTGGTAATTTGAGTAAAATCAGTAAAGTAATTGCTGTTTTTAGCAGTGTTCTAGCTCTTATAATACTCGGGGGGTTGTTTACAAGTGCACCAGTTGACACAAAGGCACCAGTTGATACGAAAATGTCAGTTCAAGAAAAACAAGTAGCTGGCTTTTTTATTGAATTTGAAGAGGGGACTACTGAGCCTGAAGTTAAAGCCATTCTTGAAAACTGCAACATGACTATAAACACCATAGATTACAATTCTGATATTATGCCAAGTAGGTACTACATGATATTAGATAGAGATAAAACAATAAATATAGAGGAATTGGTAGATGATATAAACTTGACTGGCCCTGTAAGAAAAGGAAGTAATTATATATTAACGGTAACGGAACAAGCTATTCAGGATAAAAATTTCCTCGCAATACTGGAAAAAAACAATCTTCCAATGAAAAAATCCGTATATTGTTATATTGGTTTAGAAGATGAATCTAAGAATGGTGGTATTCCAGAGAAAG
Source organism: Methanosarcina barkeri MS (assembly GCF_000970025.1). Classification (GTDB taxonomy): domain Archaea; phylum Halobacteriota; class Methanosarcinia; order Methanosarcinales; family Methanosarcinaceae; genus Methanosarcina; species Methanosarcina barkeri. The sequence goes on from NZ_CP009528.1 coordinate 4,150,927, forward strand.
ATGCATTCCAAATTGCAAATGAGCTTGAAAGAAATGAAAAGGTGCTGACCGCATCTCCAGATACGAAGGTATATCATTTATTAATTGAATTTGAAGATGGAACCACCGAGCCTGAAGTTAAAGCCATTCTTGAAAAATACAACATGACTATGAACACCATAGAATATAATTCTGACCTTCAGCCAGAAAGGTACTACCTAAAGGTAGACGCAGATAAAAGAATGGGCGTAAGAGATGAATTGAGAAAAGATGAAAATTGGACTGATCATATATATTTTAACCATGATATCAAAAAAGGAAATAGTTATATAATTACGGTAACTGAACAAGCTATTCAGGATGAAAATTTCCTTGCAATACTGGAGAAAGATAATCTTCAAGTGAAAAACTCCGTCCTATGTTGTATTACTCTTGGGGATGGAGCTAAGAATTGGATTTGGGAGAGCGATGAAAGAAAAATAGAAAACGAGCTTAAAATGAATGAGAAGGTATTGACTGTAGTATTTTCCGGCAGTACCTAATAAGAGCCTATCCGAAAAATGTTATAAACTAATGCTTCTATTCTGATATATAGAAGACACATTTTAATACTACTGGAATAAACCTTTAACAAACGAACATGGTTTTAAAAATTAAAGCCTCGGTTTTGTGTATTTAAGGTTAAGCGTATATTTTGGCATCAATAGAAATTTATGTGCCTAAAAAACCTGAATTCAAGTTGTAATACTTTATGATCTCAATTTTTTAATAGTATATTAGTAGCTGGTTGATATTCTGTCGTTTGAATAATTAAGTCTTGTATAAAGCTAATGTTTAATCGATTAATAGAAAACTGACATTGAGATAAAGCTGTTCAAGGCTCATATTTTGAGCCATTTCAGCAACTCCGACTCCACAGCCGGATTCACAAAATATTTTGTAAACTTGCCTTCTACTTCGGAGGAAATAATATCATCTTCCCTTAATTTTTTTATATGCCAGTGAGTAGTGCTTTTGTCTAAGTTCAGCTTTTCTGAAATTTCCTGATTTGTAATCTCGGGATTTTCCAGAATATTAAGGAGTATTTGTTTTCTTGTACTGCCTTTGAGATGTGAGATTATTGTTTTATCGTTGTTTGTGAAAACATTGGAATTTTGAAAGACTCTTGTGAACTTTCCTTCCCTCGTTAAAGTTAACTCCTCTTCGGCTTTGAGTGTTTTGATCTGATATCTTATAGATCCCAGGCTAATTTTCAGGTTTCTTGAAATTTCGGATGGCGTACACCCAGGCTCATTCAGCACATAATTAATAATTCTCTTTTTGTTGACATTTTTACTTAGGCTCCTTATCTGACCAAGAATTATGGGAGCCAGTTTGAAAAAGGAAAAGAAAACAGTCAAATACCCGATTATGTAAGCGATTTTGATTGACAAAGGAAATTCCCAGAATGAGTACGTCACGTCAGCACCGCTCATGTCAACAGCATCGCCCAATTTTTCAAGTTCTTCATCGGGTGGGCAGGAACCAACGGTATATCCTCCGGTGTCTGCACTGGTTATACCTACTGCGGCACTCAGAACCAGAATAAAAAGTAACATTACCTTCCACATAGCTGGTCTATAATTTGAGTAATTTCGTTATCAAATTCAGATTGTATAATCTTCTGTTCCAGTCACCCTGTATCTTTGTCAACGATTCTAATTTCAGTATCAGGTGAAAGTACTACGGCATAGTTGCTTGAGATTTTCGCTTTTCCCACATTTTCAGCTGCTGTCGCTTTAGTGGCAGATAAAAAAGCAGGATTACCAATATAATAAATAACATCTTTCTTGACATTTTCAACTCCTCTGTTAACACCTATCAAAAGAGCTTACTTAAATTTTATGGTAAAATTGTCCAATTATCTAGCAAATAACTCTATAAATCTTAAAAAAAATTAAATTTAGATTTAATTTATACTTTCAGTTGGATGATTTGGTCACAAATGAATTATAAGAGTAAGTTCCTAGAAAAATATGAACATTAGAAATAATGTTTGGTGGAGCTCAAATTCTCTCTGGAAGGTTTATTCGAACTCCGCATTGCCTGGAGGCATGATTAGTGTTAGCTTTGCGGATATTTCAGGCTTGCTTGATCCTGTCTCTGGAGTAAAGAAAAGAAGTGCATAATATGTGTGAAAAGCAAAAAAGTGAACTCTTAGAGCCAGAAGTTGTTTTATCAGATACACTTATAAATAGTTGCACTAGAGAATATCTAGATGGTACTGGAGACATATATATAAAGTTTACTTCCAAATTATACCAACGTTCTAATGGAAGTCGATACATAAATGTATCATGGTTTGTAAGTGGCTGTCAAACAACTTCTAAAGAATTTCCATTTCCTGCCCCTTGTGAGATGAAAATAACAATTTGGATAAGTGAACCAATTAATTTGCCTGCAATTGTTCACCAGGTTCCAAACTCATGTACAGCTTCTGGGGCAGAGACGATCGATGTACCAGGCAATGGGAATTACAGGACAAACGTGAAATTGGAAGCAAAATGTTACGCATACCTGCCTGTAAAGACTTTAATCGCAATTAGAGAGGGCTCCTGCAATTGTTTTATTTAAACTCAATTTTTGAAAGTTGATGTGTTGAAAAGGCAGCGTTGAGAATCTATTGTGAATTTACACTCCTTCAGATTGGTATTTGGGATTATCTAAGCTATAATATATCAATTTCAGGTTAAAAGGTTAGATTCAAAACCTGGATGGGTGTAAATCTAAATTTATACCTATTATTTAAAAATAAGCTGTGTGGGATTTCCTAGAAGATATAATTAATACAAAATGTCTCTAAATTGGGGTAAATAAATGAAGATTAGTTTCAAAAGACATTTACTGCCCACCTTGTTCCTGATAATCCTCTCAATTTTTATTTCAGGTTGCGCAGAAGAGTCCAGTGCCGAAGAAGTTTCATCTAACACTCAACCCAGTGCTGAAGAAATTGTGTCTAACATGCAGATGGAAATAGACAGTCTCGAAGACTATTCTTTTACTATGTATGTAAGTTCAACTTCAAGGTGGCAGAACCCAGAAGTGCATGAAATTATATGGAAAAAACCCGATCTAATGAAAACGAGTATTTTAAACCCGAATAAAGATACGAAAGTAATTATGGCATCTGATGGAGATTTCCAATGGATCTATAATTCTGAATCCAAGACTGTTTTCAAAACGGAGATTTCTGATGATTTTAATGATTTGAAACTCTTCGAACCTAATGTTTACGCTGAATTTGTAAATGGGATTATTCTTAATGGGAAGCTACCTTCCCTCCTCAGGGCCGAGAACATCGATGGGAAAAACGTATATGTACTTGAGCTTACCCCTTCCGAGAAAAACGAATCGCTCCAATGGAAATCAAAAATCTGGGTTGACGGAGAAAACTGGATGCTCATCAGGTGTGAACTATATGACAATGAAGGAAATCCTTATATTGAGATAGAAATCCGGGATGTGAAATTGAACACTGGAATTCCAGACTCTGAATTTGAATTTAAAGTTCCAGATGGCGCCCAGGTAAAAGTACTTGGACTTGAAGACTTCAAAAGTGAACCTCAAAAAATGACACTTGAAGAGGCAAAAGAGCTTATTGATTTTAAAATACTCACTCCTGAATATCTCCCGGAAGGATACGAATTTAATTATTCAATGGTCTCTTCCAGTATGGATACACCTTATCTAACTTTTGTACATAGTGGTTTCAGCGTTTTTGCAGGGCAGCATTACGAAAAAATCACTCTCGTATATACAAAAGGAGATAATGAAATACGTATCATCGAAGACATTTCTGAAAAAGGTTTACCTGAAACTCAGAATTTTGTAAGTGAAGGAGAAAATATTCTGGTCAATAACATGAAAGGTATGATCTCTCCAATATTTGGTGGAAATATGAAAGCTCTGACCTGGCAAGATGAGGAGCTTGAAGTCACTATCATCTCCTCTCTCGATAAGGCAGAACTACTTAATATAACAGAATCTTTTCCTGAAGCTTAATGAGCTTTCAAAAAAAATGAATAAATGTAAGGCTACAAACTTAGCCTTCCAGTTTTTCTTAAGTTTATTTCCTGAAAACGTATTTTTCTGCCAAGGTATGGATGACTATATTAGCTGCTCAAATTTCCAACTTATTTTAATGAGAAGTCGAAGTGAAGAACTGTAAATTCAAAGATTTAACAGTTTTTAAAGCGGAAAACAACGCTAACAGCAGGCTATGATTGCATATATTCTTTCTGCGCAAAACTTATACTAAGTTAATTAAAAGTAATTTATAGAGCTCGAATTTTTTAGAATGACCATTTGAACTCCACATTGCCCGGAGGCAGGAACATACTGGTTTTAATGGTACAGGCTGTCTCAAATGCAGGCCCCACAGCCTGAGCAAAGGCCTTCATCCCAGACTTTTGACTTAAGGTCAAGGTAACTTTTGCTGATTGGTTTCTGTTCTGCCATTTTTAATCACTCCCAGACGTATTTGCTTGCGAAAGGCCGGCTGCTTGCAGTTCCAATCTGTGTATAGTTTGTGTCCAGGAACTCTGCGGGGTCATACCCGAACTGCTCGCAGAAGTTCTTTATAACTGGAGCAATGCATTCAAGATCGCTTTCGGTAAACTTGAATTTCTTGGCTCCTACTCCGAGTAAGAAATAGTCAACCTCTCCACGGATAATTATTTCCCCGCCGTGGATTCCGCTTCCGATACCTCTGTCTGTCATGGCTTTGTCCTTGCCGATACCGAATACGAGCACGAGGCAACCGGCCATGTATTCTCCAAGGAAGGAATGAGTGAAGTAGACCTGTCAACCGAACTATATTCAGTTATGGTTGAAGAAGGCCGTCACGGATTGTGCCGTTTTGGGATGTTTGATATTGAGATGGTCATGGGAAATGTCTGTTTTGGTGAAATCTCGAGATATCCATCTTACTTTAACGGACCTGGTGGAATGTATGGGATGAGTCCTGCGGTTCCACTGATTGGAAGACGTGACAAAAAACTGAAAAAAGGAGATCTGGTATTCATCGATATCGGATGTGGGGTTGAAGGATATAACACGGATAAAACGACCACATACATGTTTGGATCTTCACTTCCACAATATGCCATAGATGCCCATAATAAATGTGTGGAAATACAGAACGAAGCTGCTTCAATGTTAAAAACAGGTGCGATTCCCTCGAAAATCTACAACAACATAATGAACAATCTAGATTCGGAGTTTCTACAGAATTTTATGGGCTTTGGAAAACGTAAAGTAAGATTCCTCGGACACGGAGTCGGACTGCTAATCGATGAGCTGCCTGTAACTGCAGAAGGCTTTGACGAACCCCTTCAGGAAGGAATGGTATTCCTCTCAAACCTAAAAAAGGAATAGAAAACATTGGAATGGTAGGAATTGAAAATACATTTATAGTAGCCGATAAAGGTGGAGAAAATAAAACTGTTCGAAGTTTATATTTTGAGCCATTTCAGCAACTCCGGCTCCACAGATGGGTTCACAAAATATTTTGTAAACTTGCCTTCTACTTCGGAGGAAATAATATTATCCTCCCTCAATTTTTTTATATGCCAGTGAGTAGTGCTTTTGTCTAAATTCAGCTTTTCTGAGATTTCCTGATTTGTAATCTCAGGATTTTCCAGAATATTAAGGAGTATTTGTTTTCTTGTACTGCCTTTAAGATGTGAGATTATTGTTTTATCGTTGTTTGTGAAAACATTGGAATTTTGAAATACTCTTGTGAACTTTCCTTCCTTCGTTAAAGTTAACTCCTCTTCGGCTTTGAGTGTTTTAATCTGATATCTTATAGATCCCAGACTAATTTTCAGGTTTCTTGAAATTTCAGACGGCGTACACCCTGGCTTCCTCAGCACATAACAAATAATTTTCTTTTGAGTAACATTTTTACTTAGACTCCTTATATGACCAAGAATTATGGGAGCCAGTTTGAATAAGGAAATGAAAGCAGCCAGGTATCCCAAGATATAAGCTACCTTGAATGACAAGGGAAATTCCCAGAAGGTAAGAGTCCTGTCCGCCCCGCTCATGTCAACGGTATCACCCAATTTTTTGAGCTCCTCTTCGGGTGGACAGGGACCAATGGAATATCCTCCGGTATCTGCACTGGTTACACCTACTGCGGCACTCAGAACCAGAATAAAAAGTAACATTACCTTCCACATAGCTGGTCTATAATTTGAGTGATTTCGTTATCAAATTCAGATCGTATAACCTTCTTTTCCGGCCACTCTATACCCGTATACTTGATATTTCCAGGTTCCCGCTTCAATTCCATTTGCATTTTTAATATACAGGCGAGTCCTACCGTTAACTGCTCCATCAGCGTTATCATAATAAGAACCTAGCAACGAGCCGCTAGGGGTATATATCCTGAGCCGTAGTGAATCAGTTGAATCTCCCCAGTTAAGATCCACAACGAGAAGATTTAGACCACTGCTAACTTTTTTCTCATGTAGGTTTATCTCTCCTTGAATAATGGTATCATAAACGGTCAGAATACCTATATCTTTGTCAACGATTCCAATTTCAGTACCAGGTGAGGATACTACAGTATAGTCGCTCGGGGTTTCCGCTTTTTTCACATTTTCAGCCGCTGTCGCTGTAGTGGCAGATAAAAAAAGCAGAGTTATCAATATAATGAATAATATTTTTCTTGACATTTTTAACTCTCCAGTTAATACGTGTCAAAAGAGTTTACTTAAATTTTATGGTAAAATCATCCAATAATCTAGCAAATAGCTCTATAAATTTTAAAAGAAAATTAAATTTATGTTTGAGCATGTTTTCAGTTGGATGATTTGGTCACAAATTAGTTATAAAAGTACATTTTTAAATTGACCATAGTACATTTTTAAATTGGCCATATATCTTGCTGGGTTTTTAAACTCAGCATTTTTAGAATGTGAGAGGATGAAAACCGGGAAGTTATTGTTTATAGGGATACTGATTGGGCTTGTATTATTCGGATTTTTTGAATTTTTAGGGCTTGATCCAACATACGTAGGAATTATAAGTGCGGTTATTGTAGGGACATTGATTGGTAAAAATATAGGCAAGGGCTCGGGGAAGTATGCTTTTTTTACAATATTTACGTATAATCTGATTGACTGGATTTTAGTATTTTTGTTTACCTCCGATGGAAAGCTTGCGTTACAATATGGGGGTATAGCTTTGTCTGCTCTCATCGGCTTTGTGCTCATTATGATTTTTTTCTATTCAATAATCGGGTTCTTTGGAGCATTTGTTGCTTCCAGCCTGAAAAGGAATAAACAGGATGAAGGATTATGAATTTTTATGAAGTACAGGTTATTGGGGAAGATGAAACATTTAGGGGTTCAAAAAGTAGATATGTATGGCTTTTTGGTGGAATTTTTATCTTTCTTTGTTTCCTGGCATTGCACTATAGTACTTATATATCCTTTTTATTTTCAAATTCAGAAGGTGTCCCATATACTTTAATTTCATATCTGGTGGTGTTGTCTGTCGGACCTTTTATGACTTTGATAGCATCTTTTGATATAGTAAGCAGTGAAACTGAAACCGGGTCGGTGAGATATATTATCTCCAAAGTCCACAGATCATCTTTTATCTTAGGAAAGTTTTTCTTTCTTTTTCTGGTATTTATCATCATTTCCACTGGAATTGCACTTATAAACCTGATATACCAGTATTCTGCAGTTAATTCTTTTCAGTTAGAAAACGTCGTTTTGTTCTGGATTTCTTCAAGCCTTTATCTTGGGTGCTTCATAAGTATTTTTTTATTCATCTCAACACTGTCCGCAAACAACAAAATTTCATTTACAATGTCTGTAGTTTTTCTTGGAATTTTGATATTTTTTATTTCACAGGGAAATGAAAGTTATCTAAAATATATTACTCCTTTTTTTTACGGGATTAAAAATATGGAGTTCATGAAAGGCTTCCCGGTTGAAGCTGGATATCTTACGGTTTTTGAAAGCCTGTTTTCAATGTTCCTGTACATACTGGTTTTTTTGTCCATGAGTTTGGTAGCTATTAAAAGGAGGGATTTCTAATTACTGTGGCTATTTCTACCAAAAACCTGTCCAAAAAATACGGCTCTCGCTTTGTCCTAGAAAGTCTTTCCCTGAATGTAGAAAAAGGAAGCATTTATGGCTTTTTGGGCCAGAATGGTGCCGGAAAAACAACTACAATAAAATTACTTTCAGGGCTTTCAATACCTACGCAAGGACAAATTTTTGTTGATGGTATGGACATGTCTTCCGAATCAGGAAAAGTTAAACAGGTTCTGGGCCTGGTCCCACAGGATTCGGGCTTTTATGATGAACGGACAGCCTTAAGCCATATGATATATTACGGGAGATTAAAAGGCCTGAGTAAAAAAGAAAGCCTGGAACAATCAAGGGTTTTACTGGATCAGGTTGGGCTTGGAAATGAGATGTTCAAAAAAGTAGGCTATTTTTCCCATGGCATGAAAACGCGGCTGGGAATTGCACAGGCTCTTTTGAATAGCCCAAAAGTACTGATTCTTGATGAGCCTACTAATGGTCTCGACCCTGTTGGAATCCGGCAAATCCGACAAATTCTTTTTGAATGCAATAACAATGGGATTACGATATTTCTTTCATCTCATAATCTTCTGGAAATACAGGAGATTTGTACCTATGTCGGAATTCTGGATAAAGGCAAGCTTATCGCCGAAAGTACAATTGAAAAGATCCGCCATATTGAGTCAAGTGGAGTAATTACAGTTGGAGTTTACAATCTATCTTCTGAAATAGTTCATTTAATTGAGAGTCTGGAGTTTGTCATAAAAACTGAACTGAAATCCGAACATACCCTTGAAATTTTCGTAAATTCCAATAAAGATGTCAAGCCGGAAATTAACAGATTAATTGTTGAAAGTGGAGGTCAGGTTTTTAAACTTATAGAAAATTCTCTCTCGTTGGAAGATGCGTTCTTTGAAGCTACCGGAATAAAATTTTAATTTTGGGTAGACAGTCCATCTTCATTTTTGCTTATATATCTTCAGCCTCTTGATGCTGGTTCAGATAGGATTTCTACAGAGCCGAATGAAGGCTAATTAATATTTGGAATGGGGAATTATGATAAAGAAATAGGGTCCTTCCAAATCAGTATTAAAACTAAGGGCATACAATGCTTATTTTAGCATGAAAGTACGGAATAAAACTGGCTTCCAATGCTCCTTTTGATTTTCTGCTCCTTATCAAATTTAGGCCTTCAACAACAATTCACTGATCAGTTTAGCGATGGTTTGAAAAAACATAGTTAGGACAACCTTACTACCCAGGGTAATGACGAGATAGATAGGCAAAAAAGGGTGAGGTGAAAAGTACTTTCATTTCTTTGTGCCTGTTATTCGAAGAATATCATGTGCGTTTAGATGATAGGTATGCATTTAGAGTTTCCCCAATTAAGGTACACTCTAAAAATCAATTTTTTAGAGAAATAATCGTATCCTCTTCAAATTTAATGTATTTTCGACCACATAAAAAATATAATAGTTGTTCCATTTTCCCTTATCATATTTTGGAGTAAAAAATGGAACTTGAAGCTTTAAAACAATCGCTGTCTTCATTGGATATCAATCCTGATGAAATTAAAGATGAAAGATATTGCCAATTCTTTTCACATTTTGTTTGCTATCATTGAAAAGCAGAATGAAGAGATTGAATTCCTCAAGACAGAGAACCAGAAACTTCGAGATGAAATCAACTTACTCAAAGGTGAACAAATCAAACCTAAGATTCTTGGTTCTAAAAAGAATGAAGACCTTTCTTCTGAAAAAGAAAGACGAAATAGAGACCATCTATAGGGAAAAGAACCTAAATCTAAACTGGACAAAGTAGAGGTTCATCGAACTGAAATCTGTAAAGTTGACAGATCTATTTTACCTGACGATGCGTATCCTAAAGGTTATAGGGATGTAATAGTTCAAGATATATCCATAAACCCTTTGAACACCAACTACAGGATAGAGATATTTTATTCTCCTTCGGAACATAAAACGTATTCAGGTGAACTTCCAGGTAGTATAAAGGGTGAATTTGGTCTTGGAATCAAATCTCTGATAATCACTCATAACCATGTTGCTAATGTTTCAGAGCCCAAAATACATGAGTTTCTAGAAAATATTGGTGTTCATATATCTAAAGCCACTATTTCTCGAATCTTGACAAAAGATATTGATATATTTCATCAGGAGAAAGCTGATATTTTTCTGGAAGGTCTTAAGGCTACGCCTTATCAGCAGATTGATGATACAGGTGCAAGAGTCAATGGTGTCAATTATTATACTGAGATTCTTTGTAATCCTCCCACTTTCCACAGTAAATTTTCGTAAATTCATATTTACCCGCTATCGGTTTTCAATTAAACATGGATTTATTGGACTTTTACACAGTAAGCAAAAGCCCTATGTAGTGTATTTAGAGACCAGAAAATGATATCAATCAATTTTCACAACTTTCTGCAAATAGTCTAAATTAATCATATCTCTTGCAAAAACGCTATCAGAAAAATTGGTGATTTTCAAAAAAATACTGTGGAATGTGGGATGAACCTCTCCAGGAAGGAATGATATTTGCTCTCGAACCCAAAAAGGAATTGAAAATATAGGAATGGTAGGAATTGAAAATACTTTATAGTAACTTCTAAAGGTGGATAGTTTATTACAGGAGAAAATCCGGGACTTATTCCTGTGTTTTGAATAATTATAGTCACCATTTTAAATAATGCGACATTTTGTGTGTGAATGTATGTTTCTCCCAAAACTCATCTAGTTCTTCCTTCAATACTTTCACATTCTTGAATGATTTTATTGACGTTAAGTCTTCTCTTGTCATTTTCCAACAATACTCTGTTGGGTTCCTATCTGGAGTAGCTGGAGGGAAAAGCAATATTTGCAACCAATATTTGTTTTTTTGAAAGAATTCCCTTGCCTTTTTTGATTTATGCCACGGCGCTCTGTCCATTAGAAGAAATATATTTCTTCCTATAAGTCTTGTATAAAGCTAATGTTTAATCGATGAATAGAAAACTGACATTGAAATAAAACTGTTCGAAGTTTATATTTTGAGCCATTTCAACAACTCCGGCTCCACAGACGGGTTCACAAAATATTTTGTAAACTTGCCTTTTACTTCAGAGAAAATGATATCGTCTTCCCTTAATTTTTTTATATGCCAGTGAGTAGTGCTTTTGTCTAAATTCAGTTTTTCTGAGATTTCCTGATTTGTAATTTCAGGATTTTCCAGAATATTAAGGAGTATTTGTTTTCTTGTACTGCCTTTAAGATGTGATATAATTATTTTATCGTTTTTTGTGAAAGTGTTGGAATTTTGAAAGGCTCTTGTGAACTTTCCTTCCCTCGTTAAGATCAATTTATCTTCAGCTTTGAGTGTTTTGATCTGATATCTTATAGATCCCAGGCTAATTTCCAGGTTTCTTGAAATTTCGGATGGAGTAAACCCAGGCTCATTCAGCACATAATTAATAATTCTCTTTTTGTTGACATTTTTACTTAGGCTCCTTATCTGACCAAGAATTATGGGAGCCAATTTGAAAAAGGAAAAGAAAACAGTCAAATACCCGATTATGTAAGCGATTTTGATTGACAAAGGAAATTCCCAGAATGAGTACGTCACGTCAGCACCGCTCATGTCAACAGCATCGCCCAATTTTTCAAGTTCTTCATCGGGTAGGCAGGGACCAACGGTATATCCTCCGGTGTCTGCACTGGTTATACCTAGGGTACTCAGAACCAGAATAAAAAGTAAGCTCTTTTTCAACATAGCAGCGCATAAATTGAGTAATTATGTTTGAAAATTCAGATTGTATAATCTTCTGTTCCAGTTACCCTGTACCCATATACTTCATACTTCCAAGTTCCCGGTTCAATTCCATTTGAATTTTGAATATTCAGGAGAATTCTCCCGTCAATAGCTCCATCAGCGTTATCATAATAAGAACCTAGCACCGAGCCACTAGGAGTATATATTTTAAGCCGAAGAGAGTCTGTCGAATCTCCCCAATTAAGATCTACAGCCAGAAGGGTAAGACCACTACCTACGTATTTTCCATGAAGATTTGTTTCTCCCTGACTGACGGAATCATAAACTGTCATAATACCTATATCTGTGTCAACGATACCAATTTAAGTATCATATGAAGATGCTACGATATAGCTGCTTGAGGTTTTTACGTTTTCCACATTTTCAGCTGCTGTTGCTGTAGTGGCAGATAAAAAAAGCAGGGTTGCCAATAATATAATAAATAATATCTTTCTTGACATTTTCAACTCTCCTGTTAACACTTATTAAAAGAGTTTACTTAAATTTTATGGTAAAATGTCCAATTATTTAGCAAATAACTCTATAAATCTTAAAAAAATTCAAATTTAGATATAATTATGCTTTCAGTTGGATGATTTGGTCACAAATTAATTATAAGAGTAAGTTCCTAGAAAAATATGGACATTTAAAAAGATGTTCAGTGGAGCTCAAATTCTCTCTGGAAGGTTTATTCGAACTCCACATTGCCCGGAGGCATGAGTTAGTGTTAGCTTTGCAATTATTTAAGGCTTGCTTGATCCTGTCTCTGGAGTAAAGAACAGAAGTGATCATATAATGAAGGAAAAGCTTAAGATAAGTGCAATATTTGCAGCAATACTTCTTGTGAGTATTGCTTTTGTTCCAGCTGTAAGTGCACAGACTGACATTTCTCAAAATAAAGAGTATGCTGATGCAGTAGACATTTCGAACAAAAAATCAATTTCTAATGAAGACCTCAAAAAAGTATCAGAAAACGTGAATGTATTGAAAAAAACCGATAACGAAAAGATAGTATCTTTCAAGAAACAAGATGGATCAATTGGATACGCTATTTCATGGAAAGATGAAGAGAATCCTAACAGAGTAAATTTTGCTTTTGTAAATCAGAATGAATTAGTATCCAAAAAGCTCGTATCTGCTTCAAGTCTCAATGATAGTTCGGCAGTTGCAGCAGCAATTTCTGCGGCTAGGACAAGTTTTTGGCATGGAAGTTATATTGAACAGTATGGTGACACCTTAACAGGGGGAGTGCACATCTACTTCAGCGAAAGAGATGCAAATTGGGTTGCAGATGTGGGAACAGGTGCAGCTGGAGCAATAGGTGCTATCATAGGTTCATTTTTTACACCTGCTGCTTCAATAATACTTAGTGCTCTACTCGCTGTAGCAGTGCAAACTGTTTATTGGCAGGAACAGAATTCCGATGGCAGCTTAGATGTAAGAATACCTTACGCAAATATAGCCTCAATGCTATTAACAGGTACGATTTATGTGAAAATTGGTAGTCATTGGTATTGGATTTAATTGAGTGTTGGCTGATTAAAAATCAGCCATTTTTTAATTAGGTGATAACATGGAAAGACAACGTATATTAGGGATTTTAATTTCAATTTTTATGGTTATTGGCATGATCGTACTTAGTGAAGTTGTGGCTAAAAATGTAATAAATGACTATATGTCAATCAAAATCTCACTTATGGTATCTTTTCTTATTGGGGTTCTTTTCTACTGGGCTGTTGTTAAATTGGGAATTAATTAGAGAGGACTTGCTAAATCTCTGTTTTTTACCGGTTGCCATAATAAGCCAATATGGAATCCGTAAAGATTTTGTAACTTATTAACCTGAATTTGACAATATCTACTTAAAATAAGCGCAATATTTGCGGCAATACTTCTTGTGAGTATTACTTTTGTTCCGGCTGTAAACATCTCTTTTGAAAAAACAAATGAACAAAAGATGCCAGAAAAAGTGATTTGATGGAAACTTGCTGATTAGATTAGTTTACCGACTGTTTTGGAAAATCATATAATTAGGACAATTTAAAGCTAGAATGAGAATAAAGTTAATAGCCAAAAAAAGGTAAGGTGAAAAGTACTTTTATTTCTTTGCGCCTTTCAGTCAATGAATTTAACATTTTCTTTGATGATCCTGAAAACAAAATAATAGACTACCCGATAAAAGAAATTCCGTTTCCTAGTTCTGCGCTGGCAGTTACTATACACGTTATAGCATCTATAGCCCTGCCAAAAAAAAGTACGTGGAAAATTACAGAAGTGCAAAAGTCAAAATAGCAAAAATAGAATGAAAATGAAGCTTTAGGCTTCATCTCTTAAGTTTTCTGTAGTTTATTCTGGTTTTCTTTTAAGCTTTTTCTTAGCAAGTTTTTCAATTATCCCGGTATCGATTTTTCCACCTATACTCAGTTTCTTGTTAGCAACTGCGCTTTCAAGAATATGCTGTCCTACAATAGTACGGACAACAAGAGTGGTGTAGCCGTCAGGGCTTCCAACTGAGCCGGCTGAAATATCAGCTTTGAGAGCGGTAAAGTCCGTACAGACACTGCAGCCTGGGCGAGTAGTATCCTCAAGTTCGGTAAGGGGAATTACATACTGCGTACCGTCATCGAGGGTGATTTCGAGCTTGCCCTTAACGTCAATGCGGCAAACCTTCATGGGTTCGAGAGCGTACTCGCTTTTTAGCTTGCCTGCAATAAGTTTTTCGTAGTCGAAACTTTCCGTGCAGAAAAGTCCCATGACAAAGCGAATGGATTTTTTGTATGGGCCCACAAGTTGATTGTCGGTTTCAAGCATTTTGCGAACTGCTTGAACTACGCAGGGGACTCCAACAACTGCAATGTTCCTGTACTTCCTGTTTACAACCGCTTCCTTAAGGGAATAAACAAGAGGAACCCACCAGTTGTAACGGCTTCCTGCCTGACCGACAAGGGCTTCACTTTTGGTTATTACCATTGAGTGAGGCTTGAGGGTCCAGGGATCTTCCGTAACCGTAACTACAGCATCTACAAGGCCTATATCCAGGGCGTTTGCAAGAATTGCTGTTACTGCTCCTCCACTCTGCTTTTTCGGAATATCAAACTCAGCTCTTCCAGCAGTAATTTCAAGGTAATCTCCAAGAAGGCTTGAAGGCTGTTCTTCGAGTCTCGGACAAACCTCGTAACAGGCTCCGCAGGGAACATCGTCAACAGCAGCTTTACAGTAGTTATTGCTCTTCGGATGTGTGGAATCCCCGCCTATTTCGAAGTATAGAGCATCAGCAGGGCAGACTGCAATGCAGGCCCCGCAGCCTGAGCAAAGGCCTTCGTCCCAGACTTTCGACTTAAGGTCAAGGTAACTTTTGCTAATTGGTTTCTGTTCTGCCATTTCTGATCACTCCCATACATATTTACTTGCGAAAGGACGGCTGCTTGCAGGTCCGATCCTTGTGTAGTTGGTGTCCAGGAAATCTGCGGGATCATATCCGAACTGCTCGCAGAAATTCTTTATAGTCGGGGCAATGCGTTCAAGATCGCTTTCGGTAAACTTGAATTTCTTGGCTCCTACTCCAAGTAAGAAATCGTCAACCTCTCCGCGGATAATAATTTCTCCGCCGTGGATTCCGCTTCCTATACCCCTGTCTGTCATGGCTTTATCCTCGCCGATACCAAGCACGAGCACCAGACCACCTGCCATATACTCACCGAGGAAGGAGTGGGCTGTGCCACCTACAACAAGTATAGGTCTGGCTTCCACATCATACTGTTTCATGTGGATGCCACCACGGTAGCCAATATTATTCTTTATAAAGACTTTTCCTCCTCGCATGCTGTGGGCAACTGCATCTCCTGCACTTCCGTGAATCACAAGCATTCCTTTATCCATTGTATTGCCAGGAGCATGTTCGGCATCTCCATGTACGATACAGGTCGGTCCACTCATGAAAATTCCCAGATCTCCTCCGGGAACCCCATTGACTATGATGCGAACATTACCTCTTAGTCCATCTCCTATAAAGCGCTGTCCAAGCACGTTGTCTAGTATAATTTCCTCTGCTCCGTCCTTAATCGCAGCCCTGATTTTCTGGTTTAAAGGGGTGTAGTGCATACCTTTTGCATCAATTTTTACCGTCTTCATTTCAATCAGGCTCCAGCTGGCAGTACATCCAGGATTTTAAGCATTCCTTCATCCAGCATATATCCACGCAGGCGGTCTCTATTGCCGCGCAGGCTTTCTATACTATTGATCCCTGCAGCTCCCATAAGTTCGCTCAGTTCCATAGTCCAGCCTCTAATAAGGTTTGAAACCTGAACTGCTCCTCTTTCAGGATCAAGCCTGCTCACAAGCTCTGGACGCTGGGTAGCAATACCCCAGGGACAAAGGTTTCTATAACAATTGCCACAGACTCTGCAGCCCAGAGCAACAAGAGCAGCAGTCCCGATATTAACAGCATCTGCTCCGAGAGCAATTGACTTTGCAAGATCTGCACTGCTCCTTATTCCACCACTTGCAATAATTGATATCTCGTTTCTTACGCCCTGTTCCCTGAGTTTCTGATCAACGCTTGCGATTGCAACTTCAATCGGAATTCCAACATTGTCCCTGAACACCTTGGGAGCTGCTCCAGTTCCACCACGGAACCCATCGATTACTACCGCATCTGCAGAAGAGCGGGCAATACCAGCAGCAATTGGAGCCACATTATGAACGGCTGCAATCTTAACGAAGACCGGTTTCTTCCATTCGGTTGCTTCTTTCAAGCTTCTAATAAGCTGAACAAGGTCTTCAATACTGTAAATATCATGGTGAGGAGCTGGGCTAATAGCATCACTGCCAACAGGGATCATACGGGTCCTTGAGACTTCCTCATTTACTTTTTCTCCAGGCAGGTGTCCACCTATACCCGGTTTTGCTCCCTGACCAATCTTGATCTCAATGGCAGCGCCTCTTTCAAGGTAATCGATATTTACACCGAAACGGCCTGAAGCGACCTGGACAATCATGTGGTCCTGGTAAGGGTAGAGGTCTCTGTGCAGCCCTCCCTCTCCTGTTCCCATATAGGTTCCGAGCTCTGTTACGGCTTTTGCCATACTGAGTTGGGCATTGAGGCTAATAGCTCCAAAACTCATATGTCCGATCATAATAGGAGTATTAAGTTTAAGATTTGGAGCAAGCTTTGTTTCGAGCTCTACGTCACCACTTTCGGTCTTTCTGAAGTTGAGTTTGGATGGCTTCTTTCCAATGTAAGTCCTGAGTTCCATTGGTTCTCTCAGGGGATCAATGCTCGGGTTTGTAACCTGGCAGGCATCAAGGAGAAGACGGTCATAGATAACTGGCAAATCTCTAGCGTTTCCCATTCCTGAAAGGATAATCTTTCCACTACGAGCCTGTTTAATGATATCCTCTCTGACTTCTCTTGTCCAGAGCGGATGGCTGCGGTAATCTATAGGTTTCTCTGTAAGCGTGATTGCATCCCTTGGGCACATGGCAACACAGCGAAGGCAGCCTGTACATTTTCTGGATTCGATCAGGATTTTGTCGCCTTCTCTTCTGTACACGCCATATGAACAGTTTTCAATACAGCGCCCGCAGTCCATGCATTGGTCGCGGTCAATACTGACCTTAAATTTTGGGGGCACACTTCCGAGAGTCATTCAATAAACCTCCCTATAATTGGTTCTCCTGCCCTGGGAGTGTATACATTCTTAACTTCAGGGTCAAGTACTCTTATTGCAGCTTCTTCGCTGGATATGTAGAGCCGGTTTCCATTCTCACCAACTACGAGAGGGCGCAATTTAATTCTGTCAGTAAAACCAACAATGCCATCCTCTGTTCCAACTACGATTGCAAAGGGTCCATTCATAAGGGCAGACCCGTATGTAAGGCGAACTGCTTTGTTCAACTCTGCTTCTTTCGCAGGCATCCGGTCAATATCGTCCCAGAAAGGCGGGGCAAGAGCCTTGACAATCATCTCATAAGAAAGCCCATGCTGTCTTCCAAGCAGGTCAAACAGATAAGCTACAACCTCGGTATCAGTAAACAGGGAGCACTTGTATCCATATCCTTCGACATAACGCTGGTTTGTGCCATATGAAGTAATTTCTCCGTTATGTACTACTGACCAGTTAAGAAGGTTGAAAGGATGGGCGCCTCCCCACCAGCCTGGAGAGTTTGTAGGATAACGGTTGTGTCCAAGCCAGATATATCCCTTGTAATCTTGAATTCTGTAAAAGTTTGCCACATCTTCAGGCCAGCCGGAAGCTTTGAAGACTCCCATATTTTTCCCGGAAGAAAAGATTGTAGCTCCTTTTACATTGGAATTTACTTCCATGACTATGTAAGTGACAACATCATTTTCAGAAGCCATTTTCCCTGCCATCAGGTCTTCTGAGGGCTTAAAGAAGTATCTCCATGGGATGTGTACTTTCTTTATGCCCGGCTGCGGGGTGGTCGGGATTTCTTCCTGGTGAACAATTTTTCCCCATTGTTCGAGGAGCTCATCTACCTTCTTTTTTGATTCACCTAGATTGTCAAAGAAAACATGAAGAGCATAGTAGTCTGCATACTCCGGATAAATTCCATATGCAGCATAGCCTGCCCCATCTCCACTACCTCTTTCGTTCATGAGGCTGAGGGCGGCTTTTATGCTCGACCCGTCCATTCTGGACTTTGTTCGGTCTATAAAGCCTATTATTCCACACATTTTGATCACTCTAAAAATGGATAGGAATGAATGTAACGCATATAGGTTAATAATTTTCGGGATTATTTCCGTGGCTCATTTTTGAGAATTAGTTCAAAAAACTTGCCAGCTGAAAAACTGGATTTAAGGGTAACTTTTTATCAATTTTCATAATTTATGGATATTTAACTAAGTTTGTTTCATGCAAATTATTTAATTAATGTGAGTATATAGCAACGCTTCCACATATGGTTCTACTTCATTTCATACATCGAGAGGGTCACCACTAAGGGAAGTAAGTAATTTAGTACCTATTTGACGATATATATATTTTTCTTTTTCCGGTTAAAAGTTCTTGAGGTAATGCTGCAAAGCACAACGGTTTAACCGTTTAATTTTTTCGTTTGGATTTTTATTTAAGAACCCTCTGTATTTTTATCATGGAATATTCCTTTTTAACAGACTCCACACTATCGTCTTTAGGACTTCTGTGCCTTTGCTTGTAGTGCAATTTAAGTTAATTTTTATAAAAAGTTACCTCCTGGGTACGAGGGTTTTTCAGAAGGGAAGCATTTTTATATCAATATTCAGTTCAGGCTTTAGTTTTGAAAAATATTAGGAAATTTCCCCTGCCCTGACCAGTAAAATCAATAAAAAAATATTTTATTAGTTGTGGAGTTATATTATAAAATGAGAACACACTTCCCGGAAGGAGTGTGTCTCTTCAAACAAACTTTTAATTCCGCCACAATTTTGTCGCAGTAAATTTTTTCAGTATCCACATGGGTTTTAGGATTTCTGGTATGCTTACAGCATATGTAAATATTTCTCAAGTTCCCATGGGTGAACATTTGCTTTGTATTCATCCCATTCCATCTCTTTAGCACAGAGGTAATGACTGAAAACATGTTCTCCTAGAACTTCTTTTACGAATTTGCTGCCTTTCATTTCATCAATTGCCCCTTTAAGGTCTGCAGGTAGGGAGCGAATACCTTTTTCCTCTCGTTCTTTTTCCGTAAGATGGAAAATGTTCGTGTTAGTTGGCTCTCCGGGATCAATCTTGTTCTTTATACCATCAAGCCCAGCTCTAAGCATCAGGGCAAAGGCAAGATACGGATTACACGATGGGTCTGGGCATCTTAGTTCAACTCTTGTCCCATTGCCACGGGTTGCGGGAATGCGGATAAGGGAACTTCTGTTCTTTGCAGACCAGGTGAGGTAAACCGGTGCTTCATATCCGGGTACAATTCTCTTATAGGAGTTAACAACCGGATTTGTAACAGCTGCGAATTCCTTGATATGTTTTAACAGACCACCAATATAATACATTGCTTCTTGAGAAAGCTGATCTTCACCCTCTGGATCATAGAATACATTATTGTCTCCCTTGAAGAGAGATTGATTGGTATGCATGCCTGAGCCATTTACTCCAAAGAGAGGTTTTGGCATAAAGGTAGCATAATATCCTTTATGATATGCAATTGATTTTACCACATATTTGAAAGTTATAACATTGTCAGCAGTACTCAGCACATCACCGAATCTAAAGTCAATCTCATGCTGAGAAGGTGCGACTTCGTGATGAGAGGCTTCAATCTGGAAGCCCATACTTTCGAGAGTATAGTCAATATCTCTACGTACATCCTGTGCACGGTCGAGGGGAGAGAAATCGAAGTATCCTCCATGATCCGTAAGTTCTGTGGTCGGATTTCCGTTTGCGTCAAGTTTGAAGAGGAAGAATTCCAGTTCAGGACCTACATTCATCGAGTACCCCATTTTTTTGGCTTCTTCAATTGCGCTCTTAAGAACATATCTGGGGTCTCCTTCAAACGGTTGACCATTAGGAAGATACACATCTCCAAGGATCCTGGCTACTGCGCCAGTTGTAGGTCTCCAGGGAAGGATTCTGAAAGTAGACGGGTCAAGCACAAGTTTCATGTCAGATTCTTCAATCTTTGTAAAGCCCTGGATCGAAGACCCGTCAAACATTACACCGCTTTCGAAGGCTTCTTCTAACTGTTCAACAGGAATTGCCCAGCTTTTGATGATGCCAAGTGTATCCGTAAACTGGGTACGGATAAACTTTACGTCTCTTTCTTTTACAGCCTCTAATACATCTTCTTTGGTCATACACTTCTTTATTTGCACCATTTTGATTTCCCATCCTAACTAGGCATTAGGTATCCTTTTACCTATATGATACTATATATATATTTCCCAATCTTGTAGAAAATATGGAACTGTTTAGATATATGGTAAATTGAATTGTCTTTGAGAATATTTGTGTGAGCATCCCCAGTTCGTTGAATATATTTCGAATCTCATGTATATAAAGCTCATTAAAGCTAATTCTAAAAGGAGTAAATTTCTTAGTGCGAGTTGAGTTTTCTTCCGACGGCATGTGTTTACAAAAATGCTATAAAAAGCAGCAGCAAAAACTTAGGGCTTTTTAATCCTAAGATTAATAACGCTTGGGGTATAGAATAATTTCCGGTATTGGTATGGTTCAAAAAGTTAATTTCTTCAAGCTTCTTGTCTCTGTATTGCTCTGCCAGTTTGCAGGGGCAATGGGTTCGAGATTTACAGTATCGTCTCTTGAAAATTGGTATCTTTTGCTGGAAAAGCCCGCTTTTACCCCGTCATCCCAGGCATTCTTTCCGGCCTGGGTCACACTTTATACACTTATGGGAATCTCATTATATCTTGTCTGGGAAAAAGGATTGCAAGAACAAAAAGTTAAAAAAGGAATGCTTATTTTCGGAGTTCAGTTAGGTCTTAATGTTCTCTGGTCTTTTCTCTTTTTTGAGCTAAAGTCTCCTTACTATGCTTTTGTTGAGATTATTTTGCTCTGGCTTACAATCTTTCTGACAATATTGAAATTCAGAGAAATTTCAAAAATGGCTTCTTATCTACTATTTCCTTATATTCTATGGGTTAGCTTCGCTGCACTGCTTAATTACTATCTATGGGTTCTGAACTCATGACTCAAGATTTGAAACTTATTATTGACTTCCAGAACTATTCAAACTTATTCTCATTAAAAAAAGTATTGTTTAAAACGGGTTTATTTAATTATGACTTACGCAGTTAAACTGAAAAATCAGCAGCATCAGATCGTTAGCTGTCTAAAACATGGCTTTAATCCACAACCTTTGCCGTAATTGATTTTGTTTATCAAGTGCGTAAGTCTTATTAATAATAGTTTATTTAAAATTTGTTACATAAAAATAGTTTATTCAAAACTGGTTGTTTAAAATTAGCCTACTCAAAACTGTTTTTTGTCAATATCGATTTTATTCTCCCTGAACCCATGATTTTATAGTGGAATTCTTGAATGAAATTCTTAATCGCTAAAAAAGCTGTAAAGAAAGTATACCTAGAAATCCAGAGTAAACTTTCATTTTTCAAATATCATTAACATTATCGTATTACAGAGCTCCACAGCCACAGCTTCTTCCCAGAAGGGTCGATATTCGGTGCTTCAAATGATGAATATCGTCTTCGGACATATTCTGAAGCTCTTTTTTATGCTCTTTTTCTATATGATCAAGTATATCGTTTTCAACTTCTTCCAATTCGTTGCCAGCAGCCATAAAGTTACACTTGAACCCCAGATCGCCGCATTTTATTATTTTCATAAAATCTCCTCTATGCAAACAAATCTTAATAGAAACGGTCTTTGTTGAATTAAATAAAAATATAATAAAGATTAATAGGATATAAAATTAAGTTTTTTAGAATTATTTTACAATAATCTATTCTTTCGTTGCCTTACTCAATCGGAACATACCTTGCACACATAAAACCCTCTTTGTAAGGGACTTTGATGGTAAGCATTCCATTATCGTTGACTGCAATTGCTTTTTCGGGATCTACGGGCCCATCCAGAAAAAAAGAACCCAAATACTCTACGGTTTTACTGAACGCTTTTATATAAAAGCTGTTTTCATGCATTAAAATTGTGATATTCTCACTTTTTATATCGGGAAGTTCAACTTCCAAAATAAGATGTAGATGTGTATCATCGTGATACATTGCTAGTATTGGAGTTTTCAATATTCTAGGTATTGAACTTTCCATAGTATTCTCTCCCCCTTAAAGAAGTCTGCCCTCAAATCTCTTCCCTTACTCGATTTTAACGTCCACTGCTTTCTCAAAAGGCTGCTGATAAAGTACCTTTACTTTAAGTACACCGTTTGAATAATTAGCGACCGCTTTTTCCGGGCTTACAGGACAGCAGACTGTGTAACTGTCTGCATACTCAACCCCTTCTTTGGTAGCCTTTACATAAAAGCCGCCTTCGGTAATTTTAAAAGTAATATTTTTCTTTTCGACTCCCGGAAGAACTACTTCTATTTCCAGATTTTCAAATTCATCGTCAGGATATGCACTGATAACAGGTGATAATCGCAAAATATCTACCATTATTTACCCCCAGAATAACATCGTTGATTAACGTATTTATATGTATCATCCCCCATAAATCTGAAAATATGTAAGTTAGAACTATAATTGTTCAGTGTTACTAAACATAAATTCATTGTTATTTTTAATAGAAATTTAACTGCTAGCTTAATTAACTCTTGTTTCGAAGCAGGTTCCATAATATAAAGATATCTTTTATATATTTTTTTCTATTTATATTTATAGTGTAGTAAATTTACAATGTAGTAAAGACAGAACTATTAAATAGAAAACAATAGCGGTAGATTACAAGGAGCACGCTTCAATAACTAAGATTTAACCAAGTAATTTATCAGGCACCTTATAAACTTTTAAATAAAAAACAAGAAGCGTCTCAGAGGTTAGTTTAGAAACTCTATTTCCTATTTATATAAACCATCTGAAACATAACTACTTGTGTAAAACTATCGAGAGATTTATTCAAACTCAATAGTTTCAGTAAACTACTTACTAAATTTATACCCATTTAATAGGGGTCGTACGTTGGGATCTAATATAAAATAACAGGAGCGATCCGATACGGTAGAGGGAAGGGGTTGATTCACGAATGGACAGTAATGTCATAGAAGTAAATAATCTTGAACATTCATACGGCTCTGTAAAAGCTGTTAACAATATCAGTTTTACTGTAAAACAGGGGGAGATTTTCTCATTCCTTGGTCCAAATGGGGCAGGCAAAAGTACCGTGATTAATATTCTTACGACACTCAGGAAACTCCAGAAAGGCGAAGCTAGAGTTAACGGGTATGATGTCGCAAAGGAACCAAACTCCGTAAGAAGGTCAATAGGTATTGTTTTCCAGATGCTTTGCCTCGATCATGAAATGACAGTGTCTGAAAATCTGGAATATCACGGTAGGATCTATTCGATGAAAAAAAAAGAAAGAAATAAACGAATCGAAGAACTTTTAAAGCTGACAGATCTGGAAAGTAAAAAGGACACCCTGGGGAAAGATTTGAGCGGTGGCATGAAGCGAAGGCTTGAGCTTGCAAGAGGGTTGATGACAAAACCTGCGGTCCTTTTCCTTGATGAGCCAACGATAGGTTTCGATATCCAGACGAGAATGAGAATGTGGGAATACCTTAGAGAGATTAAGAGAGAGGGTACTACTATATTCCTGACAACACACTATATGGAAGAAGCCGATCAGTTGAGCGACAGGATAAGCATAATTGACCAGGGGAGAATAATCGTAACCGGAACCTCTGATGAATTAAAGAATAAACTTGGTAAAGACCTTATTTACCTGGAAACAAGCGATAATAAGGCTGCTGCAGAGATCTTAAGGTCACTTGAGTCAGTTAAAAGTATAACAGAAGATACGAAATCTTTGAGAATTATGATCAGGGAGGATGTTACTCATGTGCTTCCTCAAATTATGGAGAAAATTCGGAGAGAGGGGATAGACATTATAATCGTAAATATTAAAAAACCTTCAATGGATGATGTTTTTGTTCATTACACAGGACACGGGTTAAGGGAAGGCAATGAAGACGAAAAACAGCAAGAAGTAGAAACGGTGGGGATTTCTAAATGAGCTTCGAATTTCGTGCCATATACTGGAGGGAGATGCTGAAATACTTCAGATATAAATCAGTACTCATCACTTCAATGATCCAACCTATTATGTGGCTGGCATTTTTTGGGCTTGCCATGTCAGATAGTTTTGACAAACTAACTTCATTTGTTCCAAATGAACCCGGCGTTCCCGTAGTCAAATATATTACCTACATGGGTGCAGGAATAATTGCAATGGATGTGCTGTTCAGCAGTTTGTTTGGAGGCACTACCCTTATGTTTGACAAAAAATTTAGCCTTTTGAGAGAAACTCTTGCAAGTCCAGTTCCCAGATCTCATATTATTCTCGGTGTTGGACTTTCCGGTGTGACTAAAGCCCTCTTTCAAACTTTCATAATAATAGGGTTCGGAAAACTTGTAGGAATGGAGTTCTTTAAGGGATATACACTTATTGAAACTCTTATCGCAATAGTGGGTATTATGTTACTGGTGTCAATATTTACTCTTGGCTTCCTATTTCTGTCAGGTTCAATTGCAATTACCGTTGAAAATCCGGAGGGAATGCAGTCTATCCTCACCCTGGTTAGTATGCCCATTTTCTTCGTAAGTAACGCCCTTTATCCTATTGACGGCTTTCCTACTATCCTCAAGGTTCTATCGATGTTTAACCCGCTGACCCTTCTAGCAGGCGGAATTCGTTATTTTGCTTTGGGGACCGACTTCTCTGTGATGGGAACTCACTACATATATACACCAGTTGATATAGTCGTGTCTTTCCTGGGCCTCATTTTCTTCGCCCTTGTAATGTTATCTGCTGCTATGTGGAGGTTTAATAAAGTAGACATATAATATTTCCAGTTCGCTTATTGTTTTTTAACTTTTTATCTAATGATACAAAGATTTCATTTAAACAGGCACGTTTTATATATTCAAAAACTTGGATTCCTAATCCAAGTTCCTTGTTTAAAATTACATAATCCAAGTTTTTGATTTAAAAGTAAATAATCCAAGTTCCCTATTTAAAAAGTAAATTTTAGACATGTAGTTGTATTTTTTAAACAGTTCTGATTTATAGCCCTCGCGTTTTAATGAGGCTCATCCTTTAGTTACGCTTTAGCAAAATACCATAAAACGCTATATAGTTACGTGAATAACGGTTTTCTATAGAGTGCTTTGAATCTTATTCTTTTTTGGAGAAAATGGTGCAAATACTGGACAGGCCTAGGAACCTCCCTGAATTCAAGACTTTGTTTTTCCAGTTTCATTCTAATAAAGTCGTCAACTACCGATCTCCTGCAACGATAGACTCGACTAGTTTAGGACTTACGTACTTAAAATACAAAATCAAGTACAATAGGCGTTGTAATTAAGTATGAGTTTTAGACGGTTAAAGGTTTAATGCTATAGATTTCTCGTTTTAACCACGTAAGTTATATAGTTATTCATCCCTCCGATTTTTCTATAAATACACGTGACATTAAATTAATCGTATGAATTCATTTTCAAAATTAAATATAGAAACAGTTTGAATGCTGCGAATTTCAGAATACCTACAAAGTCAAATAAATATCTCGTTTATATGCCGTATTTAAAATTTAAAGAAAATAACACTTATAACAGAATCTGCAAAGACTTTTTATCTAATTAACTTTTTAAAACTAGTAAAATTCACTTTTTAATTAAAAACTCAAAATTTTCTTCATTATAAATATTTAAACCTAATTCATATTAAAAAAGTAAAATTAGTTCTCCTTAAAAATTTCAATTTTTCTTTGTTTTTTCTTTGTTCTTTATAACTCCTTAATTGATTTTCAAAATATTTTCTAAGTCTCAGTTCCTCTACCTAAATTACCTCCTTATTGGAATCTCAAGTACAAGAACAGAGCTGAGATGTAAATTACTCGGCTGAACTCTATGGTTGTTTGACTAATCATTGTAGTATATTTTCTAGAAAAAACCCGAACCCAGTCACTTTTTTAAGAAAAAATAATACAGGTTACATGCATGAGCATATAGTATAAACCTGTATTTGATATAGAATGGTAACTGACTAATAAACACTGAGATCTACTTCACCGGGAGAATCTTCCAAAGCCACCAAAGCCACCAAAGCCCTGACCGCTGAGGTACATCATCTTAAACCTTATAATCTCTAGAAAAATGGTGATTTTTGTATAACTCAAATAAAGCATTGACATTGTAAGTCCCTCCACTTCTCTACTTTCAAAACTGTCTCTTTTCAATCCATCTTCCTTCAATAAAAATTGAGCATCTTCTGCCAATTTAACTCGGTTCACAGATACTTTGGATAATATTTGTTTTCGCCAACCTCCTTAGATATCCAGTTTATATCATACTCCCAAGTTATACTCCCAGGAATTTACTTTTGGAACTACAGGTAAGTATAAACAATCTTTAATAGTTCCAGCTAAAAGATTTAGGGATTTAAAGGATATTAAGTTGGATAACTGGATTGTATATGCCTACACTGAGTAATAGTATCAAATTTAGGTCTATTGGAAAGTAACTGTTCCAATAAAGAACTACCAAGGAGCATCAATATCAAAGTATACTTTAAATTTATATATAATGTAAAGAACTAAAACTTCTTACAAATAATAGTCTTTTAGTATTTAGAAACAGAATCTTTTACTGCAATAGTTATACAGGATTTCCAAGCATCTCGTTTCTTTAATTTCCATTTCAATTTTTCGGAGGTGAATACCCTTTAAAGGGAGCCATGATGTTCAAAAAATATTATACATTTCCTATTTTCGGCTTTTTAAAAACAATTTTAAATTATAGACTGTTTCCTATCCCATATTTCAAAAAGTATGTTTGAAACTACAGACACCTTCAAAAGAGTAAATATTAGCAAAATAAAAAAGAAGTAAAAAAGTGGTAATATTACGTTTCTTTTGTAAAGAAGAAGTTACCTGAAAAGCAGGTAACTTCATATGTTATTGTTATCTCTTAATCGTCATTATTGCTTAATCGCAGTAGAAGAATTTGAAGCATTCAGCTACATAGGAATAGCAGACATTTGAATAGAATATGCTGAAGGTCATTTTTAACCCCTCCCATCTTTTTATTAAGTTTGTTCGTTCCCCGTTATACCTGGCTTTCTGCAATTGGGAAATATAAGACCTATGATTATTCCCTGCAGAAACCGTTTAATTTACAGCTTGATTACCAGCAACAGTCTTCGTAAAAGAATTTGAAGCACTCAGCCTGATAGGTACTGCAGACCTTTGAATAGAATATGCTGAAAGTCATAATACGTTTCCTCCAGTCTTTTCCTGATTGTTTATCCCCCGTTATACCCTGGCTCTCTGCTAGTGGGAAATATAAGACTTTATGGTCTTTCCCCGCAGAGACCATTTAATTCTAATTAGCACTCCTACTTAATCGCAGTAGAAGAATTTGAAGCATTCAGCCTGATAGGCTTTGCTGACACAAGAATAAAAAATACTGAAAGTCATGATATCATTTCCTCCAATCTGTTCTTGATTGTTTATCCCCCGTTATACCTCGCCTCCTGCAGCCTGGACATATAATAACCTGGCCATTCCCTGCAGAGAGACATCTTACAATTCTTTTACATACGTTCATTTAAAAGAACGAGAAAAAGAATCCAATGTTGTTTGTGAAGTTAAAACACTGGTTAAGGTTGAATCCAAAGATAAGTTCTGGAAACATGTTTATTCCCTCCGTAGTTTGTATTTTCGAAATCGATACTTGCATACTGTAGATAGCAATTTTATTTGCAACCGCTGTTCAATTTTGATATAATTTTTGTCTATCAAACCTCCAAGTCACATGGCTACTGTCAGCCACTTGATAATATTCATATGGTGGATTTCCTCTTATTTCAGGATCTACCGTTTAAAATATTAGCTAACAGTGACTGTATATAGCTATATATATTAAGTTATATAAGCTCAATAGAAAATCATCTTCTTATAAATAATACTTCTTAAATGTTTAGAGTAAAGGTTTCACATACAGACATATGTTTTTTTAACTTATATTATGTTCAAAAGTTTAAAATTTATTCCCACTTAGATCTAAATATTTAATTGTATTCACAGGTCCAAAGAAAAAATTCTCTAAAATGTCTGGTGCAACCATCTTAATTCTGCCATCGTCTTTTTAGAAAATATGTAATATAAAAACAGTATAAATTTATTAGAACAAATACCGGGATAAGATTATGAATTTTTTGGGAAAAGCCTCTCCTCTCATGAAATAGTTACAGCTATCTGTTCTCACTGCTTTCATTTTAGAGGATTCTGTTTACAGAAATTTTTGGTAAAGACCCGCGTTTTATACTGAAAAAATTCGTTAAAAAGTCCAAAACAGCATATAGAGCTTCAATTTTGAAAATATAGTTCGTACTTCTTGCTTTCAAAGCTAGAAACCAGTAGCCACGTGCCTTTGAATAGTCACTTTAGTCGTAAATTAAGAAAGCATAAGTTAAAATGGACTGTCTTACATAATGAGTAAAAACGTTGAAATTATTCAATATAATCCATTCATCACATTTCAGTAACTTTGGGGAAGGGGGATATGAATATTATCAAAAATAGTTTACCTGAGGGTGGATTCTCTATTGTCGAGGTTTCCAATGTAAGGAAAAGCTACGTACTTAGGAGTCTGGAAATTTCCGTGCTCTCAGACATCAATCTCAAAACTGAGAGAGGAAAACTTCTGGCTATAATGAGCCCACCAGGCTCAGGAAAAAGTACTCTTGTGAACCTTATAGATTGCCTTGACAGGCCTGCTGAAGGTCAAGCTCTTGTCAGGAAGCGTGACCTCAATAGAATGCCGAATCAAGAGCTTACCCGCCTTAGGGGGCTTGAAATTGATTTTGTGTTTCAGAGTTTTAATCTTGTTCCGCGCCTGACTGCCCTTGAGAATGTTTTGCTCCCAACTTTTGCTAATTCGAGAATCAATATTGATTCAACAAAGCATGCAACGGAACTTCTCAAAGTTATGGGAATTCATAACCACATGCATCACAGACCAGGAGAACTTTCAGGAAGGCAGTTCCAGAGGTTTTCAATCGTACCGCATATCAATGATCCTGTAATCCTTCTTGCGGACGAGCCGACTGGAAACCTTGACTCCAGAATAGGAGCCTAAATCCTTTGTATATTATGGATTTGGATAACGAAGGGAGAACAGTAGTAATCGTCGCACACGACCCTGAAATTGCAAAATATGCTAACAGAGTTATCCCAGTAAAAGATGAAATAATTCAATACAATTGAAGGTGCAAGTATATGGAAATGATAAAGAAGATTACTGTAGCAACTCTTTTTTCCTTGCTTTTGATTTTCTTGCTTTTTGCAGTTCCTGCCTCTGCAGCTGTTGGGGGAGCCAATCTGAAAGTTACAATAGTCGAAACAAATCCCTATCCTGCAAAAATAGGAGAATACCTGACTTTAACCGTTCAGGTAGAAAACATTGGAGGGGATAAAGCTGACAATGTTGACATCGAGGTTGTACCTCAATATCCTTTCTCTCTTGATTCAGAGACAAATGCCTTACAGAATGTTGGAGCCCTCAATCCTGGAAGGACTGCTACAAAGGAATTTTACCTTTTTGTAGACAAAAATGCGCAGAAAGGAATCCGCTCCATTGACATCAGAACAAAAACAGGTAAAAACAGCCCCTGGAGTGAGAAAAGTTTTGACATACGAATAGGCACTGAAACATTTAAGAGCAAAGGTACAGTTGAACTTAAGGAAGTTGCTTCGGAACCAGAAGTTTTCATGCCCGGAGACAGGGGTACTGTCACTGTAACTCTTATAAACACTGCAAGCAATCCTACTGTCACCATTGATGGAAGTGACTTCGATACCAATGCCAGAATTCAGGCTGCAGTTTTAAAACCTTTATCTGATGGGATAATCGTCCTTGACGCTCCTTATGAAGATATGGGCATTTTAGGGCCTGGAGATAGCATCAAACTGACTTTCAATGTTAAAGTTGCAGAAGACGCTCCAGAAGGAACTCACAACTTTGAACTTGCAATAGAGGGGAACTCCTTCGATTATAACAGCAGAAAGAATATTCCTCTCAAGGTAGATTCTTCTAACATAAGAGTGATTCCTTCAAAAGAACTTCAACTGACAAATGGTGAATCTACAATTGAGTTCGATGTAGCGAACACTCATCCTAATGAGTTTAGCTCGGTTAGTATAAAACCTGAAGCTGAAGGAGTCACATTTTACCCTGCTGAGTATTTCATAGGACCAATGAATCAGGACGAACTTTTTACGATTGAATTTAATGCCGTTGCAGACAATTCATGGGGCACCAGTAAGGAAGGAGAGATAAACATGAGCCTCACTGCTAACTACAACAACGGAATCAACAGACATGCAAACACTGTAGGAGACCTGAAATTTATAAACATTTCAGAGTCCCCTGAGTCTAATTCAACAGCCGTACTGGCAGGTGGACTTATTATAATCTCTGTTCCTGCAGCTCTCTTGTTCTACAGAAGAAGGAAACAATAATTAAAGAAATATTAAAGAAAGGTTAGCTGACATCATATTTGTGGGGGAAAATATGATAAAATTTTCACAGGCAGCTCGTATAGCAGCTGGAAGTATAGGTAGTGCTAAACTAAGGTCTGCACTTACAACACTGGGAATAGTAATTGGCATAGCTGCAGTAGTTGTTAACGCATCTCTTGGTGCCAGTTTTAACCAGTTTTTTACTGATGAGATCTCTTCTGTAGGCTCTAATTTTATTATCGCAGCTAGCGAACAGCCAAATCTCTTCTTTGATAACGAGTACAATCTAATGAAGAATACTCCGGGAATTTCCGGCGTATCTCCAAGAAAATCGATGAGCGGGGATCTCACATATCTTTCTGAAACTAAAAATGTAAATATTGCAGGAATTAACAAAGATTTTCAGGAAATCCAGGGACTGCAAATGGAAGAGGGTACTTTCCTGACGGACAAAGATAGCGCTGTGGCTGTTCTTGGATATGATATTGCAAATGACAAGTTCAGCAAAAATATTTCCCACAGGAGCACTGTAGAGATCGCTTTTCGACAGGAAAACGGTACCGTTGTAAAGAAAAGTTTTAAGGTAAAAGGAATATTGAAAAATTCCGAGCCAACTGTTGTGGGTGAGGATAGTGACTACGATTTAACAGTTTTTATTCCCGTTTCTACAATGAATGAGATGATCGGGGAAAAAGACTATGGAGCCTTCCTTGCGATGGCAGACAGTCCTGAGAAAATTCGTGATATTTCAGATGACGTGGATAGCAGATTCGCGAGGAACTTTGGAGTCCCGGAAAGAGATATTGATAATGAGGATTTAAAACCCTATTACGTCTTTAATCAGGAGGAAGTTCTTGAGCAAACTGGAAAAATAGGAGATGCTTTGAGTTCTTTCCTTCTCATTCTTGCCCTAATATCTCTTTTTGTGGGCTCGATAGGAATTATGAATATTATGCTTGTGACCGTAACTGAAAGAACCAGAGAAATAGGGATAATGAAATCTGTAGGTTACAGCAATTCCAATATTCTATCTCTGTTCTTGCTGGAATCTGTAATGGTCAGTTCCTTTGGGGGGATCGTAGGTACTGTAATAGGTGGTCTGGGAGCTTACGCTCTTGAAATTGCCCTTAAACTTCCTCCTGTTTTCCCCTTAACATTGATTGAAATAGGGATTGCAGTTTCGGTTCTTGTCGGGATAACTGCTGGTCTTTATCCTGCAAGAAAAGCTGCACGCATGAATCCTGTGGATGCCTTAAGGTATGAATAAGAATATGTCCCTTGAATAGGGCTACTCTATCTGGAGAATAGCCCTTTTCTGTTTCAATCCGTTCCTCTTGACCAGCTCGATTGGATATTGATCGGTAAAAATAGTTTCAAAATAACTTCATAACAAGTAGCTCTATGGATCCACTCAACGAATTTAGCACACTGGAAAATCACTCTACGGTTAACGCTTAAAACACAAAAATCGGACTAGGCTAAATTGTATGACACGTAGGAGATTTATTAATTAATTTGAATATTTGAAAAACAGAGGAGTAGATATGGAAACGAAGATTTTGATTAAAGACGTTTCTGCTCCAGGAGATTTAATTTTGGAGACAGAAACCGAAAATCTCACACTTGAAGTAGAACTGCCCTCTGGAGAAGGCCTCGTTAATTCAAAAGAAGAATCGTTTAAATGTAAACTGGGCCGTTCGAGAGATCTACAGAGTGACAAAACACATAGGACAGCGACTCCAATAATTAAAGTTATTGATGTCAAAAAGAGCTATACTCTTGGAGGTATGGAGGTTCCAATTCTTCATGATATAAACCTTAAAGTGCTAGAGGGAGAATTCCTTGCCATAATGGGACCATCGGGTTCGGGTAAAAGCACACTTATGAATCTTATCGGTTTTCTTGATAGGCCTACGGAAGGGACAATCATAATTAAAGGTCTGGATATCAATAAACTATCTGACAAGGAAGTTGCCAGGCTCAGAGGGTTAGAAATCGGTTTTGTTTTTCAGACATTCAACCTGATCCCCAGGCTTACAGCTCTTGAAAACGTTGAGCTTCCAACCTATGCCAACGCAAGGAGTGGAGTCGATACTCATGAAAGAGCAAAGGAATTACTTAAACTCGTGGGACTGGAAGATCGAATGCACCACAAGCCGGGTGAGCTTTCAGGTGGTCAATCCCAGAGAGTTGCTATTGCCCGAGCTCTTATCAATGACCCTGCGATCCTCCTTGCAGATGAACCCACTGGAAATCTGGACTCGAAGACAGGCTGTGAAATTCTAAATATATTTAGAAGACTCAACGAAGACAGAAGAACAATTGTAATGATTACTCACGATCCGGAAATTGCAGGATATGCAGACAGGATAGTGCTCGTAAAGGATGGAATAGTTCAGAATACGGAATAATCTCGGGTGTTATATTTCAAAACTCAAGCTAATCGGGGTGTGGAATTAGAATGGCAAAAATCAAAAATTCATTTGTCCCTCTTGTATTATCCTGGCTTTTAGCTTCCTCGTTTTTTGCATCTTCTGCCTCTGCAGCTGTTGGGGGAGCAAATTTGAAAGTTACAATAGTTGAAACAAATCCCTATCCTGCAAAAATAGGAGAATATCTGAATCTGACTGTTCAGGTGGAAAACATTGGTGGAGATAAAGCTGACAATGTTGACATCGAAGTTGTACCTCAATATCCTTTCTCTCTTGATTCAGAAGCAAATGCCCTAAAGAATGTTGGAGCCCTCAATCCTGGCAGGACTGCTACAAAGGAATTTTACCTTTTTGTAGACAAAAATGCGCAGAAAGGAATCCGCTCCATTGACATCAGAACAAAAACAGGCAAAAACAGCCCCTGGAGTGAGAAAAGCTTTGACATACGAATAGGCACTGAAACATTTAACAGCAAAGGTACAGTTGAACTTAAGGAATTTGTCTCGGATCCGGAGGTTTTCATGCCAGGAGACAGGGGTACTGTCACTGTAACTCTTATAAACACTGCAAGTAATCCTACTGTCACCATTGATGGAAGTGACTTCGATACCAATGCCAGAATTCAGGCTGCAGTTTTAAAACCTTTATCTGATGGGATAATTGTTCTTGACGCTCCTTATGAAGATATGGGCATTTTAGGGCCTGGAGATAGCATCAAACTGACTTTCAATGTTAAAGTTGCAGAAGATGCCCCGGAAGGAACTCACAACTTTGAACTTGCAATAGAGGGGAACTCCTTTGATTACAACAGCAGAAAGAATATTCCTCTCAAGGTAGATTCTTCAAACATAAGAGTGATTCCTTCAAAAGAGCTCCAGATAGTAAATGGTAGATCTACTCTTGAGTTCGATGTAGCCAATACTCACCCTAATGAGTTTAGCTCGGTAAGCATAAAACCTGAAGCGGAAGGCGTCATATTTTACCCTGCTGAGTATTTTATAGGGCCAATGAATCAAGACGAGCTTTTTACGATTGAATTTAATGCGGTAACAGACAATTTATCCGATGCCAGAAGGGACCCCTACGAGCCTATAAATCTAACACTTTCAGCAAATTACGGCAATGGAATAAATAAGCATGAGAATATAGTAAGCAATATGTATATTCAGTCCATTGAGGCAACTCAGGGCAGTTCGGGCATGCTTGTCCCAGGCTTATTACTTGTTGTCATCGCCGTTGCAGGCATACTAGTTTACAGAAAGAAGAAACAGAGCAGAAAATGAACATTCAGGGAGAACAAAAGCTCCTGGAGATTAATATCAAATTTTTGAAAAAAGTTTTGAAGGTAGTGCAGCTCAGATAGATATCCTGAAACATACGAAGCAGTTTAAGGCTGCACTCGATCTTTTTGATTATATCCGGGTAAAGTATGCAAACGATTCCCAGTCCTGGTTTTAGCCAATCTCCGATCAAATTATTTCTTTCCTATTTTATCGGAAGAGTAAAGATAAACGTGCTGCCTTTTTCTCCCTTTGATTCCACCCAGATATTCCCTCCATGAAGATCTACGAAGTTTTTAGCAATATAAAGTCCAAGTCCAGTTCCACCGTATCCCCTGGTTGTGGAAAAATCTGCCTGAATAAAAGGCATAAACATCCTTTCGTGATCCTCTTTTGACAGCCCTATTCCGCTATCCGAAACTTTAATCTCGAGCATCCCTTCTTTTTTGAGGGCGCTTACAGTAACCTTTTTCTTTTCAGGAGTGAGTTTTATAGCGTTATTCATGAGACTGTACAGGATCTGTCTCAGCTTTGTTCTATCAGCCCGGATGTTCTCAAGAGAGGCATCAACCTTTACTTCTACACTGACTTTCTTACTTGAGGCAAATGAGATAAGACTCATTCTTACCTCTCCTAGAAGGCTGGCAATATCTACATCTTCATAATTAAGGTTCTTTTCCCCGGTTTCGAGCATTGATATATCAAGTAGATAATTGATAATTTCCAGAAGGTTCTTCCCGCTTATGAGAATATTACTTACATATTTTGATTGCCTCGTGTTCAGGGACCCGAAAGCTCCTTCCAGCAGCAAATCGGAGAAACCTATTACCGAGTTAAGGGGGGTCCGAAGTTCATGGTTCATGTTAACCATCAGCCCATTTTTGGCCCAGTTTGAGGCTTCTAGATCTGTTTTCGCTTTGAGAAAATTATTTTTCAGCTCTATTTTTTCTTCCAGAATTCTCAAACTCTCTAATTTCCCTTTTCTTTTAGCAAAAACATTGCTTTCTTCCATTAATTCTAGAAGGACTCTACCTGAAAGTTCTTCAAGAGGAATGGTATAGAGAAGTGTGATACTTTTATTCTTTTCCAAAGCCATTGTTTCAATGGCCTTTCCACACGTTTCAAGACAGGGCTTAAGAGAATTTCCAGTGTTTTTAATCTCAAAATTTGTTCTAAACCCTGAAAATCCTCCAGAAAGGGTATTTCCATATCCTTTTTCGGCGAGTTCTTTTACTGCTGACGCAAGAAGAGTAAGATCTTCCAGGAGTGGATTAGCCGGCAGAAATTCTAATTGAGAGGAAGTGAGATAATGCTCGACATCCACTCCTGCCTTCATAAGTTCACTTTTTGCCCCTTCAGCAGCCAGTTTATCCGGGGAAACCCATAAGCAATATTCTCCCCCTTCAAGTCCTTCCTTAAAATAGGTAACAAGTAGTTCTATCAATCCTTCGGCGTCCTCATACACGGCAGAGATCTGGTGACTCTGCGGAGCTTTTAAAGAAGGTCCAGAGTCTTCAGCAATATTTTTCCTCAAAATATTTCCCCTCCATATTCTAATTGCGTTTCAATGTTATGCAACTGGGCTTGAATAGGGTATGAGATAGAGTCTAAAGAGGCAAATTTTAATGTTCAGCAATTTCGGGCAGCTTAAGCGCTTTAAAATCATTTGAAGAATTCAGGGCAACACAATCCTCTTTCTAAACTTATGACACTTATACATACTCTTCATTTTTTATATGTATATTGCTAGCATATATAAGAAATATCCGCGTTTAGACTGTTCTCTTAAAAGCAGCTTACCATATATTCGGGAATTAATATTTACTGAGGTTTCGGAAACCGGACAAAACGAAACCGGACAAGATGGAACCACACAAAATGGAACCACACAAAATGGAACCGGACAAAATGAAACCGGAAGAAACACGTTTTAACTTTAACGATTCGCAAACGTATTCTGTATTTTACTACTGCATCTGAAAATTGAAGCTCAACTTACGTGAAGTTTCAAACAGAGTTATGGCATCAAGGGTATAGACCCCCTACCATACTTCTTGCATTCAAACTTATACAGGGAATTTATTTATCAGGATAATTATCCCCTAATTGATATATTAATAAAAACCGGAATACTAATTATGTATCCTGAAAATAAATGGAGATAGGATTTTCAATATAATTTTTCCGGCAGAATTCGATACTATTAATATCTAAGCCGGTGCTAAAATATTGATCTGCGCAGCTTTGAGGAGGACTAAAATACGGAGATTGGAGAGAAAAGGACTATTGGAGCCCGAAATTTTCTTTACCCCATGCCCACTACCCTCGTAGGGGCTCGTGTAAACGAAAAGCCGAATTACCTGACAGTCGCTTTTTGCGGAGTTGTACAGGCAAGCCCTCCCATGATTGCGGTGACCCTTGGGAAAATGCACCATACAAATGAAGGAATAAGGGAAAACCAGTGCTTCAGTGTAAATATTCCTTCTCAGAACATGGTGGAAATTACGGACTACTGCGGCATAGTCTCCGGAAAAAGAATAGATAAGTCCGAAATTTTCGAAACCTTCTACGGAAAACTTGAAAAAGCCCCAATGATCCGGGAATGTCCTGTGAATCTTGAGTGCAGACTTATTGACATTCTGGATCTCGGAGGCGCGAGTGAGGTTTTCATAGGAGAGATTGTTGAAAGTTATGCAGAAGAAAGATATCTCTGTAATGAAATTCCTGATATCGAGAAGATCAAGCCTATAGTTTTTTCCATGTACGATAATAATTACTGGGGAATAGGTGAGCACCTAGGCAAGGCATGGTCTATTGGGAAAAATTTTGCTGAAGGTGGTAACGAAAAAAAAGCTGAAAATGCTAGATGATACGCTGTAGTAAAACTCCAGGATGAGCGAAAGGAAAATAAATATTATTGCAGGCGTGACTGGAAGAAAATAAGTAAAAACGCATAACTGTATAATTAGCCAAATAAACGTAAAATTGGCCTAATAACTATATAATTAGCCTTTAATTAGAAAGGCTGTTGGAAAGATTCATTTCAGCTCAAAGGTTTTTCAGCTCAGAGGTTCTTTATTCAATGGGAAGGGGGATTACACATGAAAATAACAGTATTCAGCGGGAGCCATAAAGGCAGGGAAGGAAACACTCTAATTATGGTAGAGGAATTCCTGAAAGGAGCAGAAGAAGCCGGGGCAGAAACCGAAAACATTTTTCTGATCGAAAAAAGAATTGGATATTGCAAGGGAAAATTCGAGTGCTGGCTCAAAACCCCTGGAAGTTGCACAATCAGGGACGATATGGATGATCTGCTTCCCAGATTTGTGGCTTCAGATATTGCAGTATTCGCATGTCCCGTGTATTTCGATAATATCCCAGCTGTTATGAAAAACTTTATAGATAGACTTACTCCTGTGCTTGTGCCTCATTTTGAAGAAGATGAAATGGGAGAGTACAGGCACGCAAAACGCTATGAAAAGCTTCCAAAACTCGCCGTGATATCAAACGCCGGGTTACCGGGCCAGACAAACTTTGAGGTTGAAAGCCTTTTTTTCAAGCGGCTTGCAAGAACTTTTCATACTGAACTCGTTGCTGAAATATACAGAGGAGAAGGAGAAATATTTAGGGGCAAAAACAATATCATGCTAAAACCTCTCCTAGGAAAGTATAAAAAAACCCTCAGATGCGCAGGAAGAGAACTTGTAGAGAACCAGACACTCTCAGAAAAAACCATAAAGGAACTTGAAAAACCAATTGTACCTGAAAGCCTGTACATAAAATTCGGGAACGAAGAATGGAACCGGCTGTGCGAGGAAAATAAGGTTGACTGAACAGTGCTGCACAAGCATGAAGAAATTGTAGACCTATGGATACTAAAAATGGATTAAAAACAAGCCTTTTTAAAAAAGGCTTGAGCGAAAACCATGAGCCAACATTTGGGTTTGAGAACCTTATCCCCAAACCCTATTGGCGTGATCACAACCCTTTTCAAAAAAGGCTTGACCGAAAAACCAAGCAACAACGTGGTCGGCGTGATCAACCGGCGCAACGGTTGCTACAAAAATATTCTGGCTGTTCTTTCTAGCTGTTCTTTCTGGCTGTTATTACTTAGTCTCCAAACCGCCTTCCACAAGGTCTTCCAGGCTGTGTTCCATGTAAGGGGCATTGCTCCTGTTGATGAGTTCCTGACAGACTTCTGCCGGCTCTCCATCCATTGCAAGAGCTCCGTTATCAATCAATATAGCCCTGTGAGCAACTTCCCTAACAAAATCCATGTGGTGGCTTACAAGCACGATGGTCGTGCCAAAGCGTTCGTTGATTCTTTTTAAAGAGTTTGTGACATCCCTGAGAGTTACAGGGTCAAGGTCTCCGAATGGTTCATCAAGCATAAGATACTCGGGAGAAGTTGCAAGGCTTAAGGCAATGAAAGCCCTGACATGTTCGCCCCCGCTGATCTGGTAAGGAGTTTTGTCAAGAATTTCCATTGGCAGGTCAAGGGCTTCGAATACTGGTCTTGCATAGGTATCAACATCAGTTATTGGGATCGTCGGAAAGAGTTCAAAATAGATTGTGTCATTCAGATTGAGTTCCCGCAGAGCAGTTTCTTTCTCTTCTTCTGGCATGTCAGGCAGGCGGTATATAGTATCAAGGGTTTCATCCGACAGCCCTATTTCCCTAGCTTTACTCCTTGCATGTTCAATTGAACCTTGCTTTTTCATGCTTAACCTGAACCGAATTTGTTCCCTTACCGTGGAGTTTACGGACATCGAGAATTCCTGGTTCATAATACTCATGATCCTACGGAGTTCCATGCGTTTTTTGCTATACCTGGTAACGTCTACCAAGTCTCTGTTGCATAGATATTCTACGGTTCCGCTCTTTGGTTTTACAAGCCCTTCCATGAGTTTCATAAGGGTTGTTTTTCCAGCTCCCGAGGATCCGATAAAAGCCAGAATTTCTCCTCTGTAAATATCGAGAGAAAAATCTTTGATATTCAGGACTTCTCCCATCCTGATGATGGAATAGCGTTTTGAAATGTCCTTAACTTTAATGCAGACCTCTTTCTTCTCGGGTTCCGCAAGCTTTTCCTTTGGCTTCATATCCCTGAGGAAATTTTTAAGTACTAGGGAAGGTTCTCCGTTGGCTGCAATTTTCCCGTTTTCAAGGAAGATCAACCTGTCAGCAAGATAAGCGTGAATTTCCGGAAGGTGAGAAACTACTATAATTGGGATGTTCAACTTCTTTTTCAGGCTCTTTATTACATCAAGGACTTCCTGTTTTGTATCCGGCCCGGTCATTGTAACAGGTTCATCTAGGAGAAGGAGTCTCGGCTTTGCGGCAAGCTGTCTTGCCATTACAACTCTCTGTTTTTCTCCCCCACTCAGGAGATTGGTGGAATGAAGCGCCTTATCCTCCAGGCCCACGAGTTTTAGATACTCCATTGCTTCTTTAAACAGGTCGTCGTAATCATTATCTACACTGTGCGGAAGATATTCATTCCGTGGAAGGGATTCATACCCCACTCGAAGGTAGTTCAGCTTTCTTATAACATTTTCAATCGCAGGCCCGTTCCAGAGCCCGAAGTTTCGCTGTAGGTGTATTGCGCTTACGCTCTTCAGAAATTTATCCCCTTCAATCCCTGAAGCAGGCGTTATAATTTTTCCATCTACTTCCACAGTTCCCTCCTGAAAGGGCTCAACTCCCCGGAGAATGCGCAACAATGTCGACTTTCCGCTTCCGCTTCGACCTGTTATCCCGAGGATTTCTCCATCCTCTACCGTGAAGTCGATATGGTCCAGCACTTTTATCTTTTCGGAACGTACCTCATAATCTTTAACCAGGTTGGAAACTCTGAGCATAATCATACCTTTTAGTGTTAATCGTAAGTTAATGCCTGACCCGAAATCTGTTCTGCAATTCTGTCAATTGCGCGTGATAACTTGCCTTTTTCACTGCAATTTTCGGATGCTTTTGCGCCAGTATAATTTATACTAAAATAGGAGTCAGATATTACCTTATAACTATTTATTACAATCGGCTGCTATAATTAAACCAGAACAGTCTTAAAAACTAAATATGGAAACTCAAAACTTTCTGAGACATGCCACACATCAATTTAGAGCTAAAACCGCGCTCTGGAAAAAAGTACTCTGGAAAAAAGTACCCTGAAAAAAATAAGTAATTTAGAAGAATAGCAGAACTAAATAAATCTTAAATAAGACTTAAATAAGTCCTTTCATACTTAAAAGCAGGCAGCACATCTGGAATTTTAGTTTCAGAGTTCATCTTTTTATGGCTGATACAAGATCAGCCACTTTTGCAGTAACGTCCCTTGCTTCTTCAAGAACGGTGCCGGTAACTATCATATCTGCACCTGCCGACACACAGAGTTTTGCAGCCTCTGCGTCTCTAATCCCACCGCCAACAATGAGTTTGTTTTCCCCTAGAACTTTCTTGACAGCTCCTATCATCTCAGGGTTAATAGGCTTGTCAGCTCCGGACCCGGCTTCAAGGTAGGTATAATGCATGCCGAGGTATTTGCCTGCAAGGGCATATACTGCGGCAAGTTCAGGTTTCTTTCTGGGGATCAATTTAGCGTCCCCTACCCAACCAACAGTCCCTCCGGGTTCAACTATAAGGTATGCCATGGAAATAGGTTCTATCTGACTCTGGTATACAAGCGGAGCTCCCAGAACCTGGTTTGTGATCACATACCCTAGATCTCTCGAGTTCAGAAGACTCATGAAAAATACGGCATCTGCATACCTGCTAAGCCCGGCTGAACTTCCCGGAAAAAGAATGGTTGGAACATCTACCTTTTCTTTTATCTTTATGACGGTCTCATCAAGCAGGGTTCCCGACGCTCCGGTTGAGCCCCCTATCATGATGGCATCAGTGCCTCCCTTGACTGCTGCAAGGGCGATTTCAGCGGCTCGTTCAGGCGTTTGGGAAGCAGGATCGATAAGGGTAAGATGAACTTTTCCTTCCTGATCAATGATTTTCTGAAGGTGTGCTTCCACCTGCAAAAAAGATCATGCTCCCTTGGATTCCTTGGATTTTACCCGAAGAGCACTGTAGCCGCATTTTCTGCAGCGAGTTGCTCTTACTGCATTCCTTGCATTGCATCGCATGCAAATTTTTTTATTTAATAATCTTTCTTCTGCTTCTGGAAAACGACCCATTTTTGTCACCTGCTATTATTTTTCAATATTGATAAGGTATATAGTCCGCTTAATGGATGTTAAGGGATAT
Organism: Methanosarcina barkeri MS; assembly: GCF_000970025.1. Lineage (GTDB taxonomy): Archaea > Halobacteriota > Methanosarcinia > Methanosarcinales > Methanosarcinaceae > Methanosarcina > Methanosarcina barkeri. The sequence goes on from NZ_CP009528.1 coordinate 4,192,948, forward strand.
AATGTTTTTCATCAAAAAAGCCCGTCTTTTATTGAGTTTGCAAGCTTCCTTTCTTTTACTTTTAGGATAATCATCGTTTTTCTTATCCTGCTAACTCAAAGCTTATTTATTGCTTATGTTGTTTATTCCCTGCCCTATGGCTTAACCAAGATGAAGCTGTAATTAAGTTGACATTGGATTGTGTCAAAGTTAACATTGAAATTATATAACGATGATAATTATTTACAGATAAAATCATTATTTAACGCTAAAACCGTAAGATTCTAAGCCCAATTTCATATTAATTTAATTTGGAAGGTTTATTTAATTTCTTGATCTTATAAATGGTGATTTATGTGTTGATTCATCCTATAGACTACCGGTATGGTACAGCAGAAATGAAACATGTGTGGAGCCAGGAAAACAGACTAAACAAGCTCCTTCAAGTCGAGGCAGCCCTTGCCCGCGCCGAAGCGGATATGGGTTTGATCCCCGCAGATTCGGCTGAGATTATATCTGAAAGTATCTCTTCCGTAAAATCTGAAAGGGTTGACGAAATTGAAGCAGAGATCCATCATGATATGATGGCTGTGGTCACTGCAATTTCTGAACAGTGCAGAGATGACGCTGGAAAATGGGTACATTTCGGAGCCACTTCAAACGATATTCTAGATACGGCAACAGCTCTCCAGATTAAGGATGCAATTGATCTTATGGAGGATAAACTCAAAACTTTTCTCGGAGTTCTGCTTGACAAGGCCGAAGCCCACAAGAATACGGTCTGCTGCGGAAGAACTCACGGACAAATAGGGGTTCCGACAACATACGGACTGCGCTTTGCTATATGGGCTTCGGAGATTTCAAGGCATCTGGACCGTCTCCATCAACTCACTCCAAGAGCTACTGTAGGGCAGATGACAGGTGCAGTTGGGACCCAGGCTGCGTTTGGGAAATCTGGGATACTTATCCAGAAACTTACAATGCAGCACCTTGGAATCGGCGCTGTTGATGTTTCCAATCAGATCATTCAGAGAGATAGGCACGCTGAATTTGTAATGTGGATGGCAAATACAGTTACGACTCTGGATAAGATAGGTATAGAAATCAGGACTCTCCAGCGCAGTGAAATTGCCGAGATTGAGGAAAGTTTTGGAAAAAAGCAGGTAGGCTCATCTACTATGCCCCATAAACGCAATCCTATAAAGTCCGAGCAGATGTGCGGGCTTGCAAGAATTGTAAGGGCCATGGTGGAGCCCGAACTCCTTAATAATACACTGTGGGATGAAAGGGATCTGACCAACTCTTCTTCCGAGAGAGTAGTTTTCCCTGAAGCCTGTGTGCTTACGGACCACATCCTCAAAATAGGGATAAATGTAATTGAACATCTGAGATTCTATCCTGAAAATATCCGGAGAAATCTGGAATTGCTAAGGGGCCTTAATATGGGAGAGGCTGTGATGATTGAGCTCGCAAAAAGAGGAGTAGGCAGGCAGGAAGCCCATGAGCTCGTGAGGACTGCAGCAATGAAAGCCCACGATACAGGACAGCATTTCAAAAATGTACTTCTGGAAAATCCTGATATTGCAAGATATTTAACTGCTACAGATATTGAGAATCTCGTAAATCCCGATAAATATATAGGGACTGCAGTGGAACAGGTTGAAGTACTTGTCGCAAAACTTCGTGAAGCTTATTCTCTCTAACTTACTCCTTCTAACCTTTTTTAATTTTTCACATTATTAAAAGGTTGCAGGATGTTATTTTCTCTAGCCAGCATGATATCTTTTTATTTTCGAAGATATCTTCTTATTTTCGAAGATATCTTCTTATTTCCAATGATCTTCTAAAGTATGTATAAGTTGCTTATTGCCCTATATTTTATTTCATTGAGAATTTAGAAGTTGCCTGACCATAGATCCTGAACCATTTTATTCCTGTAGCTTCTGTTTGAAAACCTCGAGATTTTCCCAGTTAAATTTTTCAGGAGGGCAGGCTCGGATACATTTCTGGCAATGGGCGCCTTCACATAGGTCAGTGCTTATCATAACTCTATTTTCGTCGTCAATTGATATAGCGCCAGTTGGGCAGACTTTAATACACTTTTTGCACTCGGGGCAATCGACAACCATAGTCATGTAGGTTCCGACTCTTTCAAGTACATGAAGCCCTTCTTCTCCAAGAACTGGAATATCTCTCTCCACACGTTTATCGATAATGAGATTCTGTATCGGGTCTCCCAGGCCTGGAAGCTCTTTCTTTTTGAGATATTTCTTGAACATTTTAAAGGGCATACCTTCTTCCCAGTACGCAAGTTCAAGAACATATACGTCCCGGAATTCCGGAGCAGTCGCAAACATTATGTGTGTGCCTATTATCTGACTTGCAATGTCCTGAAGTTCCCATAATCTCTTTTCCGACAGCAATATTTCACGGGCGACTGCAAGTGAAGTGTTTCCAAGCTGGGAGACCTTTCCTGTTGCGTACGGAATCAAACCGATTTTCTGGGCTTTTGCTGCATCCATATATGTACCGGCAGCACCTGCCATATAAGCCGTATCAATGTCTGCCATTTCGATACCTGCGGTCGAACAGAGCGTAATATGCCCTGCACGAATTGCGCCTATAGCTTTTCCGGCTTCCTTCAGGTCTTTTTCAGAGAAATCCATCCGATTTTGCAGGTGAATAAGCTCATCCGGAGTTTTAATCCTTGGAAGCTCTATAAGGCCACGTTCAATTCCTTTTTCTATCAGAGCTATGACCCCGGTACCTGTGATTCCTTTAGCCTTGATCTGACCTTCCTCAAGGATTTCCCCGGTTGCCGGATCGATTATATCTCCAGGAACCGGTTTCATTTCTTCACTCAGGACGTAGTTCCTTAATCCCCCATTCTCGAATTCAAAATCTGATATGACGTAAGGAGACGCAAGGTTTCCATGTTTTATCTGCTGTCCTTCAAGGGCAGGGCCAGCAGCTGCAGATCCCGTATAAATAATATCCTTCACTTTGAGGGCCATTTCTGCATTTGTTCCGTAGTCCGTAGCAATTGAAATTTCGTCGCTATCGAGCATTCCGGATTTTATTATCAGGGCAAGGGCATCGGCCCCAACTTCATGTTTTATTGCAGGAGGAACTACGATTTCACAATCATATTCATCAAGCCCGGGGATTTCACTGCTATGTATGATTCTCGCGCTTCTGTCCTGCTCCTGTATATTATACTTCTTTTTCTTCCGTTCTCCTGCATAGGCCAGGTCTTCGATGCTTATCCCCTGAAAGATGGATAGCTGAATTGGGTTCCCACATATTGAAAGTCTTTCAAGTTCTTCACTTTTCACATCAAGAGCCTGGAATAGGCTCTTTACTGCATTTATAGAAAGTCCATGTGCGAGATCCTGACCATAGTGAATTGCGAAATCCATATGATCCATTACGTTTGATCCGGGAAGAGGATTCCTCAAAGTTATCACTGTTCTTCGGATCTCTTCTGTATCAAGATCGATTTTTTGAGCTCGATACCCACTTGTTCCAAGGTCAATTGCAACTCCACATCTCATAGAAATTCCCCAAATTTTCCCCATTTTACCGATATTTTGGTGTGCTATATAGCTGTTTCAGATTTATTTACACATTATTTTGAAAAATAACGTATAAATAAATAGGGTGATTTATTTCTTTTTATATATTTTAAGCCACTCTTATTAAGCCTCTTTTTATAAGCTCTTCTTTTAAGCCCTTCTGAATATATCTTAATACTTTTCCAAGCAGCTTAAAAAATAGTCTCACTCAATAGTCTCACCCTTTTTGCTTTTTTCTTTTAAAGACGATTGAACATTCACGCCCCATTATGAAAAACAGATATCGGGAGGGATATGACTGGCATATATTTATATATTACAAGTGACTTTGTATAGCTGATGAGCTAGTCCGGGTAGCCCGGCGTTACCTGTAACCCGAGATCGCCGACACGCGGGGGACGAAGCCAATGGAAGATGCGTCGAAGGGACTCCAGCCTGGAATCTCAACGGAGAAGCCCCGTCCTGCTTGGATGGTGCAGGTATGCGGGTTTGCTGGAGAGCAGGTCTTCATACCATAACTGCGGAAACCGGTCGAGGCCCGGAAGGGAGCAGACTTACTGTGGGCAACTATCGCTTGCGGGGCTGCGGGGTGGAGAAGAGGTCCCAGTCTCCTGGTATCTCCAAGGTTCAACAACCTGAGGTGTGCTCATCGCTTAATATATCAGGTGATTCAGTTTTATAGCATAACTATTATACTTCTTGTAAAATAGTCCCTGTGAAACCCTTCCTCTGGAAAAGATTAAATACATAAAATGCATTTAAGGGGACGTGCTTCTTAAAGTCCTTTGTGACGAGATAGCCAAGCCCGGTATGGCGCGGGATTGCTAATCCCGTGATGCTTTGCGTCCCGGGGGTTCGAGTCCCCCTCTCGTCGTTATTTTTTAATTTTTTCTGAGTTTAATTTTTTCTGAGTTTAATTTTTTCTGAGTTTAATTTTTTCTGAGTTTAATTTTTTCTGAGTTTAATTTTTTCTGAGTTTAATTTTTTCTGAGTTTAATTTTTTCTGAGTTTAATTTTTTCTGAGTTTAATTTTTTCTGAGTCTCGTTTTTGGATGTTATCTAAATTTTTGGCCCTAACACTGATTTTCAGATCTATTTGGTAAATAAACCTCTGATTCAGGAACAAATTTTAAACTTTCAATGAAATTTTTGAGATAGATTCTGACTATTCCTCAACCCATCTTTTTTAAGATCAAAACATAACTCTTAGAAGCATGAAAGAAATCATAGTAAATAGAAGACTTTTTCTTGCAGTAATTATTCTTACAATTATTTTTTCTTCCTTTTATATTCTGGACTTCAAGGCGGCAAAGAGCGAGACCAAAGCTAATTCCATGGTAAGTTCCTACTCCACAAGCAACCCTCAAATTGACTTTCCAGGTAGGATTTGCCTCCATATAGAAGGTAACGACTACTTTTCGAAATCTCTTAGAAAAAACCTTGATACTGAACTGGAAAAAGCAGGCATGGAGGTATCAATCACCGACGAAGTAAAGAACAAGTATAATTCTCAAGCCCTCCTGATTAATATCAGTAAACGTGACGGAGTCTATACGCCTGTTTATACCTTTTCAAATCTGAATATTTTTTTCTTCTATACCTCAACTGGAGGAGACGTAAAATATTTTGATCAATTTAAAGAAGGATCTGTAACTGTAACCTTCGTAAACAGTAGCTCTCGGGAAGGAGAAAAGTTAATAAGTGGGAATGTGGAATTGAAGGACTCCACAAAAGGCCTGATCTCACAAAAAGCCTATATAGATTACGTAACAGCCCAAGCTGCAAAGGAAATTACCACCAGGCTTGAGCAGAATACTCAAGAACTTCTTTAATCAAAATACTCAACACTGTGGAGTTTTGAAAGCAAAATCAAATAAGTTTTTGGCTGAATGGACTTTTTCTCCTGCCAATTTCCGGTTTCTTTCAGTTTTTTTGCTTTAGTTTATTCTTTGTTTTGACCTGTTCTTTTTAAGCATTTTGCACCAGATGTTCATGTCTTCAAATCCATTTCCAATCTTGCAGTTGTTAACTAGCCTGCCTGTGTAAGCATAGCCAAGAGAAGCAAAAGCTGCATTTATTCCTAGAGATGAAGCTCTACAGAGAGTATAAGAGCTTCTGAAGCCTCTATTTAAAAGTTCTTTTTCCAGAGCTTTGATGAGCTCTTTTATCAATCCCTTTCCCCTCTCGGAAGGAATTGTCAGGCAGTCGGTTATTTCTGCACACTTGTTTGTTGGGTCCATTTCTGCCGAAGCAAGGCTCAAGATTGTTCCTTGCTTTTCTGCAAGGAAATAGAGAACATTCGAGTCCATGGTTTTTAGAAGATAACTTTTCATGTGCAAAGGAGTGGGATAAAACTTAAACTCCTGCCTGTAAAGAGTTGCCATTGCTGAGGCATCAGCCTGGACTGCAGGCTTGAGCCTGTACTCTTCCTGAAACCCGATATTCTCTCCTTGTTTTCTTATGTTCTCATTTTTTTGGGAGCCATCCGGTTTTTTCAGTTTTCTTCTGGATATCATTACTTTTCTGAGACAGCTTTCAATTATCTGGTCTTCTTTCCCTTTATTAGAAGAAACTCCTCTGGAAGTTTCAGGGTAACTTGAGAAAACATGGCAGTCTTTTCCTGCATAGTACCCCTTGATGTTTCCTTCCTCTACATATCCACAGGTTTCAAGCTCTTTTATGTTTTCCAGAGGCGTATATACGATTATCTTCCCAATTTTTTCTACTTTAGCAACGATTTTAAGAACTTCTGAAATTTTCTCAAAAATTCCGGTAAAATTCATAACTTTTATTCTGTTGTTGTAGTAATCAATTACAAGATCAGCTCTTGATCCTCCAATCTCCAGATTTATCTTTTTCCAGTATCCCGCCAGTTCTTCTTTAATTTCAAGAATAAAGGGAAGGTTTTTTTCCATATTTTTTCCTCCTTACGTTTTTAAAGTTTTTTGACTTGAGGAGATTTTCCTGGTTTATTTCCTTTACTCTTTTCTTTAGAAACGCTTTTTTCTTTCGAGGCTTTCGGGTTCGAGAGCGATTATGTCATTTTCTTCGTCATATAGTTTTGCAATGCCTGTGCCACTTTTAAGCCCTGGATGCTTATCGCAGATTGAACAGGCTTGCTGACACTCCCAGGAATAAGCTTCAGGTTCTGGGTACATGCAGATCACCCCTTCGTAATTTCTAAGGACGACTCCTGTGTCCGAGCTTGAAATCAGGTAATTAGGACCTACAGGAATTTTTCCTCCTCCTCCAGGGGCATCAACAACAAAAGTAGGAACTGCAAGACCCGATGTATGTCCTCTAAGCATCTCAATGATCTCTATTCCCCTCGAAACTGAGGTCCTGAAATGCTCCAGCCCAAAGGAAAGGTCGCACTGATAGAGATAATAAGGCCTTGTTTTTATCTTAAGGAGTTCGTGGCAAAGTTTTTTAATTACCATCGGGCAGTCATTGACTCCCCTGAGGAGTACGGACTGATTACCAAGAGGAACTCCGGCTTTTGCTAGCATTCTCATTGCCTTTTTAGCTTCCGGGGTAATCTCTTTTGGGTGATTGAAATGGGTATTAAGCCAGACTGACGGATATTTTTCAAGAATTTCACATAATTCAGGGGTTATGCGCTGAGGGAGGGTTACAGGAACCCTTGAACCTATCCTTACTATTTCCACGTGAGGAATGTCAAAGAGTTCTCCCAGGAGCCAGTCCAGCCTTTCATCGGAAACGAGCAGGGCATCTCCTCCCGAAAGCAGGACATCCCTTATTTCAGGATGTTCTCTAATATACTCGAGCCCTTCTCTGATTACCTTTTCAGAATAGTCGTACTCTCTGTTGCCGACCCTTCGCTTGCGGGTACAGTGTCTGCAATACATCCCACAGCGGTTTGAAATGAGGAAAAGCACCCTATCAGGATATCTATGGGTTATACAGCTCTCTTCAGAAGGGGAATCCTTATCCTCACATAGGGGATCTTCGAGTTCCCAGGAAGATTTTTTAAGTTCGGCTGAACTGGGTACAGCCTGCATTCGAATAGGACAGTTAGGATCTGTCGGATCTATAAGAGAAGCATAATAAGGAGATATTGCCATAGGAAAAACTTCAAGAGCTTTTTTTATATCTTCTTTCTCGGTCTCTGATAACTGAATCAATTTTTCAAGTTCTTCTACGGTCTCAATTCTATGCCTGTATTGCCATTTCCAGTCTGAAAATTCTTCTTCAGATGCATTAAAATAGTTCATAATCTTAGATTTCACAATTAAACCTCAGTGAAAGCTGAAAGAAAAATTATAGGAGAGACTTCCAGAGTACAATAAAATGAACCCTGTTCTAGGAAATTAAATCCCTCTTTTTTCAGCTTATTTAGAGAAAATATGTCTTAAATATGCCAATATTCATATTAAACAAATCTTTTAAATACTTTTTTATCTAATCAAGTTTTAAAAATCCTTTTTTTTCGAAAAAAAACTTAAAAATACCTTTTTATTTGAGGTTTTTTTTGATTTTACACTTTCTAATTGTTTCATTTTCTTTTAAAAATTCATTTTTTTTAGGATTTCCTTATTTCCTTCTTTTAAAGAGGGCATATATGCATAAATAGACAGAAAAGCAATTGATTCTTTATTAAGCAATTTCAGGAAAGTAACATGGCCTTCAGAGAGGGATAAAGGCTAGAGTAAATTTTTAACTTTTAAATAGACTTTGTTTTAAGCTATGAAGACTAAAAGCGGTTTTTAAATCCCCATATGCTTATTTTTATCTTATTTATCCAAATATACTCCACATAATTCTTTAATTTTCTAAAATATCTCATGTTTTAAAAATGTCTACCATGCTCTTTTATTTGTTAAAATAGCTAATTCATTTCCCCATATTAGTTTTAGTATGTTACTACCTTTTCTCGAGGGCCCAGGTCAATGAAATTTATATTATTTAAAAAATCATTATATATTGATGGCGACGAATCTTTTAACCGACCTTCTGATCATCTTCGGACTTTCTATTCCTGTAGTATTTACTTTCTCAAAATTAAAAATAGCTCCACTGATTGGTTTTCTACTTGCAGGTATTCTTGCTGGACCTTTTGGTTTTGGACTTATTAGAGAGATTGGAAACATAGAATTTTTGGCCGAAATCGGAGTCGTACTCCTGCTTTTTACCATAGGTATTGAGTTTTCACTGCGCGACCTTTTACAGCTTCGCAGAATTGTAATTTTTGGAGGCGGTTTGCAGCTTTCCATAACTTCAGTTATCGTTGCTCTTATATTCCTCTGGCTTGGACATTCCAGAGAAGCTTCGATTTTTCTTGGGTTTTTAGTAGCATTAAGCAGCACTGCAATTGTTCTTAAACTCTTACAGGAAAAAGGAGAAATTTATAGCCTTCACGGGCGGACTTCCTTAGGAATACTGATTTTTCAGGATATCGCTGCAGTGATAATTATTCTCTTAATTCCAGTCCTCGCAGGCACTCCAGGGACTGAAAAGTCATTTTTAGAGCTTATCCTGCAGGGCCTTGGGCTCATCGTGTTCACTTTTCTAAGCGCCAGATATGTCGTTCCTTTTATCATGTACCATGTGGCAAAGACACGAAATAACGAGCTTTTTCTCCTGAGTGTTATAGTAATAGGGCTTTCTGTCGCCTGGCTGACTTCCATGGTTGGACTATCTCTGGCACTGGGAGCTTTTCTTGCTGGCCTTATTATTTCGGAGTCTGAGTATTCGGTTCAGGCTCTTGGGAATATAATTCCATTCAGGGACATGTTCATGAGTATTTTCTTCATCTCAATAGGGATGCTGCTTGATCTCAACATATTAAGAGAACATCTGCTCCTGATCCTGGCTGCTACCCTGGCTGTGCTGCTTCTGAAGGCTCTGGCAAACAGTTTGAGCACCTTTCTCATAGGTTTTCCTTTGCATACAATGATTCTGGTTGGATTTTCCCTTTCACAGGTTGGAGAATTTTCCTTTATCCTTGCAAAAGTAGGTTCTGCAAGTGGATTAATTTCCTCTCTCATGTACCAGGAATTTCTGGATGTTGCAGTACTTTCTATGGTGCTTACCCCTCTTTTTATGAGTATAGGGTATCGAACCACGACTTTTGCTGACTTTCTGCCTTTTCCCCCAATCTTGAAACAGGGCTGGTACAGTAAATTTAAAGAAAAAGAATCTGAAGAGAAACTTGAAAACCACGTAATTATAGTAGGATTTGGGATAAACGGTAGAAATGTCGTGACTGCTGCAAAAGCAGCTTCAATTCCCTACATAGTAATTGACATGAATCCTGAAGTCGTACGGATAGAGAAGCAGAAGGAAGAGCGTATTTTTTACGGTGATGCTGCTCAGAATGCTGTACTGGAACATGCAGGCATCCAGACCGCGAAATCTGTTGTCGTGACCGCAGGTGATCCTCCGAGCGCTAAAAGAATAATTGAAGCTGCCCAAAGGTTAAATCCGGAAATCCACATCATTGCCAGAACACATTTCCTGAGTGAGCTGGATAAGTTCTATGATTTTGGGGCAGATGAAGTCATTTCTGATGAGTTTGAAAGCTCAATAGAGCTTTTCACAAGGGTACTTCACAGATACTTAGTTCCCAGCAGTGAAATCTATTCCCTTACTTCAACATTACGTGCCGACCATTATAAGATGCTTCGAAGTACTGGCATCCCCAGGAAAAAAATCTGCGATCTGGCTCTTGATTTTGCAGATGTGGAAATCCGGAGTATCAGGGTAGGGAAATTCTCAAAATCAGCAGGAATGACTCTTGGGGAACTCAATCTTCGGAAGAACTATGGAGTGTCCGCACTTGCAATCTCACGTAGTCATAAAATCATTCCCGGACCGGAAGCTGAGACTGAAATTCTCGCGGATGATATTCTGCTTGTGATCAGCCCACCTGAAAATGTTGAGGAAGTTAGAAAGCTTTTCGAGGACGGTGCGGAATAAAGAGAAGTTCCATTTTGTTATTTATAATGAGAGAGTTTATAATGAAAGATTTAACTTAGCTATAATGTTTACATACTTATAGTAACTATATTGTTAATGCTTATATTCTAAAATTTTTGGGGTCAAAAGTACTTGAATACTCACAAGTGGCAGATTTAGAATTTAGTGTTTATTTTTATATTTATTTAAACATTTTTATTTGCTCGCTTAATTAAGTGCTTATTTATCTATCTGGTGGAACTTTCATGATGCGTGATGTTAAAGAAACTTTTCAGGAAGTCGTCCAAGCTATATTTCCTTTAACACTTGTAGTCGTGTTACTGTTGCTTGTGTTCGTCGGTATAGGCCTGGATGATCTGATCTCCTTTTTGATAGCTACAGTGCTAACTGTAATCGGAATGACCTTTTTTCTAACCGGGGTTAAGCTGAGTATGCTTCCTATAGGTGAGGCAATAGGAGCTGATTTGCCTAAGCACAGCTCACTGGCTTTTATCGCAGTGATGGTGTTTCTACTCTCGTCCTTTGTAGCTGTAGCGGAACCTAATGTAAGTGTTTTAATTAGCATGATAAACTCAGCTTTACAAGGGAGTATAGATAACAATTTACTGATAATTTCTATATCCTTTGGAGTAGGTTTTCTTATGGTTATTTCCGTCCTGAGAATAATCTTTGGATTTCCGATCAAATATCTGTTTGCAGGAAGTTATTCAATCATACTCATGCTGTCTTTCTTTGTACCTGCTGATTATCTGGCAATTGCCTTTGATTCCGGAAGTGTGACTACAGGAGCAATGATTGTGCCTGTGATTATTGGCCTTGGAGTCGGGATAGCTTCAGTATTGCAAGATAGATCTGAACTTGATGGTTTTGGACTTATCGGCCTAGCGACTATAGGTCCCATATTGAGTCTCATGCTACTGGGGGTTCTGTCTTCATGAGTTTAGAAATTACGGGATTTTGGCTCGTGTTTTTTGAAGTTATCCAATCAATTGCTCCTCTAATAATTTTCTTCACATCCCTTCAGATATTATATTTAAAGCTGCCATTATCACAATTAGTAAGACTTTATATAGGGCTAGCCTTCACTGCATTTGGTATGATCTTATTTCTTCATGGAGTCAATAACGGATTTCTCCCTGCAGGAACGAAGATAGGGGAGTTCTTTGGCGATTCTAAGAAGAACTTTTTAATTCCTCTAGGTTTTGTTCTTGGTTTACTTGCTGCTTTTGCGGAACCTTCTGTAAGAGTATTGTGTTATCAGGTTGAGGAATCTTCCAGTGGCTATATAAGATCAAATCTTATGCTCTATATGCTTTCCTTCGCAGTTGCTATGTTGTCTGCGATTTCAATGGTAAAAATTGTCTATAAGATACCTTTCATATACATAATAGTTCCAGGTTATTTATTTGTCCTTATTCTGTTATGGCTTTGTGACAAAGATTTTGTGGGTATTGCATTCGACGCAGGAGGAGCTGTAACAGGTCCGATGGCTGTGTCTTTTCTGATGTCAATGGCTGTAGGAGTGGCTACATCATACGAGGGGACAGATCCTGTCGCAGACGGCTTTGGCCTGATTGCGATGATAGCACTGGCGCCCATCATTTTCGTTATGCTTCTGGGTGTTTACATAAGATTTAACGGAGGTAGAGAGAGTGTGCAATGAGAAAGATTTTGTATTAATAGTCACAATTGTAAAAAAAGGCTGGGGCGATGAGGTAATTAAGGCTTCAAGAAAAGCCGGTGCCCATGGCGGAACAATCTTATTTGGTCGCGGTACAGGAGTTCATGAGAATAAAAGTATTCTTGGCTTAATGATCGAACCAGAAAAGGAAATCGTCCTCACAGTAGCTGAATCGACAATTGAGGATAAAATCAAAAATAGTATTATTGAGGCTGTAAACCTCAACGAACCCGGAAAAGGGATTGGGTTTGTAGTTTCTCTGGATAAAGTATTTGGAATTTGTCATCCACTTTATGATATGTTGCACTCTAACAGAGAAATATGAGTAACTCCACTTAGGAAATTATGAATGTTCCTATCTGGAGACTTTCAAGTTTGAATTTAACTTAAAAACTTATTTTTTTCGTTAGATCTGGTTGACATTTGCTATTCTCAATAGTGATAATTTTAAACAATGAAAATTAGCCGTTACCACGGTTAAAAGAGAAATAGCATAACAATGAGGTCTGTTAAGGATTATTTTAAAATCAAGGAGTAGAAAAAGTAAATTTACTTGCTATCTATATTTTATTTAGACGGAGACTTGTGCTCAAAGAGTATTATATAATATTAGTCATATAATTAATTGGGGAATTGGCAATTAAGATTCAGATATGAAATCTACGATTTAAACCAGATGTCTAAAGCTGAAATAGGAAATTTAAAAATCCTTGTAGAAAATAGAATTTCTAAATTCATAATATATTAAGATTAATGAATATATATAGACATGTAAATACAATGGATCGTCTGCTCTTTCAACTTAACAACGTGGCGAAGATACTTCACCAGTTTAGCAATAATTGATATTTTCAATATGTCTCATTGATGAAATTTACCTTAAACAGCTCAGATCTGTAATTTGTAAAGTAAATTCTATCTATTGCGGAGGGAAATTTTTATGATATGTGATATTAAAGAGACTATTATTGAAGTTGTGCAGGCAGTATTTCCTTTAACGCTTGCAATACTTTTGCTCATGCTGACATTAGTTGGTACTAGTTTGAACCAGCTTGCATCTTTTTTGACGAGCATATTACTTATCTCACTGGGAATGATTTTTTTTCTTGTAGGCGTTAAGATTGGTATACTTCCAATGGGTGAGGCAATAGGAGCTGATTTGCCCAAGCATAATTCACTTGCTTTTATTGCAATAGTAGTCTTCCTACTCTCGTTTCTAACAACCATTGCGGAGCCTGATGTAAGAGTTTTAAGTAACATGGTTAATTTAGTTTCACAGGGCAGTATAGATAGTAATATGATAATAATCTCTATAGCCTTTGGAGTTGGCTTGTTTGTAGTTATTTCTATTTTCAGAACAATTTATGGAATTCCAATCAGGTATCTGTTTGCAGCAGGCTATCTAATTATACTCGCGCTGTCATTTTTTGTACCGAGTGAATACCTGGCAATCGCTTTCGATGCAGGAGGTGTGACCACAGGGTCTATAACTGTACCTGTTATTATGGCTCTTGGAATCGGAATAGTTGCAGTATTACAAAAGAAGTCTGAACTTTCAGATAATTTCGGAATCATGGGATTAGCTTCCATGGGCCCTGTAGTTATTGTAATGTTGCTGGGGGTTCTGTCTTCATGAACTCAGTTACAGAGGGAATCTCGCCTGTATTCTTTGAAGTTATTCAGTCACTTGTCCCTCTTGTAATTTTTTTTGCTCTATTTCAAAAAGCACATTTAAAGCTTCCGTTTTCACAATTAATAAAACTGTATACCGGATTAATTTTAGCCGGATTTGGAATAGTATTATTTCTTTATGGCGTATACAGTGGCTTTTTTCCTATAGGAAGAGAGATTGGTGAATTTTTCGGCAATTCCGACAAAAAAAACATTTTAATACCGATAGGTTTCGTGCTTGGATTCCTTTCAACTTTTGCAGAGCCTGTTGTAAGGGTATTATGTTACCAGATTGAAGAGTCTTCCAATGGTTATATAAGATCAAAACTTATGCTTTATGTTCTTTCCTCTGGAATTGCTGTGTTCGTTGCCATTGCAATGGCAAAAATAATTTATGGAATCCCTTTTCTGTATATAATAGTCCCAGGTTATCTATTCGTATTTGTTTTATTATGGTTTTGCGACAAAGATTTCATAAGTATAGCATTCGATGCAGGTGGAGTTGCAACAGGCTCTATGGCTGTAACATTTCTCACATCAATGACCGTCGGACTAGCATCTGCACATGAAGGTGTAGATGCAATTGCAGACGGTTTCGGCTTAATTGGAATGATGGCACTTGCACCCGTTATTTTTGTTATGTTTCTGGGCATTTATATAAAATATAATGAAGATAAAAAAGATATTCAATGAGAAACTTTGCGTTAATAATTAAAGTTATAAAAAAATTATACAAATTTAACTATTACAGTTTCTCGTAGAAACTTGCACCTTTCGAGAAATAATATATTATTTGGACTCTATATATCATTCATGAAAATAAAAATATTTTTAGTTTAATATTGAATCTGATAAAAAAATTACTCTTACAATAACTAAATCAGATATTGTAGATAATAAATTCTATTACTAAGGCAGCAAAATGAATTCTATTACTAAGGCAGTAAAAATGTTAACAAACCCCCAAATTAGTGTAGGATCTTTGGTCTGTGTTGATTAACATGGTATTGCTCATACTGTGAGAAAGAGAATTACCACAGTAAAAATCTTATTTATAATCTCTATTCATAATCTCAGCACTGCTGGAACCTGCAACAAACAATTAAACCAAAATGAACATTCAGAAAAAAAGAAGTTTGAGAAATAAATCGGATAACATTACCGCTTAATAGCAATGAAACTTTGAGGCTCTAAAATGTTTAAAGTCCTTATTGACATCCCTGCGCAAGCCTTTTTGAAATCGGCTGATGAAATGACTTACTCCAGAGTCAAAGAAACTCTTGATGAACTTGTCCTCGATCCGGTCCCACCGCGAGCAAAAAGAATAATTGAGAGTAAGGAAAAGCTTTTCAGACTACGGTCCAGGCATTTAAGGCTGCTTTATAGAGTCAATTATGAGCACCAGACCCTGGTAGTTATAATTATCGAGCCTGTAAATCGCATGTATCGTTGAAGAGAGTAAAGATGTAAACTCTTCTTCCGTTAAGTGTTATAACAGGAAATTAGAAAAAGAATGATCAGGCAAATACAAAATATAATTTCAACCTGTCTTAAGAAATTATCTTGCATAGTTCATAATATGCAAGACTACTATAAATTATTTACTCAATATTGACTATTGAAACTCATGGGATTCCAATAAACTGAGATATAGGCATAAATTTTATACATATATTCTATTTTTAGGTATCAATAAACTCTAATATTTATTATGATATATTTTTTGAATAGTTAGACCGAAAACATTGGGAATTGCTATTATTTTTATACATCTTCAAAAAATAATTTTTTTTATTTTTGGAAATTTTTCCAAAAAGTCAGTATAACTACCTTTTGTTACTTCCTTTTATGTAAAATATAGTTAGCAAACTAACAATCCCCCAAATTAGTTCAAATCCTGGAGTTTTTTTGCTTTCTTTTGGAGGAGCGCGGGTCTCTTTTTTCTGCTCAGGCGTCTGCTTAACATTTGCTACTGCACTCTCATTTTCTTGTTTAAGGCTCTGAGTGTTATTTTCAGGCTGTGTTAAACTGGAATTCATAACAGAAGTTACTGACTGTTCTAAATTGGCTTTTAATACCAAAATACCATTATTGGAATCGGCTACATAGATAGTACTGCCGGAAATTGAAACGTCCAAAATTCCCCAGGAAGAACTGAATCCTCCTTCTACAATTGGAGAAGAGGAATTGCTAATATTAACAATCACAAGACCAGAATTAGCAATATAGGCGTAATTACCTGAAACTGAAATGGCCTTACAAATGCCAATATGGCGGCTTTCGCTTCCTTTGTGAATTGGAGAAGAGGGATTACTGATATCAAAAATCACAAGACCATCAGAGTCTTCAACTAAATAAGCGTAATTGCCGGAAACTGCAACACAGTCAGCATATCCAGTTTCATACTTTCCTTTAAGGGTCGGAGAAGAAGGGGTGCTAATATCAACAACCACAAAACCGTTATCACCAGCAGCTAAATAGGCGTAATTGCCGGAAACTGCAACACTACAAGCACGTCCGGCAGTATTGTACCTTCCTTTGAGCTTTGGAGAAGAAGGATTGCTGATATCAATAATCTCAAGACCTTTATCACCAGCAGCCAAATAGGCGTAATTGCCTGAAACTGCAATATCTTCAGCAGATCCTTCAATAGTGTAGCTTCCTTTGCGAATTGGAAAGGAAGAATTACTAATATCAACAATCATAAGATCACTAAACTCGGTTACATAGGCATAATTGCCTGAAACTGCAACATCCGTAGAATAATCGTCAGTACCAGAGCTTCCTTTAAAAATCGGAGATGAAGGGTTGCTTATATCAATAATCGCAAGACCCAAAATACTATTAGCTACATAGACATAATTGCCTGAAACTTCTATATTGTCAGCATATCCAACTGTATCGTAGCTTCCTTTAAGGACTGGAGAAGAGGGACGCCTTATATCAATAATCTCAAGACCACGATATGTGGTTACGTAGGCGTAATTACCTGAAACTGCTATTCCGTCAGCGTCTAAAGTATTGTAACTTCCTTTGAGAACTGGAGAAAAGGAGTTGCTTATATCAATAACCAAAAGACCCTTAGTAAAATCGGCCGCATAGGCGTAATTGCCGGAAACTGCAACGCTGTAAATGCTTCCAGAGGTATAGTATTTTCCTTTAAATGTTGGAGAAGAAGGATTGCTCGTATCAACAATCACAATACCATCATCCCCATCAGCAACGTAGGTATAATTGCCTGAAACTACAGCACTCCAAGCAACTCCATGCCATGGGTATTGCATTTTCCTTTAAGGATTGGAGAAGAAGGATTGCTAATATCGACAATTAAGAGACCATTATCACCAGCAGCTAAATAGGCGTAATTGCCGGAAATTGCCACAGTACGAGCATCTCCAGAAGTATTGTAATTCCCTTTAAAAATTGGGGAAGAAGGATTACTGATATCAATAATGTCAAGACCACTATAATCATCAGCTACATAGGCGTAACTGCCTGAAATCGCTATACTGCTAGCATAGCCAGGTGTATCGTAGCTTCCTTTAAGAACCGGAGAAGAAGGATTGCTAACATCAATAATCACAAGACCGTTATCACCAGAAGCTACATAGGCATAATTGCCGGAAATTTTTACTCCAGATATTAAGTTTTTTGTCATAATCCTACCTACTGAAACAGGTGAAGAAGGATTAGCAATATCCAGTATCACAAGATCCTGTCCTTGCCCAATGTAAGCGTAATTGCCAATGACATCAACGGCATCTATAAACCCTCCGAAATGCCCCACAGGTTTCACTTTACCTTTAGGAACAGATGCTGCCCCAGCAATTGTTACTGCAATTGTTACCAAAAAAGCAACAAATACAAATGGATAAATTATTTTTTCTTTATTCCCATAAATCATACTCCTTTTCCCCAAATGATTGTCCAGATGTACAAAGATGTAGGATTTATTTCCCAATTTGTCCGTTATTATCCGTTCAAGACAGGATGCGCTTTTAAGTTGATGCACTATTGAGAAATGAGTCGTATTTTTGCATACATATATGGAAGTTAATTTTTAGACATTTTTAACTTCTTTTTAATTATCCTATAATTTCTATTTACTTTGTATTAAAATTTTGTTTTTCTAATTTCCCTTCTATCAACCTTTATCTATGTACTCAGAATAGCCTTTCGACAACTTAATATAATGTAATGAGATATATACAATATGTAAAGTTTGCATTACATATTGTAATTAAACATAGACATTTATACGTGTACATATACATGAGTATACTGAGAGAATTCGGCTTTCATTGAAAACCCTTATGGAGGTTCTGTAAATGAAACATAAGCAGTTCAAAATAATCACCTTTCTTACTACAATGGTTATGGCAGCTGTAATTAGCTTTTCAATTTTAATAGGAAATCCTGCACTTGCCGTAGCTTCCTTCTTTGGAGGCATAGCTGTTATGTACCTCTCAAAACGCAGACTGGAAGATATTGTAGAAGATGAGAGAATTCGTCAGATAAGTCAAAAAGCCTCAGGAATTACATTCCAGTTCATAATTCTTAGTTTTGCCATCGGGGGTGCAGTCCTTATAGCAATGAAGGATACTTATCCGAAATATACGGATTTTGGTTTTTTCATGTCATATGCAGCTTGTACGGGTCTTGTACTCTACTCTATCTTTTATATGTATTTTAATATGAAATCAGGAGGCTAAGTTGAAGGTTAGAGTTTACAGGTTTCCAGATTACTGGAGTATCTCATCAGACATCCGTTTACACTCGCTTGTGAAGAGATGGAGTTTTCAATGAAAAATAATATGAAAGTTTACAGGGCAATGCAAGATCTTACTCAGGAAAACCTGGCTGAAAAAGTAGGAGTTACAAGGCAAACCATAAACGCAATTGAAAAAGGTAAATATGATCCCTCGCTTGAACTTGCATTCAAGCTTGCCAGGCTTTTTGGCGTCCGTATTGAGGAAATTTTCCTCTATGAAGACCGTGAAGTCAGAAGTTCAGAAAGAAAAGGTTGATTTATTTAATTCTGAGATAAGAATTTACTAATTTAAAATTGAGAAATTTTAAAAAAATATTTTTTAGATAGTTCTAAGTTTAATTTTTTTCATTGAAAGCTGATTTATGAGATATTTCCAGATAAACCTAACTTTCCTGAATTCTCTGAACAAGTAAACCCGGAGAAAAGAAAGCCATATAACTAATTTATATTTCCACGAAAACGAGAACTGAGAGCTATTCAGGCTCTCTAGCAAGTAAGCTGATTTTCCTTTCAAAGATTAACAGTAGTGCACTCCAAAAAACAATTTTAGTTTTTAAATATATTTATAAGAAATGAAAAGATAGTTACAATTAATGGACGTCTGCAGATGTACAGACCGTCAGCTTTTGTTATCAGAGAAACTAACAGGTAAATAAACAAGTTGTAAAGAAAATAAGCAGGAGAAAAGAATCTATGATGCAATCATTTATAGTAGAACACTATCTCAATAAGGATGTGGATGTTTATTGCGGTGGACCTGATGTTTTCAAGGGAAATGTAGAAGCCTGTGCCGATAATGTTCTGACGCTCAATAGCGAAGGAAAACTCACCCATATAGCTATTGATAAAATAATAGCCCTCTGGGGCCAATAAGTTCAAAGTTCCAAATTCCGATATTTCTGTACTATAGAGGACAATTATATAGAACAAATGAATTAAGGAAAGATTTTAAGAATTTTCTTCTAAATCTGACTAAAACTGGAAAGCTGAACTAGTGCCCTGGTTTTTGGGAATAAAGGTCACTCAAATTGGCGGCCTGGATTTTGATATATGAGAAAATGTTGAGGTGCAAAGAAGTGCAATCTTTTATAGTAGAACATCTTCTAGGCGAAGTCGTAGATATTTACTGCGGGGGTCCTGATGTATTTAACGGTAAAGTGGAAGCCTGCGCAGACAACGTGCTCACTCTCGAGCATAACGAAAAGTACACGCACATAGCAATTGACAAGATAATAGCCATTTGGCGTACTTAACTAACGTAAACCTCGTTGAATAAAAAGGGTTCTGGACGCATCAAATCTGGATATACTGAGCCCTGGAGTAATGAGTCCTGAGATATTGAACTCTGGATGTAATGAGTCCTGAGATATTGAACTCTGGGAAAGTTCCGAAGTTTTTAATGCTTCGCCTTTTCCAGCAGTTTAGCTAAAACTTTCTGTTTTCTTAGCTTATGCTTTCCTGCAACTTTTTGCATGGGAAGCAATAAATTCTCTCATCAATTTTGCCCCAAGCATGGCGGTTTGCCCGGAATCGTATTCAGGAGCGATTTCTACAACATCAAAAGCCATTGAGAAAGGAGCAAGTGTCCTTATTGCAGTCCTTACATCTCGCGCACTCAGGCCAAAGGGTTCAGGCGTGCCGAGACCAGGAGCATAAGCCGGGTCTATTGCATCCATATCAAGGGAAAGATAGATCTGACTGCAGTCAAGCCACTCGAGGGCTTCTTTAAGAATCTCTACCATGCCTGTGGATTCCACATCATCAGCTGTGTAATACTTCAGGTTATTTTCCCTGGCAAAAACCCATTCTTCTTCCGGACCACTTCTTATACCTATGGAAACAAGATTCTTAGTGACCTCACTGAGGATATTTCGGGACACACAGGCGTGGTTATGCTTAAAGCCCCTGTACTCTTCCCTGAGGTCAAAATGGGCATCCAGGACAAGGACCCCGAAATCTTCTCCTGCAAGTTCGGCGCAGGCTTTCACCATAGCGAAAGTCAGCGAATGCTCCCCTCCAAGCATAATGGGAAGCTTTCCATCATTCAGGAGGTCTTTTGTAGCTTCGTAAAGGCTCTGCAGAGTCTCGTCAACCAAAGCGGAAGTTTCCAGATTCCCGGCATCATAGATCGGAAGATCGACAAGGTCTATGTCGAAAGTCGGGTTGTAACTCTCAAAATTCGCAGAAGCCTGCCGCATAGCGTCAGGAGCCCAGCGGCTGCCTGCCCTGTAAGAAGAGGTATTATCAAAAGGCACGCCGAAGATAACATAACGTGCAGATTCATAGTCTGCAAGAGCGTCTATAAAGGAATTGGGTAAAAACATAATTTAGCCTGATATGAAATTATTTGCTTAAAAAAAGAACGACTCAGGTTCTTAACCTGAGTTTCACTTTAGTGTAGGAAGTTTATGTCCGTATATCGAGCTTGACCTTACTAAGAGCTGTAATGTAAGAAATCTCTTCGCCCTCTTTGACCTTCTCCTTGTATTCATCAGGAACTACGATCTCAAAGGTTGAGAAGTCTCCCATGTCCATAAGCTGGGCAATGTCGCCGGTAATCGAGAGTACCTGTGCTGTCTTTCTTTCCACAATCGGGACGTATACTTTGGTTGCAACTGAGCCTATGAAGGAGCGCTTCTGGCCGTCAAAAAGTCCGATAGCCTCTACTCTTGCCTTTGCAGCCCCGTGTTTTCCCGGTTTGGACTTGGTAATACTTTTTATGACACATGCTTCGTCATCAATGATTACATATTTCCCTTCTTTGAGTTCCTTAACTTCTACCTGCTGTTTCATAATGATTCTCCCATACGTTTTTATATGTTTATAAATAAGCTGTAAACGCCATTCCGGATTTGCCAGAAACTTTCCACGGCTCCGGTAAAGTAGTATAAGAAGGCTTTTCTAATTTTTAAGCCTGACTCTTATTTTACCAATACATTACTTAAGATCTGCATAGAAAAACTGGAAAATATTCCGAGCTTGGAGTGCCTGCAGAGCTAATCTACAGATCGAGAACTAATACGATTAATTTATCCTTGACTATATAACGCTTGTGCGAGATTTTACGTCTTTTGACTGGATTCCTGAGAAAACTGCCTGAAATCTCCGAAAAAATCCGGAAAAATCCAGATTAAAGGAATACTGGATTAAAGGAAATATTGGATTAAAGGTAATATTAGGTTTCAAAGAGAAAATCCTTTACTCAATAAGAGTTATTATTCTCTTGAAGCATACAGTGTAGTAAATTTGCCTGGAAATTCCCTTTTTTCTTTTACAGGTGGTTCCGGACTCCGTTCCGCAATTCTTACGCCATCCACACTGTCTTTCCGACTTTCGTCTTAAAAGCTGCTCCCAAGTTCCTTTAACTTTTTCGATCCGGGAACTCCTTCTTCATTCCATCCGCGGTAATGGTAATATTCCTGAAGTGCAGCTTCGAATTCCTGCCTGGGAAGTCCGTACCCTTCGTTTTCACCCTTGTTTTCAAACAGCCTTTCAGGAAGGGTATCGTCTTTTCGGGCAAATCCTGCATTAAGGTTATACGTTCTCTCCAGATTATAGATTCTTTCTCCGATTTTCAGGAGCTCCGCAGGTGATATTTCCATACCTGCACCCGAAAGCAAAAGAGCAGAACCTAGCTCTTCGTTAAGGGCAAAACCTGAGAAGGGGCAGAATACAAAAGAGTCCAGAACTGCAGTCAGGTTTTCAAATACCTGGAGGATACCTGCTTTTCCTTTAAGGCTCAGACGATTAAGACTTACAGGTCTTCCAAGTACCTCGGGTCCAACCATGAAAGCAGTCAAATAGTCTCCCCCATGGGTGGAAGTAGCATAAGCCAGGGCCTGTCCCTTTATCCCTCGCGGATCAAAACCTCCGAGTTCGAGCCCCTTTACATCCATGCTCAGGTCTTTTCTCCCAAGGCCTGATAAGTATCTCCTGGCTCCATTTCCTAGTTTGCCTCCTTCCCCGATTTCAAAGAGCCTGGATTCCAGTTCATTAGCCTTGATTATTCCTTCTTTGAGTTCTGCATATGCCCCGAGCACGGAACCTGCCGAGATAGGATCAAGCCCGTAATCCTTGCATATCCTGTCAGCCTTAAGCACGGAAGTGATATCAGGGTTTTCAAGGTTAAACCCGAAGGCCCAGAAGGAATCGTAATCAGGCAAAATCTGTCCTTCAGGTAAAATCGGCCCTTCAGGCAAAATCTGCCCTGCATTTTTAAACATCTGCCCTGCTCCTTTAATTCTTTTTTTACAACCCAGAGGACAGCCAGGACAACTCTCATTTTCAAGCTTGAAAGTGGATTTGATACACTCTCCTGAAAGTAAATCTGCAAAAAGAGTCTTTTTTCCGGTAAAGTTCCTGCTAGGAATGAGATTCATATAATCCAGCAGTTTTACAAGCACAGAAGTGCCGTAATTTGCAAGGCCTTTAGAAAGCACGGGACTTGCATCAAAGAGCTTCGATAGTTTTACCTCAAGTTCCCTGAATCTCTCAGGAGCAGAAGGTGAAAGTTCCTTTTCTCCTTTTACAACCACGGCTTTGAACATTTTTGAGCCGGCAACCGCACCCAGACCTCCTCTCCCGCTATGTATGGAATCAACAACAAAAGAGGAAATAAGAACCTGTTTTTCTCCTGCCCTACCAATACAGGCCACACTGCCTTTGTCTTCAAGGGCTTCGGTACATTCTCTGATATTCATTCCCCAGAGATGTTCTGCGGGCACAATTTCAATATTTCCGGTCTCTATTTTTACATACGAAGGCCTTTTTGCCTTTCCGATAACAATCAGAGCATCGATTTCAGCTTTCTTCAGTTCACTTCCGAAGCCCCCAGTCATGTTCCAGCTAAATATCGTGCCTGTTAAAGGCGATTTTGATGTGAGGACCGCACCTGAAGCCATCGGAGCAAGGCCAGAAAGAGGCCCAGAGGTGAATATTAAGGGATTTTCCGGACTAAGAGGGTTAATATTCGCGTCTGCAAGTTCGGAAAGCAGTTTTACCCCCAACCCTCGGCCACCAAGGTATTTCCGAATTAAGTTCTCATCGGTCCTGACTGTATTTACAGATTCAGAACCAAGGTCTACATATACTGTTTTTCCTTTCAAGCCCGCCATATTAATTCCTCTATTTCTTTTCCCGCTCCATTTTACTTCTGTTTTTACTCCTGCTTCTTAATTATGTTTTTACTCCTGCTTCTTAATTATGTTTTTACTCCTGCTTCTTAATTATGTTTTTACTTCTGCTTTTTAATTATGTTTTTACTTCTGTTTCTTAATTATGTTCTTACCTATGGATAGATAACCATGGACAAGACCATAATAGTTAACATTAGCGTTTTTATTCAATAATCAAAGGATAAGAACTGTGACCTTAATGGCAACTAATCCCATAAACGCCGTAGATATACAAAATAAAATTACCAAATAAATCAAAAAAGAGTATCTTCTTCAAATTGTATGAGTAAAAGTAAATTTCATGTATTTGCTGAAAATTTAAGAATTTAACCAAGCGTAAGAAACAACTTCAAACGATGCATTTAACTCAATAACTGTATGATAAAATTGTTGCACATTTTTCGAATTGGAAAATCCTCCATTAAATTTGAAGAGAATACCGAAAATTTAAAAAACACTATCAATGAAACTATTAAATAAGGAATAGTTCTGCCTCCCAGAGGAAATGTCAGGGTAGAACTTATGGGCATATATAAACACCTGCCCCAGACCAACTGTCGAGACTGCGGTGAACAGAGCTGCTACATCTTTGCCATAAGGCTACGGCAGGACAGGTAAGTTTAGATCAGTGTACGCAACTTAAAGAGTCAGGTTATGAAACCAACCTCGAAAGGCTACAGTTTCTGGCTGGCGTACATTTGAGTCACAATCTGATGTATCAATCAGTTGGAGGAAGCTTTGAAAACACTAACAATAGTACTCACTGATGGTCCTTACATCTCTGAGTACGCTGAGATCGCCTACAAACTCGCCAGGGCTGCACTTAAACAATATAAAGTAAACATATTTCTGTACCTGGATGCAGTGCACATCCCAAAAAAGAGCCAGGACCCATCCTTCTTTACCAATGCAGGACAACTGTTTTCCGGACTTGCGGAAAAAGGGGTCGTTATTCGAGCCTGTGCGCGATGCGCCAGTGCAAGAGGCTACATTCCAGAAGAGGAGATTATACAGGGAAGTAACTGCAGAGATTATCTCCCTGGAATAAGAATTACTAGCCTTTATGAGCTGTCGGAAATGTTAAATAAAAGTGACAGAGTAATTTCACTTTCAAGATAAGGTTTTATTGATAAAATCCAATTTTTGGGAGGTTCGGATCTTATGAGATCAGTTTTTTATCTGCTGGATACAGCACCATACGGCAGTGAAAAAGCTTTTGGAGCATTGAATGCAGCTGCAGTAAGCCTTAGGAAGATGGATGTGACTCTCGGTCTTTATGGCGATGGAGTTTATCTTGCGGTTGCAGGGCAAGACAGCAGAAAGCTTGGATTACCAAACCTTGCAGATATTCTTTATGCATACGGGGAGTTGAGAGTGCTTGTGCATGAACCCTCGCTGATGGAAAGGTACCTTTTCGGAGAAACTTTGATAGAAACCCTAGAACTGACCGACGAAGAAGATTTTTTTGAAGTAATGAAAAGCTCGGATGGTGTGATCTCGTTTTAATAATGGCTGAATACTACTTAATGGCTGAATACTACTGCTGATCATGGATTTATCGGATGATAATATGAAACAAGAACAATCGGATGTGTTCCTGCTGACAAAGCCTCCCTTCAGCCAGAAATCGGAGTTATGTCTTAAACTGGCTGCCTGTTCTGAGAAAGCCAGAATCTACCTTGCAGGAGATGGAGTCTATCACCTGCTTACCGGGATAGAAGAACAACAAGAGTTCAAAATTTACGCATGTAAAGAAGACCTGGAAGCCAGAGCTATGAGGGCAGGAGATAAAGTGACAGTCTTGGATGACTTTTACACCGATTTTATAGAGGATATAATGGAGCATTGCAGGCATGAATATACATTTTAAAATTTTAAGTGTTGTAATTTGAGAATTATATTTTTTGATTTGTGGTAAAAAGTGCCAGATCTT
Source organism: Methanosarcina barkeri MS (assembly GCF_000970025.1). Classification (GTDB taxonomy): domain Archaea; phylum Halobacteriota; class Methanosarcinia; order Methanosarcinales; family Methanosarcinaceae; genus Methanosarcina; species Methanosarcina barkeri. The sequence continues at coordinate 4,218,671 of NZ_CP009528.1, forward strand.
TTTTGCCATATTTTACTTTGCCAAATTTACTTTCATAATTGCAACCGCTCCTTTAAGTTATTGGAAATAAAGCTGAACCGGATTGATTTTTATGGTTGAGAGTATCCCGAAAGAGATAATAAAAGAACTGCAATCAGTATGCCAGTTGCATGAGGAAGCTGTCTGCAATCACGATAAATGCAGGGAATTTAGTGAGAGTTTATCAGGAATATTGGTCCGGCTTGAAGATCTAAAATTCTACCGGATGGCTGACAGACTGATGAGTATTCTCCTGAACTGCAAGCCAAAGGAGGCCTCTCACTGTGAAAAAGCTAACCTCGTTGGAGAAATGATGAAAGAAATAACAAAAGAAGCTAAGAGAGCGGCAGGAAAATGAAATCTGAAGCTTTCTTATTTTATAGCTTGTTTAAAGGTAACCCGGATCAAGTGTTTGATTTTATTATTCAGCTTTAGAAAAATATATATTCTTATATTCAATGTTTATTGATATGAGTGATGAAGAAAACATCCAGCTTTTCAAGGCACTGAGCGAAGATACAAGGTACAGAATTATCAAGGCTCTTCTTGATGCTGAGTGCAAATGCAAAGAGAATAAATGCAGTGACTGCAAAGGAGAACTATGCGCCTGCGAGATCCCGGAACTCATTGATAGAACTCAGTCAAATACCTCAATGCACCTTGCAAAATTGCAGGACTGGGGAATAATTAAAGTGAGAAAAGAAGGGAAGATGAGGCTCTATTCCATAGAAAACGATAAAATCAGGAAACTTCTGAAAGTTCTTGAAAAATAATTTTGTGCAAGTATTTCAATTAAAACTCAATAGGCAACATTGGCACCTTCTCACAAGGAAAAAGGGTTTATTTACTCTTTTCAGGCAGTTATTCATATTTTTCAAGTTTTGCTCTTTCTTGCAGAGTTAAAAAACCGTAATCTTGAGCTTTTAAGGTACGGATCAAAACTTTAAGGTTGTTTAGGGCTTTTTCTCCAGTATTGAACTTGCAATCCAGGCGTATAGATGTGTTTGACATATCCACGAATTCCCAGGGATGGACAAAGATTACAGGGGATTCCCAGCGTTTGAGTAGCGGGATAAAAAATTCTGGAGGCAGCCTTATAAATGAAGAAGTAATCGTCGCTGGAATCCTTATTATTTTGCCTTCAACTTTGCTCCGGGAAAAAGGAGGCTTATATGCTGCAATGGATGAGTCGTACCTAAAACCCTCATCTTCCAGAAGTCCAAGATAATTTTTCGGGAACTGCAGGTTCGGGGCCCTGAAAGAAACCAGCTTCCTTTCAAACTGCCTCAAAACTCCTCCAGCCTGCTTGAGAGCAGTTCTGGCTTCTTCTTTATCCATGCGGTCAAAACGCGTATGAGTATATCCATGGCATCCAAGTTCATGTCCTTCTTCCGGGATTCTATGTATAATGTCAGGATATTGCTTAGCCATCATCCCGGTAACAAAAAATGTTGCTTTTATCCTTTCTTTTTTGAAAAGATCCAGTAACTCAGGCAGTCCTTCTTCCATGCCTCTCGTACTTGTAAGCATCGGGGGACAGTCTTCTTCCACATCAACAGTTATTGTGATATTTTTCATAAATGACACTTGTATATACTTTGCTTGTCTGTTCACAGATCCGGTTCCAGTCATAATTTGAAAGCCCTCTTAAAGCTTCCCTGGAAAAGGAAGTTCGCAGGGCCGGTTTTTCTATAAGATTCTCAAGATATTCTGAAAATTCGGTAATGCTGTCTGCAAGATAGCCGTTCACACCGTTATTTACAATATCCGAAACCCCACTGTTATTCATTGCTACAACAGGAACCTCTTTTGACATTGCCTCCAGAATCGAAATTCCAAAAGCCTCATTAATCGAGGGAAGAGCAAATATATCTGCCTGTTCCAGATATCCCAGCACTTTTTCCCTGGGTACTTCCCCTGTAAAGTAGAAATTTCCGGATAAACCTGACTCCTCCACCGTGCTTTCAAGCTTTTCCCTTAGTGGGCCGTCTCCTATCATTACAAACAGCAAATTTTTATGCTTTTCCAGAAGTGAAGGGGCTAAATCTACAATGTTTTGAACACCCTTTTTCTTTGTCATGCGTGCAACCGTGGCAATTACGAGTTTTCCTTTAGTATTAACAGGGAAGGAGACTTTGATGATTTTATCTTCAGAATCTACCCCATTGAAAATCCGGTATATTGGTTTTTTTGTCATCAGCTTTGAGTCTTTTTCAACTGCCGAACTAACTGCAATTACAGCATCAGTATTTTTTAGAAGCAATTTGCCTGCAAGATATAAAAGCGAACTATATGGCGTATCTCCTACCAGGGAATGATTGGTGACTACTACGGGAATTCCGAGTTTTCTGGAAATAATAAGAGCAATCATACCGATGGGTGAATCAAGCCCATGACAATTGACAATATCATAATTCCCGTTTTTTAAAAGGTTGAAGAGTTCTTTATATGCACCTGGCATGAGAAATCGCCTCTGTCCGGGTAAAGGTTTACCTTTAACTCTTATTACTGATACTCCATCCCTTCTACTGTACTCAGGAACACCTGGGTAGCTCCTTGTAATAACGCTTACCTCATATCCATGCTTGCTCAGGGTTTTAGCAAGGGTGTGCATTGAATACTCGATTCCTCCTACCTTTGGAAAATACCAATCACTGATCATTGCAATTTTATGTTTTTCCATATCTCAGATCCTCCGTAATAAAACAGGTAAAGGAATCCTATCAGACTGCTCAGTCCAAAAGAGATAAAACGTTCCAGAAAAACGAAACTTCCTGAAGAAGCAAGCGATAACCCAAAATATAGAAGCAGGGAAATCAATCCTCCTTCAACGATTCCAAGCCCTCCAGGAGTTATTGGCAGGAGTCCGAGCAGGAGATACAAGATTGAAACTGATGCGATAATATGCAGAGAAAGATTAAGATTTAGAGCCAGGGCGATCAGTTGAAGTCGTACTATATCCAGAATCCAGACCCCAGAAGATAATAGGAGAGCAGGAATAAAAGATTTATGAAGTTTTTTCCAGTTTTGCTTTATATCTTTAAGAAGGACAGTAAATCTTTCCCGGAAAATCCATATGAGTATTCCAGTTGCAAGGGAGGCAAGGAGAAACAGATAAGTTGAATTTAATGTCAGGATATTTTTCAGAGGCAGGAATTTAATATCTAGAGAAGGAACGAAATATAGCACGTAGAATAAGAGCAGGATAATGGGAATCGCTTCAACGAGCCTTTCAAAGAGGATCGTTATGAAAGCATCGGTATAACTTATCCCAAAGCGTTTGTTAACCCATAACATCCGCAGGGGTTCACCTCCTGTCCGGTTCGCTGGAGTTAGATTATTCACAAAAATTGCTCCGAAAAGAATGGGAAGAAGATCTGTGGCTTTAAGATTGTGGCCAATGGAGGAGAGTACCTGCTGCCAGCGGACTGCAAATAAGTACACACTCAACAGGTAAACTAAGAACGCCAAAATAACATATCGAATCCGTGTTTCAGCGAGCATTTTCAAGCTCTCTCCAAGAACAGATACAATCTCTGTCCAGTAGGCATGGACCAGAAATACTCCAACTGTAAGTAGTAAGAGAATTACAATGGCTTTCTTCAATATTCCCTGATTCAAAAATACACCTTCATAGGGATTCAGAGTGGAATTTCTGTGTATATTTTTTATAATTAAAATCTGTTCCTATCCGGATTTTCCATTCATTGAGATTGATCAAACTCTGGACCTTGTACTTCTCCAGATTGAAAAAGGCATATTTAAAATATTCTTTTTTACGTATCAAAGACCACATCTCTACATGCCCGAAGCCATAACTCATTAAAAGGTATTTCTTATCTTCTACCTGGTCCCATTCTTATTTTTAGATTCTTTTTATATAATACCTGTCATCATCGTTTTTTCCAGATTTAACTTTAGATTTATAGTTTCAAATTGAAACCTAACATTTCTAATATAGTTTTCTATTACTATTTTCCTGAATTTATTCTTTTATCAAATTTCTTTTGTTTATGTTTATACTGTTCGTAGTCTCACAAAGTATCGTCTCCAATCCTGACGAAAAAGTAGTAAGAATTTCTTTCATGGTGGATTTTTCTTTTAAAAATCTGTATTTGAAAAAAGCTATATCCTGAAGATCTTAAAAGAGCCAGCCTTTAAGACAGAGAAATCTCACATATATATTGTATGAATCTGGAGAAACCTTACATCGTTTCTGTTTATGCCGCTCTACGGAACGAGAAAGGCGAATTCCTGCTTCTCAAGCGGTCGGAAAATTTTCACAGCAATCCGGGGAAATGGGATCTGCCGGGTGGAAAGCTGAGCCGTGGAGAACTTCTTAAAGATGCAGTTGTTCGGGAGGTCTGGGAGGAAACCGGGATTTCAATTGTGCTCGGAGAGATTGCAGGATATGCTACCTTTGAGCTTCCGGACAAAAAAGTAATTGCCATAATATATGATGGAGGATATGTCATTGCTGATGTAAAGTTGAGCTATGAACATGTGGAACATGCATGGAGCTCTCTTGAGGATATTCTGGAAATGAATGATCTTCCCGCTCATTTTAAAGAGTTCTTTAAAAGATTCACTGCAGAAAATAAGGAACTCCCAGAGCTGCCTATTTAAACTCTATCCGAAAAGTGATTACCTGCTGAGCCTGTCACAAAACCAATTTTTATTTTCATGATTTATAAGAGTTCTAGAATTGCTTTCTTGGCCAGAATCTCAATTGGCGATTTTAAAAATGAGTTTCAAAAAAGTAGATATTGAGTTTTTGAATCAGCTCTTTAAGTAAAAATTCGAAAGAAAAATTAGTGACTTACACTAAGGCCATTTGTAAGCTGATAATAAAGAACTTTTAATGCGTCTTCGGTTAAGTAAGAAATCGTGACAATTGCGTCAATGTTCTCAACATTTGTTAAATATTTTAATAAATTATGAGCTGGAACAGGGTATCGATTTCATGCAAACAGGCCAAAATTTAAGGCCAACTTCTAATGCAAAATCGATAGCTGTCAGGCAAGAAAACTCCTTAACCGATGACCAATGAAGAACTTTTTATATATTTTAAGTATATTTTTAATACCGAGCCTATCCCAAAAGTAATATTATATTGAAATTATAAATTTACCGATTATATTGGAATTATAATTTACCGTTATGTCATTCTATTAAATCGATGACGTTCTATGGAACTCCATAGAACTTTATCTTCCTCCGCAGAAACCGAATACAGGAAGGCTTCGTGCAAATTGAGGAAGTTAATGAACGGTATTTTGTACGTTGTTATGTCCGGTTGTACATGGAAAAACGTTCCCAGAAGATATGGATCTAAGTCAACAGTTCATAGATTTCATCCATATCTGTTTGAACATAGTATATATCAGAAGATTTTCAATGAACTTTTAAACAAAGGTTATGATTTGGATAAGATAGATATTTCCCATTGCTTTACTGATACAAAGGATATTCCTGCCAAAAAATGGGAAAAACCAATTAAAATGGATACAAAAAAGTAAAAAAGGTAAGATTAAGCGTTTTAATAGACATAAAAGGTTTCCCTCTCTTGATTATTATTTTTCCTGCAAATAAGAATGACTCAACTCTATATATTCATACGCTTAAAAATTTCAAGATAAAAAGACCCGCATGAAGGCCTGCAAACAGGCCTTCCAAAGTGACAGCTGATGCAATTTATGATACAGATAAAATTAGAAAATATAATCGGAGAGAAGGAATAAAGTCCAATATACCAGTGAACAAAAGAAATCAGAAGAAAAAGAAGAGAGGAAGACCAATAAAGGTAGATCAGGAAGAATACAAAAAGAAAAGTGAAATAGAGAGGTTTTTCAGCGGGATAAAGTCATGTAAAAAAGTATTTCCAAGATATGAAATCAAAGAAGCATCATATTTAGGAGTTATAATATTAGCAGTAATAATTAGATTACATGAAGTTTTGGGATAGTCTCACAATCTATAATTACAATTTCAAGAATTATTTTCATAGTTATTACTTTATCTGGGTTGTTTTCAATAAATTACGGATTAACTGAACTTCTTTTTAGAGATATACTCTTGAAATAATTCTATTCAAAAAAGTAAGCTTATATTTAAGAACAAATTTTTCGGTCATTGTCTGGTAAACAGCTAACAAAAATGAATAGGACTTATGCAACTAAAGTAAGGAATTGTAGAATTTACATCTTAGTTGGTTTGTCCTAAGGAGTCCTTATATGAAAAAATCTTTTTCATCTATGATTTTATTAGTTACACTATTCTTGCAAGTAACTTTAGCTATTATACCATCAATTGGAGTGGTTTCAGCTGTAGGCAATGTCACATCTTCAGACAATGTCACAATTAATGACTTTACATGTAATATTACTCATGGGACTGTTCCTTTTGAGTCCAGGCTAAATGGTAACGTTACCGGTCAAGTTACCAGATGGAAATGGGAATTCTATAATCCTCAAATTGACCACTGGTCTTACAGCGCTGGAAACGGGAACTTTGTAACTACTTCTCATGAATTTGGAAGAGTTGGCGCTTATGGAGTCTTTAATGTTACTTTAATTGTAGTTGGGTCTAATGGAAGTGATTCACTTAAAAAGATAGATTATGTGGTAGGAAATAAAAACACTACAGGTCTACCAACTGCTAATTTCTCTGCATCTTCTACTTCTGGATATGCACCATTGAATGTAACATTTACCGACAACAGTAAAAATGCAACTACAACTTTATGGTATTTTGGACTGACAAATACTTCAAAAGAAAAGAACCCAACATATACTTTCACTTCTCCCGGGACTTATAGAGTTGTTTTAGAAGTGAGCAATGGAAGAGGTTGGGATGCGACAGCTCAAGAAATAACTGTTCAGGGACAACAGAAAGTTCTTCCTGAAGCAGGCTTTGACGCCGATACTTTCAATGGTCTCGATGTGCAGTTTGTAGACACCTCACAAAATGCAAATGGATGGAACTGGGATTTTGGAGACGGAACTAATTCAACCGAGCAGAATCCGACACACATATATTCACAAGCAGGAAACTATACTGTCAATCTAATAGTAAACAATGAAAACGGAACAAGCTTAGCAAACAAAACAATAAATGTAGAAGAAGTAAGTAGCTCAAGTGATGAAAGCGATAGTGGGGACAGCAGCAATGGAGATAGCGTGGGAACTGTTACTGTATCAGATAGCAGCGATAGTAGCAGCAGTGGCAGCAGTGGCAGTGGCAACAGTGGCAGTAGTAGCAGTGGCAGCAGTAGCAGTGGTAGCAGTGGTAGCAGTGGGGGTACTGGGGGCTCGCCCGAACCTCAAAGCAATGTTGCAACTAAAGAACTTTCACAGACATCTATTACATACGGAAACTCTGTAAATTTCAATTTCCCACAAAATGCCACTCCTGTCACTAATATAAATTTTGATTCAAAAAAGACTGTTGGCAAAACTACAGCTATAGTTGAGATGCTAAAAAATCAGTCCACTCTGGTTTCAGAACCACCTTCTGATGAAGTATATAAATTCGTAAACATCTGGGTAGGAAACAGTGGATTTGCAACTTCCGATAATATTGAAAATGCAACAGTATATTTCAAGATTGAAAAATCCTGGTTACAAGATAAAAATATAGACAAGTCTTCCGTTACCTTCAAGAGGTACAATGATTCAAAATGGAATCCTTTACAAACCACTCTTGCAGGAGAAGACAATGAGTACCTGTATTTCATAGCTGAAACCCCAGGATTATCTTCTCCTTTTGCAATAACTGGCAAGACCGCATCAAACGCAGCTATGAACGAAACAAAATATGGAACTCAATCTGGATCTAATAGTAGTCTTGAAAACAATGCAAGTAATGCAACAAATGTTAAACAGACACAAAGTCCAACTACTTCTGAAAATGAAGACAAAAAATCTCCAGGTTTTGAATCAGTTTTTGGGATCGTTAGTTTGCTTGTTGTGTTTTTGTATAAAAGAAAGTAAGAATATGTAATTAAGAAAGAATATATGATGAGGATTCAATATCCTCATCTAAGTCTTTTACATACGTCTTCGGTTAAGTGAAGACTTGTGATAAATTGCGTCAATTTTAAAATATTTATTAAATATTTTAATAGTTTATGGGCTGGAATATTTATGGGCTGGAATAGAGTGTCGATTTCATGTAAACCTGCCAAAATTTAAGGCCGGCTTCTAATGCAAAATCGATAGTTTTCAGGTAAGAAAATTCCTTAACCTATGACCAATGAAGTCTTTTATAGCTCCATTTTTAGTTGCGAGGATGCTAACAACTATTCGTTATTTTCAGGGCCAAACCATGATTCGGAACCGGAAATATTGGGAACTACTGTGAATATGTCAGGTTAGTTGAAATAGACTTAAAAATATGGATAAATGAAAAAAGGTATCTTCTTCAAATCATATGGGTAAAAGTAAATTTCATGTATTAATAGTAAACTTAAAAATTTAATAAATATAATGCGAAAAAAAGGATTATTATAAAAATATTTTTTGTAAACTTATCCAAAATCAATTTTGATTTTTAGGATAGGGGTTCAATAGGGTTTCAACTTGGATTTACTCTGAGGTACTTTAAATAAATTTTCACTTGAAATACTTATCCTCAAGTTTTTTCCTTTTTTTCCTGCTGCGCTGCCAGCTTACCCCGAGGGACAGGAGAACTACAAGAGCCACAAGAGCTGCCACCTGCAGTATAGGCCCGTACTTGCTCATGAGTAGAGGGTTTAGATCTTCTCTTTGCTCGTATTCAGGATACATGATATCCCTTCTGTTGCTGCTGTGACCCAGGCCCAGAGCGTGCCCGAATTCATGCTTTGCAATAGAAAGCATTGTTGTATCCCCATACTGGCGCCAGGCTTTTCCCTGATAGTTGCCTACTTCAAGCACTATATCGACTCTTACAAATCGACCATCAGATACCGTGGGACTTGCATAGCCAGCAACACCCGGAGGAGCCCCTTCAACTTTCTCCAGATTCTCGACCCATTTTATTCTGATATCAGCTTCTTTCGAATCCACAAGTTTGAAAACAGGCGTAAACTCAAGGTTTCCGTTTCCTCCCTCCTCCCAATATTCCATAGCCTTTTCTATTTGTGTGTAATAGGTCGTGCTGTAGTGTTCGGGAACATTGCTGTCATCAATATATACAGTAATAGGGGAGTGATCCCATGGATAATCCAGAATTTTTTCCGGATTCGTTCCAGATGCAGCTGAGACAGTGGGTAAAATAAGTACCATCAGTAACAGCATAAAAAAGAATCTAACTTTGTACATATAGTCTCGATTTATATAAATCGGCCTACCAAATAAATATTATTAACCCTGAAGACCCAACGTAAAAGTATCGATCTCCTGTATACATCCCATACATCCCGCATATACTCCAACACTTATCACAAATGTTCGCATAAAATTCGGTGCAAAAGGGCGAGTCTGTATAGGTTGGATGATTATTGATTGAGGACTTCCTGGGATTAGCTTTTGGTCAGGTGTGGTCAGGGAATTAATTTTTCAAAATTAAATGAGATCCTCATGAACTGAATTTATAAGATCACAAAACGAATTTTTATAGTGAATTTTTATAGTGAATTTTTATAGTGAATTTTTATAGTGAATTATTATAGTGAATTTTTACAACGAATTTCTACAGTGAATTTCTACAGTGTTTATAATGGATTTATTACCTACTGAATTATCTATTTACTTAAAAGTGGCTTTGGAGATATTACATATCTCACAGTTCGAGTC